>JBBQGU010000040.1:0-17285 GCA_038323315.1 Rhodobacterales bacterium | reverse complement strand
GGCGGATTGGTGGGACGAATATGAACGCTGGTCCAAACGCGATCTGTCGGCGCGGAATTATGTGTATTTCTGGGCCGACGGCGTCTATTTCAGCCCACGCATGGACGAGGATCGTCAATGTATGCTGGTGATTATCGGTGCCGATGAGTGGGGCAACAAGGATGTGCTGGGCCTGATCGACGGCTTTTGCGAAAGCACCCAGAGCTGGCGGGAGCTGCTCTTGGACCTGAACCGAAGGTCCGCGAAGCGAAACGCCGGGGGCTGGAAATGGCACCGAAACTGGCTGTGGGCGACGGGGCAATGGGGTTTTGGGCCGCCCTGCACGAGGTTTATGGCCAGACCCGCGTTCAGCGCTGCTGGGTCCACAAGACGGCAAACGTGTTGAACGCGATGCCCAAGTCGGTCCAGCCCAAGGCCAAGGCGCATCTGAAGGACATATGGATGGCAGAAACCAAGGCTGCCGCCGACACCGCATTCGATTTCTTCGCCGAAGCCTACGGTGTGAAATATGACCGGGCAGTGAAATGCTTAGCCAAAGACCGCGCCGACCTGCTCGCGTTCTATGACTTCCCGGCCGAGCATTGGACGCATATCCGCACCACGAACCCCATCGAGAGCACCTTTGCCACGGTCAGGCACCGAACCTCCAAGACCAAAGGATGCCTCAGCCGACAAACGGCGCTGGCCCCTCTCGGCAGCATGCTGCGCATGCACCTGCCGGGCAACGCATGACGCACCAACTGATGCTCTCAGCCAAGAAGAAATGGCGCAAGCTCGATGGCCAAAACCGCCTGCCCGAGATCATCCAGGGGGTTGAATTCCGTGACGGGATCAAGCACGAAATCAAAGCCGCCTGATCAAGCCACTACCAACTTTCGGGCATAGCTCAGGGGCCGATGGTGGTTGTAAAAGGTGATCCAGCGCCCGACACCGGCCTTGGCTTGCGACCCGGTTTCCCATGCGTGCAGGTAGACGCCTTCATACTTCAAGGATCGCCACTGTCGTTAGATGAAGATGTTGTCCAGATAGCGGGCTTTGCCGTCCGTCCACTGCCGGGCAGTGCATGTTTGCATGCGTGAGAGGGGAGATTTTGGTCCTGGCACGCTTCAGCCGATCAGTCCGGTCGAAGGAAGTGAACTGGGAGCCTTGATCGGTATTCATGATTTCAGGCGGTCCAAAGCGATGGATCGCCTCGTTCAAAGTCTCGAGGCAGACGTCGGCCTCAAGCGTGTCGGAGATGCGCCAGGCCAGCACCTTGCGGGTGAACCAGTCCATCCCTTTCGCGGTTTGCAAGCAAAACAATGCCAGGCAGCGGATGGCCACCAGGTAAAGGAATCAGGAACTGCCTCTCATGGTTTGCAAGGCAAACCATTACCGGCCAATGGCTTGTCGACCAACAACATGAGGTCGAGGTTCCGGAGTTTCGCCCTGCGGCCCATAGTAAAGCGACGACCGCGACATCGATATCAGGCGGCACTCTGCCCCGACCGACAGCTTGGGATGGGTCCGCTCGATCGTCGTTCGCCTCACCTCCCGGCCCAAGGCTTGAGCTTTCGGGACAAAAAATCGTTAGCGACGGCCAGTTCTCCGATCTTGGGATGCAGATTACGCAGCGTGTCTTCGGCAATCCCGGCACTGGCCGCCGCCTGACCGCCGCGCTCGAAAATATCGGCAGCCCCCTCCAGAAGCGCCTTGTTCCATTGATGGATCATCGTCGCCTCTCGGTGTTTGCCTGCACACACCTGCCGGTAACAGATGAACCTCGCAAGCGGTCGCCAATTCCAACACCCTGCGCTCGCCTTTCAGCGCCTCCAACGCCAAACGTGCCTTGAATGCCGCGTCATGGCTGGCGCTCCGCCACCATTCCCGAGGCGGAAAGCAACGAGGCGGGCAATAAACATGGGCCAACGCGAAATCTGGTGGCCATTGTCCGTCGGCGCCATGTCAATTGTTCATTGATGGGGAGGTGGTAACCGTCGACGTGGGTCATGGCTGGCTGCATGTTGGCGCAGAAGCCAAAGAGTCTGGTAGCCATCGCCCGGGGCCAACAAGATCGCCCGAATGATCTTGGCAATGCATGTAAGGAATGAGGACTAAAGAGATTTGATGGGGGGTTAGCTGATCAGGCAGCAGCCAGTGGCTGGAACTTTGGAAATTTGAGCGACGCACCTGATCATATGCTCACACTGATCATTGAGCCGACGGGGCATCTCAACATGAAGGCCGATTCTCGCGCGAGGTGGGGATCAGCGCATTCCTGGCTTGGCGATACAACCGAAATATTATAACCGATTGTCAAAGCTGCTGCGGCGGGTGTAATTTGACACCCGCCGGGCAATCAGGTTTAGCCGAGATTGACGCCGTGGCTTGCGGCCAATGGGCCAAGGCCCCCGGCAAAGCCGGCACCGACCGCTTTCAGCTTCCATTCGGCGTTGTGGCGATACAGTTCGCCGAAAACCAGTGCGGTTTCGGTCGAGTAATCCTCGGACAGGTCATAACGCGCGAGTTCGGCGCCACCTTCGGAATTCAGGACCCGGATGTAGGCGTTGCCGACCTGACCGAAGTTCTGGGCGCGCGGGCCGGCTTCGTGAATGGTCACGGCAAACACCAGCTTTTTCACATCCGCCGGAAGTTTGGCAAGGTCGACCTTGACGGCTTCGTCATCGCCATCCCCCTCGCCCGAGCGATTGTCGCCTTGGTGTTCCACGGCACCAGCGGCGCCCACTTTGTTGTTGTAGAAGATAAAATCGGTGTCCGTGCGCACCTTGCCATCTTCGCCGCAGATAAAGACCGACGCATCAAGGTCGAAGGCAGCACCATCCGTCGCGCGGGAATCCCAGCCGAGACCGACGGTGACGCCGGTCAAGCCCGGGGCTTCCTTGGTGAGAGATACGTTGCCACCTTTAGAGAGAGATACAGCCATATTGGCCTCCTGATAAGGGTTTTAGGAAACTTGTCGCGATATTACACGGCAAGAGGTCACTGGGTTCAGATGGAATTTCCATCGATGGGTCACGCAACACACGAAGCGGCTATAAATTATACGTCAAAATCGGCCGGATTCAACCCGAGGTCTCGGCATATTTCCTGAATGACAGCCTTTTCCTTGGCGTCGAAATCGCCATCGGCTGCGCCAATTGCGCAGGCCACGCGGATCATCAATCGGCCCTGATCTTCTTTGCCACGCAGCTTTCCGATGACCTTAAGGGCTTCTGCCTTGCCGATTGCGGCATCGAAGCTGAAGCCGGATGACATCTTTTCAAAGAATGCGATGACTTCATTGACATCGAAATGCTTCAGTTCATTGGAATTGCGCAGGTATCCCATCATCTTGTTCTTTTCTTCAGATGATATCGAACCGTCTGCCGCCGAAACCAGCGCACAAGAGGCTACCACCGCTTCCATGAAAGAGCGATTCTTGAATTTGGACGATTCGGCGGCCAAACCGGCGAGTGCCTTGTCCATTCCGGCTTTGATTTTGCTGAACATGTTTTCGCTCCCTAAACTACGGACCGGGCATCGCCGGCGAGATCACTAGCTGTACGTCCTTGGCAAGGTTTACCATGAGCGGCCATGGTCCAGCCATCAGAATTTTTGGACAAGGATGCCATGATCACGCCAGTATGCGCGCCTTGCTCATGCAATGCAAATCGGCAGATCTCTTGCGCGTTGCTGTCGTTCACCAGACGGGCGACGGCATTGTCGACCTCGTTGAAGGTCTGTCCGCGAAACGAGCTGACCGTGAAGACAAGGTGGACGACAGTTGCAGGCAGTGCAGCAAGGTTGACATAGATGACTTCGTCATCGCCCGCGCCCTCGCCGGTGCGGTTGTCTCCGCCGTGCAGGATCGAACCGTCTTTCGAGGTCTTTTGGCCGAAGTAGACGACATCCAAGGCGGCCTTTGCCGCATCCAGCATGATGACAGAGGCGTCGAGATCGATGGAGTCGGCTTGACCCCCGCCCAAAAGCTTGCTGAAAAAGCCGCCGGATTTCTTCTTGGCGGGATCCCAGCCCAAGCCCATGAAGACTTTCGTCAGGCCGGGGCTGCTTTTTGAAAGGCTGATCTTTTCGCCCTTGCTGAGTGAGATGGTCATGTTTCCGAGGCTCCGTTGGTTGTTGTTTCTATACCGATTCCGTTGGTCCGAAACCGCCAGCGTCTGCCGATCCTTGCAAGCGCCCGCCCCAAAGATGTGGTGGCGAGGCAATTATTTCAATGGTGCCCTGTCACGGTACCAAAAGGGCGTTGGTCAAGACAGCCGACGCTGCGCAGCGCACAACTGGCCAGATGGCGTTTGGTCAAACGGATGCGATCTGGTAGTGGATTTCCGCATCGGTCACGCCGTATCTGCCGTGGCGCGACAGGATGCGTTCCGCCCATGACCTGTGGGTCGCAGGCTCGCACATCACGCCGCCGATCTGGAACACGGCCTTGGCGTGTTCATCAAGGATCGCATGGGCCTGAACCAGATCATCCCGCCTGACACCCATGGCGGCCTCGATGATGGGCACCTGGGCCGGGTGGATCGCGGTTTTCGAGATGAAGCCCATTTCCATGTCACGCTCGACCTCGGCCTTCAGCGTGTCCAGATCGTCGATGATGTCGAAAACCGGTGCCGCAACCGGGATGCCCGACGAAATCATCATCGAGGACAACATGCAGAGCACCCAACCCAGCGGCCCGTCATAGGAAGTCACGCCACGGCGCCTGCGCAGTGACAAGACGCCCAGCAGGTCGTTGCCGCCGAGGCGCACCGCCACGATCGAGACGTCATGCCGGGCGCGCAGGATGTCGCGCATCGCCACGACGCGCGCCGGGTCGAAGCAATCGGCGGTTTCAAGCGTCGGCATGATCGCGAGGCGCGCTGCTGCAACAAGGTCCAGCCATTCTGGTATCGTCTCGGGGCGCATTTTGGGGGCCACGAACCCCTCGATGTTGGAAATTCCCCGCATATCCGCCAGTCGACAGGCCATCTCGAACGATCTGGGGCGGACAAAGACCCTGGCATTGGTTGGGACCGGTTTGGCCAGAAGGGTCTTGAGGTGGGCAATGCCACGCTCGACATCGTTTTCGTGCAGACCGTCTTCAAGGCACAGCACGATGGAAGAGGCTGGTGCCGGGATATCGCCCGACAGGATGTCCTGAACTTTGGGATGGATGATCGGCAGGTAAAGCGTGGCACCAAGACTGTACGGGAAACGGCGGTCTTCTTCGTGCCCCATCAGGCGTTCCTTTGAATGAGCGTTACAGCGCGGTAGGGTCCTGTCAATATCGGGTTGATGGTAATGTCCACCCCGTCAACCTCGCACAGATGCAGCAGGGCGGCAACATCGGGATCATCGGCCGATCTGAGGAAAACACGCTCGGGCCTGCGGCGGAGGACGGCGCGGGTGGCCTCGGCGATGCCGGGCTTTACCAGGTTGCGCGACGGTGCGGCGAATTCGTGCAGGATGCGGTCGACGCAGGCCAGTGACGCCGCGCGCAGGTCTGCGGTCACGGCGGCATCCGGCAGGCAGACCGGCGCGTCGTCGCGGCACAAGATCATGGCATCGCAAACTGCGTCGACAAAGGCCCGGGACCGATCCAGACCGGCAAGGTTGTCCAGCAGCAGGCAGCCGTCAAAGTCCGCGTCACCGACCACGCCGGCATTCCGGATCGAGCGCGACACCAGCCCCGAAACGATGCCGCCAAGGATGCCTGTCGGGATCAGCCAATCTTCGTTCGAGCCGCTGATTTGGGCATGGCCGCAAGGATCAGACAGCACGACGAGGCAGGGTTTCAGGCCCGTCAGGCTGCGCCAGGAACGGTCCAGTTCCCCGGCAATCGCGCCCTTTCCGGTCCAGCCATCGACAAAGACCACCTCTTCAGGCACGAAATGCTGCAAGACCGCTGTCATGGCATTGGCGTCGATGCCCTTGTCGCGGATGATCGACACGCCGAAATGGGTCACATCGACACCCCGGTGTTGCAGTTCGCGCGACAGGATGACGCCGTAGGGGACGCCGGCGCGGACCAGACTGCACAGGGCCAGACGTTTGCGCGGGCCACGGCTGCGCGACAGGACCAGGAGGCTGGCAATCCCGGCCACTTCGCGGGCAATTCTGGGGATCGAGGTTTGGCACGCCCGGTCGAACAAGTCGAGATAGCGGGCATCCGGGCGTCGTTCGTCAGAAATCATCTCGGAATAGTGCCGCTGGCCGCTTTGGATCAGATGCTCTTTTTCATCGATGCCGACCGCTTTCAGATCCACCACCTTGAGCAAAAAGCGGACATCGTCCGTAGCATAGCTGCCGGAACCGGCCGTACCGATGGGTAGGGTCTGCCGGATGTCGTGAACCGGCAGGGTCTGGGCGATCTGCGACGTCGGCGGCACCATCATGAAATCCGCCAAGGACATGAAATGCAGGTCGGTCAGAGAGTCGCCCGCGCCAAAGATGATGCGGGCGGCCAGATCGGCGTGGGTTTCCAGCAGATGCGTGACAGCTGCTGCCTTTGACACTTCTTGCGGGGTCAGGGACAGGTTGTTGGCGTTGCGGTGCAGCGCCAGTCCGGACAGATCAAAGCCTTCGGTCAGGATGGTCTGGGCCAGATCCAGGTCGCGGTCCACCAGATCGCCCGAATTGTTGGATTTGACGCAAAGATAGATGTCCGCCCCGTCTTCGGACACGATCCATGTCCGCAGGTTTGTCGGGATTGCCTGAAGCCTGTACATCATGGCGTTCAGCAGCCCGGTAAAACGCCGGCTGACCGCTGCGGTGCGGTTCTGCCACAGCGGATCGGGCTGGCCATCCGCATTCAGGATCACTGCGCCATTCGACAGAACCGCCAGCCCGGCAAACGGCAATGCGACCCGCCCAAAAGCCTCGCGGCTGCGGGCGGTGACGGGGATCACCTGCATCGCGGTCAGCGCCCAATCCATGAACATTAACTGGCGCGGGGTCATCCACGAATGATTGCCGTTCCTGGCCGTGGTGACCTGGGTCATGCCCTGCGTATCGCCGCCAAACCGCGACAGCGAGCGAAACAGCGTGTCATCGAGGTCAGCGAACAGGATGGGTTTCATATCGCGCCCGCGACATGAACGCGGCCATGGCCGTCTATGATCTCGCACGGTGACAGTTGCGCTTTCAGGTGGTCGTCGATCCCTTCGATCCCGGTTTCGGTCATCAGGATCACGCGGTCCCAGTTTTGACGCCGGACGTTGTGAAGATACATCGGCACGCCCAGCCCAAAATGATCCGGAAAAGTCATTGTATGACGGATTACGTCGCCCAGATGGATCGGCGAGCGCGTTGTGGCGCAAAAGGCGGTCTGACAGCCGATGGCTTCCAATTCCTCGGCCAGTCTGAAGGGGTGCCAGACATGCTCGCCCGATCCTACCACCAGAACGCGGGTGCCGGGGGCAAATGGCGCGAGGTTCAGGCCCGGCAACATCGCAGGGCCTGAATAGTCAGTCAGCCCGAGGCGCGGCGCGCCAAACATCCCCTGATCGCCCGTCGGATGCCAGGCAGGCAGTGCGGCGCCCTGAAGCGTGGGCACGGTGCTGGACGGCGCATCCGGGTCCTTGGTCCAGAACCAACTGCCTTGCAGCAGGCTGACCGACCGCACATCCTCGATCCCGCTCGCAGTGCGAACCAGAGCCACGGCCTTGCCTTCCGACCAGTCCGTCAGAGTGACCAGCACGATCCGCCTGAAGGTCAGGCCAGTGGCATTCAGCGCCTGCGCAAGGTTGGCCATCGTGTTGCCGGTGGTCATTTCGTCATCGACCAGGACCAGATTGCGCACGTCAGCCAGGCTCGCAGGGTTGTCGGGGCGCAATACCTCATGACGACTGGCGTGGGAGTGGTCTTCGGAGAACGACACCCAGCCGCGACCGGGGATCATGTGGCGCGTGGTCGACAGATAGGTGGTCGCGGTGCGGTGGCGACTGATCTCTTCGGCGACACCGGCGCCTAGGCCGACGGCCGTTTCCGCAAAGCCCATGACCAGAACAGGCCCGGGCAGCAAATGCGGCAGGCAGCCCTCGCCCAATGTCCGCAAGACCTTGCGATGGCGGGACGGCGGGATCGGGATATGCCGACCCAGCACGGTGGACACAAAAAGAAAGCCGCGCTTTGGGTTTTGCCGTTCGGCGATCTGAAAAAGTGCGGCGTCGTTTGCGCTGCCATGAAAGCTGAGGTCCAGCCGCCCTGTCAAAAGCACATGGCTTGAGCCAACCTTTTCAATCAGATCTTCCATCGTCACGTGGGTCTTTCTGTGTGGGGGAGGCAAATGCTCAACGGGCAAATACTGTGCGTGAGTCAACATGGCCCAGCAAACCGACTTCTGTCATGTCAATCGTGACACCGGGATGACGGAAACGTTACTTCCGACCCGCTTTCCAGCGCATCCCCCAACCATAGGCTTCGTCCATAGCCTGATGACCCGAGTGGAACGTCAATTCGCGGCTGACGCGAATTTCGCCGTTGATGTTTTCAAGATAGGCAACCGCGCACATCCCTTTTTGCGAGCCAAACTCGTTCATGCTGACTTCAATTTCTGGTTGACCAGGCACATGAACTCGTACCATGCCATCAGTATCTGTCCAATTCGGGACACCTTCGTAGATGAAGGCAAAGATCAGGACGCGGCGCAACTGCGACCAATGATCACCATTAATCTCAATCCACTCTCCACCAGAAACCGCCCCGGTCCGGTCATCACCAAGGAGTTTGACATAAGGAAATGCGTTAAAATCGCCGAAGGAATTTCCCAAGGCCTGAACAACCGTGACGGTGCCTTGGCTGTCTTGAACAAAGGCGCCAACATCGAGGTCGATCGCAGCGGATCCCAGGCCGAAAAGGCCAGCCTTCCTTTTCTTCTGGTTCCAATTCAGATTGATCCGGATCTTTCCGAAACGACCGTCTGATTTCTTGAGGCTTATCTTGCTTTCGGTCTTTGTCAGCGAAATCTTGTTCAAACTGACCGGCTTTGGTGCGGATTGAGGTGCGGCAGGTGGCGCGCTGCGTGGCGGCGTAGGTGTGGTGACAACCTCGGGCTTTTCAGCGACTTCCACACCGAAATGGGCTGCCAATGCGGCCAGCCCACCGTTAAAGCCCTGAGATACGTTGCGAATTTTCCATTGGCCATTGCGGCGATAAATCTCTGCCAGGATCAGGGCGCGTTCGCTTCTGCCTGACGTGGGGACGATCATGGAAATGTCTGAAACCGTCATCGACAGGGTCCCGGATGTGGTCCCGAATGTCTGAGTGCCGTCGATTGTCGCGGTCAGCACGACTTTTTCGACATCAGCCGGAACTTTCGTCAACTGCACAGCCAGCATCGCTTTGCCGGCCGAGGGCAGGGACAGCACCACCGCTCCGCCCGATATCGAGGGCTGGTTGAAGAAACACATGTCGCCGTCACCGCGGACTTTGCCATTCTCATAGACTTGCAAGGCAGTAATATCAATTTCTGCACCCAGCGGCAGATTGATTGCAAGGTTGATCGTATTTTCGGATAACGAAGCATTTGCTCCTGCTTGTAAGTCCATTTGGCGCGTTCCTTTTGACACAGATCCTGCCATCAGACAGAATCAATTTTGCAAGGTGGGATTGTCGGACTTGTCCCACTACAAGAGCTGCTGGCACGTCGTCGACAGTCCACTGGTGGTGTTCCGTCGAATGATGTTTCACCTGAACGCCCCTTCGAATCAAGCGTTTTGTGCCTCGGTCAGAGTATGGTCGTGATCAGACTGCGAACTTTTGACGCGAAAAATCCGCTACCGCCGGCGGCGGCGGCAGATCTGATCAGAGTTGATCACTGTTCAGGATCCGCGCTTGTTCAACCATCCCAACAAGCAAATTACCGTTCAGATTGACGGGGTCTGGATAAGGCAATCCTGCCGCCGAAAGAACCGCAAGCAAGGGCAGATTGACACCCGCAAGACAGGCCATCGCCATGCCACCTGACATTCGGGCGTTAATCTCCAAGACGACTTGACGCCCGTCAATTTCGCGGGTTTGCAGATTGCATTGGCCGTTCAACTGATATCGACGTGCCAGAGCGCGTGCAATCTCAATGGCCGGCCCGGATACTTCAAGAACCTGATGCTTTCCGGTTTTACATCGTGCCACGGCTGCAATCAATTCCCCTTGATGCGCGACGAAGTCAACGCTGCGCTCGACCCCAGGCAGATAGGGCATCAGGATCATTTGCCGGGGTTTGGAGGCGCGTGATAGAGCCAGACGAAAGCCGTCCAAAGAGATCCGGTACAGGTCATCCTGATCTGTCGATACCAGACGTTCAAAGTCATTGCCATCTTCGTCAATGCGGCGAAAGCCTGATCCAAAGATGCCGATAACGGGTTTGACGCAAAGTCCGTATTTGGCATCACCGCTTGCGATCAGCTTTTCCCGTCCGGCGTCGAATGCGGCCACGTCTTCGAAGGGTATTGCTGCATGTCCATGAACACCGGCCGCAGACAGGTCCGCAAGGTGAAGATCGTTCTGGAACAACAGTTTGTCGTCCAGAATATCAAGCACCTGCGGCGTGGCGGGAACAAGCAGCCGGATGCCGGCCGCCGCAAAACGTTCGCGTTCGGGCCAAAGGCTGCGGGGTTGTCGCTGCGCGACGATGAGATCGACCTTCTCTTGCAAGGCGGTCTGATAAACCCAATCGGCGTAATCCGGACCTTTCAGCGCCCTTGGTTCGACCAGAAACTGGGGCCATGCGTCGCGCAAAGGTTGAATTGGGTCGACGTGACTGCCAAGGATGGCCATGTCGTGTCCCAAAGGGTCTTTGGCAATCATGGCTATGGCGTCGACCGTGTTCGACAGACCCTTGGTAAACCATAATTTCATGGCTGTCGCATCCTTTGGCTGGCTTGTGTTCCGCGCTGCTCTGCGGAACAGGGGCCTGCGACTGCTACGGCCTATCGACGCATTTGCCAAGAGTGCCCGGCAGCCGCGCCGACATCAACTTTGCGGGCAGGCATGGACTGATCTGTCGACATTCATATCGGCGGAACTGACGGATTGGGGGCTGGACTGGCCATCCGACATGTCGAAATAGCTGTTCTTGACCGGCACGGTCATGAGCACCGCATAATTCCGTATCAGGAACATCTGCGCCAAGGCGGGGCCGGTGGTTTCGATCCGGTTCATGTGGCGTTTGTATTTCACGATATAGGGGGCCGACCGTTTCGCGCATTTTGCGATGAAGACGGCATATCGGTCATCATGATCGGCGCAGGGCGTGATGGTCTGGCCTTTCTGCGTGTCGGCCAACAGATCGGCGACGCCTTTGGCCAGGGAAGCCCGGGTTTCCTGACCCGTGCTGACGCTGCGGCTTTGCGCCTGAATCGATTGCGAGATACAGTTGATGAAGCGCGCACAGCGGTTCGCCGTGCATCGAGCCGGACACATCAAGAACAAGGTAGACCGGAAGGCTACGGAATGTGATCTCTCTGACGCGAAAAGCAAGTTCGTTCCAACCGGGGTCACGGTGTTGCGATGCACACTCAGCAAGGCAGCCCCCGTTTCCACCCAAGGTGACGCGCAAAACGGGGGGCCTATTTGACCTTATTCACCCTCGTTGGCGCGGTTCCATCGGATCGAAGACATCAGAGCAACGCCGATCAGGCAGGCTCCGCCAAGGCCGGTGATCACCTCGGGGATGTGGACAATGGACTGAAGGAACATGATCACGGCCAGGATCAGGATCGCCCAGAACGCCCCGTGCTCCAGATAGCGGTATTCGGCCAAAGTGCCTTTTTCGACCAGCATGATAGTCATCGAGCGGACGTACATCGCACCAATTCCCAGACCGATGGCAATCACGAACAAATTCTGGCTGAGCGCGAAGGCACCGATCACACCATCGAAGCTGAAGCTGGCATCGAGAACTTCAAGGTAAAGGAATGCCCCGATGCCGCCTTTGGCCGCACCCTCCAGCATCTCCTCGCTCCGGTCCAGAACCGAGCCGAGAACTTCGACCAGCAGGAATGTCAACAAGCCCCAGATCGCCGAGAAGAAGAAGGTATTGGCCGCAACAGGGCCAAGTTCCAGGTCGGCACTGCCGCTGATGATGCGGACGAAGATCATCACGACGATCAGCACAAGTGCGATCTCGACCCCTTTGATCGAGGAATAGTTTTGTGCCTTTTCCTCGATCCAGCGCACCCAATGGACGTCTTTTTCATGATCAAAGAAGAAGGACAGCCCCACCATCATCAGGAAGGTTCCGCCGAATGCCGCAATTGGCAGATGCGCCTCGGACATGATGCGGGCATATTCTTCGGGCTGGCTGGCGGCCATCATGATGGCTGTCCATGGTCCGACTTGGGCTGCAATCACCACGATCAGCAGCGGAAAAATGATCCGCATGCCGAACACGGCGATGATGATACCCCATGTCAGGAAGCGTTGTTGCCAGACAGGCGTCATGTCCTTCAGCTTGTTGGCATTGACGATCGCGTTGTCGAAGGACAGCGATATTTCAAGAACCGCCAGAACACAGCAGATGAAGAAGATAGAGGCCGCCCCGCTGAGCGTCCCGGTGGATTGCCATCCGAGCCACGCGCCAAGGATCAAGCCCACGATCGTCACAGCAAAGGCCCAGCCGAAATAGGACAGTACCGTCGGGTTGGCTTTCTCGATCATCTGGAGGTGTTCCAATCTGTGTTTGCCGGCCAGCGCACATCAGCACGGCTTTGTCGAATTTCTAATGACGATTGACGGCCGGTCTGTCCAGTCACATTCCATCCAGCAGCCCTGCACAGGTCTACTGAGCGCGCCGGGGCGAATGAGGTCGGCCTGATGAGTTTTCGTACAGGTCTCCCCCTGACGTGAAGGCGACCCTGCCAGAAAATGACGGACTTTGCCAGTCAAACTTTTTGTTTGTCCGATAGCCTCCGGCGGATCGGACGCAATTCAGGCGCCGCTTCGACCCCGCTCTTGGTTATCCTGACACGCGCGCCTATGCTGGACGCAAACAGGGGGTATGCCGATGAAAATGCAACAGTTGGGACGGTCGGGGTTGCAGGTGTCTGAACTTTGTCTGGGGTGCATGTCGTTTGGCGCGCCCGAGCGCGGCGGTCACCCCTGGACATTGCCGCGCGCGGCGTCCGAACCGCTGATCAAGGCGGCGGTTGAGGCGGGGATCACCTTTTTCGACACCGCGAATGTCTATTCGGACGGATCATCCGAGGAGATTTTGGGTGATTATCTGTGGACTGTCACACGGCGCGACGCGGTCGTTCTGGCGACCAAGGTCCATGGCACGATGCAGGCCGAACCGCAGATGCGCGGGTTGTCGCGGCGATCGATCCTGCACAACATCGATGCCAGTTTGCGGCGGTTGAAAACCGATCACGTCGACCTGTACCAGATCCACCGCTGGGACAATCACACGCCAATAGAGGAGACGATGGAGGCGCTGCATGACGTGGTGCGTGCGGGCAAGGCGCGGTATATCGGCGCATCCACCATGTGGGCCTGGCAATTTGCCAAGGCGCAGCAGGTGGCGCGGGCCAGTGGCTGGACGGCCTTTGTCTCGATGCAGAACCAGATCAACCTATTGTACCGCGAGGAGGAGCGGGAGATGGTGCCGCTGTGCCTTGATCAGGGCGTCGGCATGATCCCGTGGAGCCCGATAGCGCGCGGGCGGCTGGCGCGGCCTGCGGGGGTCGAGACGGAGCGGACCCGGCAAGATGCCTATGGCCGTTTTCTGTTCGACCGCACGGTCGAGGCTGACGCGCGAGTGATCGGCGCGGTCGAGGTTTTGGCAAGGCAGTTGGACCGGCCCATGGCGCAGGTGGCTTTGGCATGGCTCAGGCAAAAGCCGGGGGTATCGTCGCCGATCATCGGGGTGACGCGGGTCGAACAGTTGCACGACGCCGTTGCGGGGCTGACGCTGACCCTGACGAGTGAGCAAATGGCGCAACTTGAGGCAGATTATCTGCCCCATGCGCCGCTGGGTCAGGAATAGGGTCGTCAACTTGCGAAAATTGAGGATTTGGTAACCATAGTTTTCTAAGCAGAGAGGGTGTGATGGCTTTGGGGCTGGGGCATGATTCTGCGGACGATGATCGCGACCCTTGTTGGATGGCTGATCCTGTGCGCGGGGCCGGTTCCGGCGCAGGACAGGTTGACGCTGGGCTGGGGGCGATTGCTGAGCAATGACGTCCTTGGCGATCTGCGCGACCGCTGGCAAACCGGGTCTTACACGGTGTCGGTGCTGCGGGGCCCGGCCTGGACCGGCGCTACGCCGGCCAAGTTGGGTGATCTGCTGGAATACCGCTTTTCTGGCGCTATCATCGCGGCCGCCGATCTGGGAACCCCTGCGCCGGACGACCGCCCCTTTGCTGGTGCTTTGTCGTTGGGCGTGCATTCGCATGTGATCTGGGCCGGGATGCAGGCCAGTCTGGGCCTGGATCTGGTGGTTTTGGGGCCGCAAACCGGTCTGGGGCGGTTTCAATCCTGGCTGCACAAGGTGCTGGGCGACAGTCGCATCTCGGATCTAAGCGGCCAGTTGGGCAATGCGGTCGTCCCGAGTTTAAGCGCCGAATTGGGGCGCGACGTTGCCTTGGGTGACCGTGTAAGGGTGCGCCCGTTTGTGGCGGCCGAGGCCGGGATCGAAAACCTGGTGCGGGCCGGGGGCGATGTGGTGATCGGCAATTTCGGACAGGGCGGGTTTTTGCTGCGTGATGACACGACCGGTCAACGCTACCGGGGTATCGCGGGGACGGGGGGCTCGGCCATGAGCCTGACGCTGGGCGGCGATGTAGCGCACGTGTTCGGGTCGGATTACCTGCCCGAGGGCGGCGGCGTGGTGGCGGCGGCAACGCGGACAAGGCTGCGGGCGGGGGTGTCTTGGCAGGGGCAGCGGTCATCGGCCTTTTACGGTGTCACCTATCTGGCACCTGAATTTGAGAGCCAGCCCGAGGGGCAACTGGTCGGATCGGTCAATCTGAACTTGCGCTTTTGACGCTGGCTGAAAGCAGTTTGGGTCCTTTGCGGTGGCCTGATGATTTAGGATTTGAATTTTCGGGCGGATTGGGTAAATCTGGGGCATAAGAAAAACAAGACGGGCAGGAAATACAGGTATGAAAACGCGCTCTCAAGGCACGTTCGTCATTCCTTGGGCACAAACGGACACAGACGGAACGCGGGGTGCGCCCCTGGACATGCTGTCGGTTGGCGTCACGTGGCGTTGGTCGGGCACGCCGGTTCGGGTCGATGGCCCGCAAGGCGTGCTGGTTCTGGCCGGGGCCGAGGGGATGCAGGAGTTGCGCCGCCGTGCGGCGCGGATGGTCCGGCGGTTGATCGGTTTTGGCACGGTGCTGACCGGTGACCGGTTTGAGCCGGACCTGCCGGATCAGAGCTTTGTCGTCACCGACGGGCACGAAACCTTTGTGATCACGGTTATGACGGTGCCCGACACGGGAGCCTTGCTGTTGCTGTTGGTGGGGTCGCTGCCGCCGGTCGACCGCGATCTTTGGGTAGTGGCGATGGCAATGGACCACAGCCATACTGTGCCCGACCGGCGCACGACGGGCGGGGTGATTTGTTTTACGCCGGGCACTTATCTTGCCACGCCGGATGGTCCCGGTCTGATCCAGAATTTGGCGCAGGGCGACCGCGTGCTGACCCGCGACAACGGCGCACAGATGGTGCTGTGGCGCGGTCAAAGGCGGATGACCGGCGCGCGGCTGCACGCGATGCCGCATCTGCGCCCGATCCGCTTTCGCTGCGGCGCTCTGGGTCAGGACCGGCCCGAGCAGGATCTGTGGGTCAGCCCGCAGCACCGGATGCTGGTCAGGGGTGCCTCGGCGCAGGCTTTGTTCAACGTCGACGAGGTCCTGGTCGCGGCCGAAGACCTGATCAACGACCATAGCGTCACGGTGGATTATTCCCTGCGCGAGGTCACCTATGTGCATATCCTGCTGCCGCGCCACAACATCATCTGGGCCAACGGGCTGGAGACGGAAAGCTTTCACCCCGCCAATGCCGCACTGGACTCGATCGACCCTGACCAGCGGCAGGATCTGTTGGCCCTGCTGCCCGACCTTGTCGACGGCTCGCAGAGCTATGGCGACTATGCCAGGCGCAACCTGACCACCTCGGAAACGGCGCTCCTGCGGCACGACATGGGGGTGTGATTCGGGTGGCCTCACCCGCCTTTTGCCCTAAAATCGGTGGATTTAGCAGTCGCGTTGACACCGCCCGGCGGACATGTATAAGCCAGCCCAAGTCCCGGTCGAAAGTCCGGGGCTTTTCATTGGTGTTGGTGGCCCTTGCAAAAGGCAGCCTGTCGCCCCGAAAGGGGAGAGGACAACGCCCTTCGTAACATATGAAGGAGATCAGCCGTGACAAAACGCACGTCTGCCAAATACAAGATCGACCGCCGCATGGGCGAAAACATCTGGGGCCGTCCGAAATCCCCGGTGAACAAGCGCGAATACGGCCCCGGCCAGCACGGTCAGCGCCGCAAGAACAAACTGTCCGATTTCGGCACGCAGTTGCGCGCCAAGCAAAAGCTGAAGGGTTACTACGGTGACCTGACCGAAAAGCAGTTCCGCAAGATCTATGCCGATGCCGAACGTCAGCGTGGCGATACCGGTGAGGCGCTGGTGGGTTTGCTGGAACGTCGTCTGGACGCCGTCGTTTACCGTGCCAAGCTGGTACCGACCGTGTTTGCTGCACGCCAGTTCGTGAACCACGGCCATGTGATGGTCAACGGCGCCCGCGTCAACATCGCGTCCTACCGGGTCAAGGAAGGCGATCTGATCGAGGTTCGTCAAAAGTCCAAGCAGATGGCGATGATCCTGGAAGCCACCCAATTGGCCGAACGTGACGTGCCTGACTATATCGAGGCCGACCATTCCAAACTGACCGTCAAGTTCGTGCGCACCCCGGGTCTGAGCGATGTGCCCTATCCGGTGCAAATGGAACCGAACCTGGTCGTGGAATACTACGCCAAGAACTGATCCCTGACCCGATTGCAGGGGGTCACACCCCTGCAATCGGCCCAAGGCAGCCGGGCTCGCCATTGTGGCGGGCCTTTTCATGTCAACCACAGGTCCAGGGCGATGCCGAACCGCGTTGAACAAAGCTTTGAAAAGGCGCTTTTTGCCAGCCGCTGGCTGATGGCGCCGATGTATCTGGGACTGGTGTTTGCCTTGGGCATGTTGGCCATGATCTTTGTGCGCGAGTTGTTCTATTATCTGCCGACCATGATGGAGAGCAAAAGCGAGGACGCCATTTTGATGGTGTTGACGCTGATCGACCTGACGCTGGCGGGCAAC
>JBBQGU010000039.1:0-17365 GCA_038323315.1 Rhodobacterales bacterium | reverse complement strand
ACCTATAACGAACATGCGGCTTGTCTGCGGGCAGCGGGGTGGCGGGTTGAGGAGGTTTCGGAATGGGTTGGGTTGGCGGGCGCTGATCTGGCGGTTGTGGTCAATCCCAACAATCCTGGCGGGCAATGCTTTGCACCGAATGACTTGATGGCGCTGCTGGGTTCGGTGGGGCGGCTGGTCGTTGACGAGAGCTTTGCCGATGCCACGCCCGAAGGCTCGGTCGCGGCAAGGGCGGATGCGCCGGGGCTGATCGTGCTGCGGTCGTTTGGCAAGTTCTTTGGGCTGGCGGGGCTGCGTCTTGGCTTTGCTATGGGCAATGGGCCGGACATCGCAGCTTTGGCCGAGATGGCCGGGCCTTGGGCGGTGTCGGGGGCTGCGATCGAGATTGGCACGCGGGCGCTGCTGGATGTTGCGTGGTCGGCGGCGACGGTCGCGCGGTTGCGGGACGATGTGATGCGGCTGGATCAGATGGTCGGGTGGCAGGTCGAGGGCGGCACTGCGCTGTTTCGGCTGTACCGGAGCCCGGACAGTGTTGCGGCACAAGACCGTTTGGCACGCTGCCAGATTTGGAGTCGGATTTTCCCGTATTCTCGCACGTGGATAAGGTTGGGTCTGCCGGGCTCAGAGGCCGAATTTGCGCGGCTCTCAGATGCCTTGCTTGGCGATCTCTAGCAGACGGTCCACGTCCAGGTGGGCCTCGATATGGGCGGCGAGGGCATTCAGTGTCCGATCAATCTCGGCGGCGTGGTTGCGAGGGGTCGCGGGCAGGCCAAGATCGTGCAGGTACGCAGCGCGAAAAACGTCGCTGGCAAACATGCCGTGCAGGTAGCTGCCGGTGACGTTGCCATTGGTGGCGCCTTCGGGGGCACCGTCGATATGCGCGAAAGGACGCGCGGTGTCGGGGCCGGTGCTGCGACCAATGTGGATTTCGTAGGCCGTGATCGGCAGTCCGGTCACGGCGTGTGTGGCGTGTGTGAGGGTCAGGCGTTTATCAGATTGCATGGTGGTCTGAATGTCCAGCAGACCGAGGCCTTGGGTGTCGCCTGCGGGGCCTTCGATGCCGTCAGGGTCTGAGATACTGGTGCCAAGCATCTGATATCCGCCGCAAATTCCCAAGATCCGTGTGCCGCGGCGGTGGTGGGCGTACAGGTCGATATCCCAGCCTTGGGCGCGCAGATAGGCGAGGTCTGCGCGGGTGGATTTGCTGCCGGGGATGATGATCAGGGCGGCGTCGGCGGGGATGGGTTGACCGGGGCCGACCATGATGACCTGAACACCGGGCTCGGATTTCAGGGGGTCGAGGTCGTCGAAATTGGCGATCCGGGACAGGGTCAGGCACGCGATCCTGGTGCCGGTGCCGGTGATTTGCCGGATATCGAGGGCATCTTCGGCGGGCAAGCGCCAGGCGTCGGAAAAGTAGGGAATGACGCCGAGGCCCTGCCATTCTGTGCGGGTGCCGATCAGGCGATAGCCATCGTCGAACAGTCTGGGATCGCCGCGAAACTTGTTGATAACGAACCCTTTTATCATGGCTTCGTCGGCTGGATCAAGGACGGCTTGCGTGCCGACCATCTGGGCGATCACGCCGCCCCGGTCGATGTCGCCCACCAGAATGACGGGGACTTTGGCGGCGCGGGCGAAACCCATATTGGCGATGTCGCCGGCACGCAGGTTGACCTCGGCAGGGCTGCCGGCCCCCTCGACTACCACCAGGTCATGGGCAGCGTTCAGACGGCTAAAGCTATCCAGAACGGGGGCCATGAGGGACGGCTTCAAGGCGGCGTATTCACGGGCTTTGACCGTGGTCAGGCGTTTGCCTTGAACGACGACCTGGCTGCCCGTCTCGGATTCCGGTTTCAGCAGGACGGGGTTCATGTCAGTGTGGGGGTCGAGGCCGCAAGCGAGGGCCTGAAGGGCCTGGGCGCGGCCGATTTCCCCGCCGTTTATGGTGACAGCGGCGTTGTTGGACATGTTTTGCGGTTTGAAGGGAGCCACGGACAGACCCCGGTTTCGGGCGGCGCGGCAGATGCCTGCGACGATCAGGGATTTGCCAACATTGGAACCTGCGCCTTGAATCATGATTGAGGTCATGGAGTTAGCCCTAAAAGTTCGGGTAGATATTGGCGAGTTTCTTCGGTGAAGTGGAACGTTTGCCAGCCTCGGGTGGCGGCAGCGGTGATGTTTTTCTCGGCGTCGTCGATCAGCAGGATGTCTTGAGGGGCGTGGCCGGACCAGGTTTCGATTTGCTGAAAGAAGCCGGGGTCGGGTTTTTTGACGCCCATGCGGCCCGAGGCAAAGATATGCTGCATATGGGTGGAGAAACCCATTCTGCTCCAGATGTAGTCGGCACGGTGTGTTTCGTTGTTGGTGGCGATGACGCCGGGGATGGTGGAGGCCTTGAGCCAGCCGATCACTTCCGCGTCGGCATTTGCGTCCTTGGAAAGCCAATAGTCGAGCAGGGCTTGCGGCGTATGGGAGACCTTATTTGCAGCAATGTAGTTGGACAGCATGTCCAGAAGGTCGCGTTGACCCGTCAGAACCTCAACAAAGCGGGGGGCTTGGAACATGTAGGCGGTGAAAGATTCGGCTGAGACTCCAAGGTCTTGCTCGAATGTGCTTTGCCATAGGTGGAAGCCGCCTTGAAAGCCTCGGTTCAAGACGCCGTCGAAATCCCACGCGATCAGGTTCAAAACTCGACCCCGGCCTGCGCTTTGATACCCGAGCGGAAGGGGTGTTTGACAAGGGTCATTTCCGTGACCAGATCGGCTGCCTCGATCAGCGCTTCGGCGGCGTTGCGGCCGGTCAACACGACATGGGTGAGGGGCGGCTTTTCATTGTGGAGGAAGGTCAGCACTTCTGTCAGGTTCAGATATTCGTAGCGCAGGGCGATGTTGATTTCATCGAGCAATACCAACCGGATGTCCGGGTTTCTGATCAGCTCCTTGGCCTTTTCCCAGCCGGCCTGAGCGGCACCGATGTCGCGGGTGCGGTCTTGGGTCTCCCATGTGAAACCTTCGCCCATAGCGTGGAACTGGCAGAGGTCAGAAAAGTTTTGTGTGAGCAGGCGGCGTTCGCCGGTATCCCATGCGCCTTTGATGAATTGCACGACGGCGCAGGGCATTCCGTGCGCCACGCAACGCAGGATCATGCCGAAACCGGAGGAGCTTTTACCCTTGCCAGCCCCGGTATGGACGATGATCAGGCCTTTCTCGCCGGATTTGGTGGCCATGATCTTGTCGCGGGCAGCCTTCTTCTTGGCCATCTTGGCGTTGTGGCGGGCGTCGTCTGCGACAGGGTCTGTCGCGATTATGTCGGTTTTATCGGGCAACATGGCGTTCGGCATCCTTGACAATGACCCCTATCCTGCCTCAGTTGGGGGTGTGTTGGTGCCTGTTTTACGACAGGCGAAAAGGGAATGCGACAGGGGATCACAATCCCCAAGCGCAGCCGCCCCCGCGACCGTGACCGGAAAGGTCGTCCGATCCACTGGCATGCAGCTGGGAAGGGGGGCGATCGTTGGGACAGCCTTCGAAAGATGGGTGCCCAGAATCCGCAAGCCGGGAGACCTGCCAGCACGGGACTGAACGGCGAACGGGGTGTTTCGCAGCGGGTTTTGGGCTGGCCTTCAGGGCGGGCGCGCCGCTGCATCATCCGGCGAGGAATGGAATGGTACGGCTGCATATCTGTATGACCTGTAAAGCTGGCTTGCCCGTCGAGGATGGTGCCTCCTGCATGGGGGCGCAGGTCTTTGCGGCGGTGTCGGCTTTGGATATCCCCGAGGGCGTCGAAGTTGTGCCGGTGGAGTGTCTGTCGGCCTGCAATTCCGGCGCTGCGGTGGCCCTGTCGGCGCCGGGACGGTGGTCTTATGTCTATGGCCGGATGGGGCCCGAGAATGCTGCCGATATCCTGGCGGGAGCCACCGCCTATTTCAATGCGCCGGATGGGCTGGTGCCCTGGCGCGAGCGGCCTGTGATCTTTCGCAAGCAAAGCCTTGCGCGTATTCCGCCTATGGAGGCTATCAATGTCTGATCTGTCGAAAATCCCTGTAACTGTGATTACCGGCTTTCTAGGCTCCGGGAAGACCACGCTGATCCGGCATCTGATGCAGAACCCGCAGGGCAAGCGCCTTGCGGTTTTGGTCAATGAATTCGGCACGGTGGGGGTGGACGGGGATATCCTGAAATCCTGCGCGGATGAGAATTGCCCGGTCGAAAATATTGTCGAACTGGCGAATGGCTGTATCTGCTGCACGGTGGCGGATGAGTTTATTCCGACGATCGAGGCGTTGTTGGCGCTGCCGCGCAGGCCGGATCATATCTTGATCGAGACATCGGGGTTGGCGCTGCCGAAGCCCTTGTTGAAGGCGTTTGATTGGCCGGCCATCCGCAGTCTGATCACGGTGGATGGGGTGATCACGCTGGCAGATGCCGAGGCGGTGGCCCGGGGTCATTTCACCGGCGCGCTGACGCAGGCGCAGATTGACGCGGGCGAGCATGACACGCCGCTGGGCGAGGTGTTCGAGGATCAGATCGCCTGTGCTGACATTGTGCTGCTGACCAAGGCGGATCTGGCGGGTGAAGCGGGCATTGCGGCGGCTCGCGCTGTGATCGAGGCGGAGGCGGCGGAAAAGGGGCGGCGGCTGCCTATTCTTGCGATGACGGAGGGGGTGATTGATCCGAGGGTCATCCTGGGGCTGAATGCGGCGGCGGAGAATGATCTGGACGCGCGGCCCTCGCATCACGACGGTGAGGATGGGCATGAGCATGACGATTTCAACTCGATTGTGGTGAGTTTTGGCGAGGTGGCTGATCCGGTTGCCTTGACGGCGGCTGTGGCGCGGCTGGCGACCGAGATGAGCATCTTGCGGGTCAAGGGTTATGTCGCGGTCACCGGCAAGCCATTGCGGATGCTGGTGCAGGCGGTGGGCGAGCGGGTGCGGGTGCAGTACGACCGGCCTTGGGGTTCTGCACCGCGCATGTCGCATCTTGTCGTGATTGCGGAACACGCGAATATCGACGAAGCCGCCATTCGCGCCGTACTGGGGGCCTGAAATGCACGTCGTCTTTCGCGAGAGTCATGGCTTGGATGAGACGGCGGTGCCGTTCGATCCGGGGCAGGACCCGGGCGAGATGATTGTCCTCTCGTTCTCGGACAGTGATCTGGGGGCCTTCGCGGCGGGGTGGCAGCGGGCGGCAGGACGGCTGCCGAGCCTGCGGCTGTGCAATGTAGTGGCGTTGCGGCATCCGTTGTCGGTCGACACCTATATCGAGCGGACGGCGTCGGGGGCAAAGGCCATTCTGGTGCGGTTGATCGGAGGCGAGGCATACTGGCCCTACGGCTTGGCGTCCTTGAGGGATTTGGCGCAGCGCCGGGGGATCGCGCTTGCCGTGCTACCGGGGGATGGGCGGCCTGATGCAGCGTTGGAGGGCTATTCGACGGTGCCACGGTCGACGCTGAAGCGGCTGGGCGAGCTTTGTGATGCAGGTGGCGCGGTGGCGGCGCAGGCGGCATTGGCGCAGCTGGCGCTGGCGGGGGGGCTTTATGCGCCGCCGGTGGTTGGCGAAAAGACGGTGCCAGGGTTCGGGCTGTATCTGCCGGAAGCCGGGGTTGTGGCGGCGGTGAAAGGGTCGCGGCGGGTCGCGGTGGTGTTCTACAGGTCGTATCTGACCTCGGCCGATCTGGCGCCCGTGGATGCGTTGATCGACGGATTCAGGACAGCTGGGTTTGACGCTTATGGGATTTTTGTGCCGTCGTTGAAGGCTGCGGGGGCGGGCCCCTACGTGGCGGCACGGCTGGGTGAGGGGGTCCATATGGCCGTCGTCAACGCCACGGCGTTCTCGGCCAAGGGTGAGGATGGGGTGACGCCGCTGGACGGTGCGGGCTGTCCGGTGTTTCAGGTGGCGTTGTCGACGGCGCGGCGGCGGGATTGGGTGGCGGCGACGCGCGGGCTGTCGCCCGCTGATCTGGCGATGCATGTGGTGTTGCCCGAGATCGATGGCCGGATTTTCGCCGGGCTCGCCAGCTTCAAATCTCCGGGGCGGCGGGACCCTGATCTGCAATTCTCGCGCTTTGCGCACCGCGTGGATGCGGGACGCGTTCAGGCGATTGTGGCGCGGGTTGTCGGATGGGTGCGGCTGGCCGAAACGTCGGTGGCCGAGCGTCAGGTGGCGATTGTCCTGTCGACCTATCCGGGGCGCGACTATCAGATGGCCCATGCGGTGGGGTTGGATGCATTGGCCTCGACCGCAGCGGTTTTGGCGGACCTGGCGGCGGCGGGATATGCTTGTGCGGGCGCTGATCTGGCGCAGGACCTGCAATCGCAGGTTATGACTTGGCCGATCGCGGCATACCGTGCTGCTCTGGCTGCGCTGCCTGCCGCGATGCAGGACGATCTTGCCAAGGTCTGGGGCGCGCCTGAAGATGATCCCGCTTGCCGGGATGGTGCGTTTCACTTTGCCGGGCTGCGGTTGGGCCAGGCTGTGGTCGCACTGCAGCCCGAACGGGGGCGGCCCGAGCGTCGGGAGGACAGTTATCATGACCTTTCTGCCACGCCGCGTCATGGGTTTGTGGCGTTTTACCTGTGGCTTCAGGCGCAGGGCTGTCACGCCATGATCCATATGGGGGCGCATGGTACGCTGGAATGGCTACCCGGCAAATCGGTGGCGCTATCGGCGGAATGCTGGCCCGAGGTTCTGACCGGAGCCATGCCGGTGATCTATCCTTTTATCGTATCTGACCCCGGTGAGGCGGCGCAGGCCAAGCGGCGGATCGGGGCGGTAACCTTGGGCCATCTGCCGCCACCCTTGGCCGAGGCGGCTTTGCCGGAAGGGCTGGCGCGGCTGGAGCAGTTGCTGGACGAGTATTCCGGGGCGGTGGGCTTGGATACGGCACGGCGCAATCGGTTGGTGCTGCAAATCCGCGATGAGGCTGGCGCCTTGGGATTGTTGGAGGATTTGGCAATCCCTCCGGGTGCTTCGGGGTTAGAGGCGATGGTGGCGATTGACCGGTTTGTCTGTGATCTGAAGGAAAGCCGGTTTGGCACGGCGCTGCATGTCTATGGGCGCGGGGCCTGTGGGGATGCCGAGCGACAGGGGTTGCTGGAGGCTTTGGCGGGGGTGAGGGTCGCGCCGGGGCCGTCAGGCTCGCCCTACCGGGGGCGCAGCGACGTGATGCCAACGGGCCGGAACCTGTATTCGGTGGACCCGCGCGCAGTGCCCAGCCGGAATGCCCATGCGCAAGGGATCAGACTTGCCGAGGAGGTGATCCGCAAACATTTGCAGGACCACGGCGATTATCCGGCGGGGTTGGTCGTGGACCTGTGGGGATCAGCCACGATGAGGACGGCGGGCGAAGATTTCGCAATGGCGCTGCATCTGGCGGGGCTTGCCCCCCGTTGGGATGACGGATCGGACCGGGTTTCGGGGTTTCAGATCGTGCCGTTGGTGTTGCTGGGTCGCCCGCGGATTGATGTGACGCTGAGGGTCTCAGGGTTGTTTCGCGATATCTTTCCGGGGCTTGCACAGTTGTTTGAAGCGGGCGCTGCGACCTTGGCTTTGCGGGATGAGACTGCGGCGGACAATCCCTATCTCGCGCGGGCGGCGCGGGTATTCGGGCCAGAACCGGGCCGGTATGGCTTGGGGATGGGGGTGGAGCTGGAGGAGTTTACGCCCGAGGCACGGGCGCGGGCTGGCGAGGCTTGGCTGGCGGCCTCGGCTTGGGCGATTGGGGCGGACGGCGTTTCGCGTCAGGATCGGGACGGGTTGGAGGCGCGGGTGCTGGCGGCGAATGGCTTGGT
This sequence comes from Rhodobacterales bacterium, assembly GCA_038323315.1. GTDB lineage: Bacteria > Pseudomonadota > Alphaproteobacteria > Rhodobacterales > Rhodobacteraceae > Stagnihabitans. The sequence continues at coordinate 9,570 of JBBQGU010000039.1, read as the reverse complement.
GCATGGGCAGGATCTGGCCGAGTCGGACTTGCTGCTGGCGGCAGATTATGCGGCGCATGAGGCGGGGTTTGCGGCGGCGGTGGCGCGGTTGGGCGGGGCCAAGCCCTTGGTTTACCACTTGGACAATACCAATCCAGAGGCTCCGCGCGCGCGCGGCTTGACCGAAGAAATTGCGCGGGTCGTGCGGGCACGGGCCGCCAACCCGAAATGGGCCGATGGCATGATGCAGCACGGCTTTCGCGGCGGGGCCGAGATTGCCGCGACGCTGGACCATCTGGCGGCATTCGCGCATCTGGCCGAGGCTGTGCCGTCGCATCTGTTCGACCTTTACCATGAGGCGACCTTGGGGCGCGATGATCTGTGCGCGTTCATGCAGCGTGAAAATCCGGGTGCGCTGGCTGCGTTGCGGGACACGTTTGACCGATTGCATCAGGCCGGACTTTGGGTGACGCGGCGCAATTCCATCGCGGTGGGGTTGCGATGAGCTTTGTGGTGAAAGGCTGGTGTCCGGGGGCGCTGCGTCCGATGATGTCGGGCGACGGACTGGTGGTGCGCATCCGGCCGCGCATGGCGCGACTGACGGCAGTGCAGGTGCGTGTGGTGGCCGAGGCGGCGCTGAAGCATGGCAATGGCGTTATCGACCTGACCGCACGGGCCAATCTGCAACTGCGCGGGGTGCGGCCCGACCGGCATCTGGCGCTGTTGGATGATCTGGATGCCGTGGGCCTGATTGACCCGGATGAGGCGGCGGAACGGCGGCGGAACGTGGTTGTCACGCCGTTTTGGGTGGCGGGGGATGGGACGGACGAGGTCGTTTCGGTGGTGCTGAACGTGCTGGCATTACCCGAGTTTGCCGGTTTGCCGGGCAAGTTTGGCGTATCGGTTGATCTGGCACGGCCTGTGTTGCAGGCGGTGTCGGCGGATATCAGGATCGAACGGTTGGGGCAGGGCTGGCTGGTGCGACCGGATGGATTTCCGTTCGGCGCATGGGCGTTGGATGTGGACCCTGCGTTGCGGCGACTTTTGGCATGGTTTCTCGGCTTTGGTGCCGGACGGATGGCGGCGTTACGGGGGCGGACTTTGCCGGCGGGGTTTGATCATCCGGCGGTCGAGATGCCGTTTGATCCGGCACCCGGGGTGCAGGATTTGGGGCGGATGGTGGGGTTTGCGTTTGGGCAGGTGCGAGCGGAAATTCTGTTCGCATTGTCGGATTGTGCTGTGCGGATAACACCTTGGCGGATGATCCTGATCGAGGGTGGCGGCCCTGATGTGTCGGGATTGATCAGCGACGCATCAGACCCCTTGCTGCGGGTCACGGCCTGTACCGGTGCGCCGGGTTGTGCGCAGGCCTTGCAGCAGACGCGCACTTTGGCGCGGGATTTGGCGCCCTTGGTGCCGTTGGGGCAACATCTGCACATTTCAGGATGTGCCAAGGGATGTGCGCATCCGGGGGTGGCGGATGTAACCTTGAGGGCGACGGCGGCGGGGTTTGATCTGATCAGGGCCGGCCGGGCGTCGGACGCATCGCAAGAAGTGTTCACCACTGCAACAAACCTATTCAAGGTCTTGTAATGCCACATTTTTATGAAACCAACGGTGCAGCAATCTATCTGCAGTCGTTTGCCATGATCCGTGCCGAAGCCAACCTGTCGCAGTTCACCCCCGAGGAGGAGATCGTCGCGGTCCGCATGATTCACGCGGCCGGGATGGTCGGGCTGGAGCGTCATATCCGCTTTTCGCCGGGCTTTGCCATTGCGGCGAGGGCGGCTTTGGAGGCGGGCGCGCCGGTGCTGTGCGATGCGCGGATGGTCAGCGAAGGGATCACACGCGGGCGGTTGCCTGCGCAAAATCAGGTGATCTGCACGCTGCATGACCCGTTGGTGCCGGAACTTGCGGCGCGGATGGGCAATACAAGGTCTGCGGCGGCTTTGGAGCTGTGGCGGCCCTTTATGGCAGGGGCGGTCGTTGCAATAGGAAACGCGCCTACGGCGTTGTTTTATCTGCTGAATATGCTTGAGGATCCCGCCTGCCCGCGCCCCGCCGCCATTATCGGCTGCCCGGTTGGGTTTGTCGGTGCAGCGGAATCGAAGGCGGCGTTGATACACGCTTTGCCAGTGCCTGCGGTGATCGTCGAAGGGCGGCTTGGTGGGTCGGCTATCACGGTCGCGGCAGTCAACGCTCTGGCCGCGCGGAAGGAATGACATGGGGCGGGTGATTTGTGTGGGCCTCGGGCCCGGCGACCCGGAATTGATGAGTGTGCGCGCATGGCGGCTGATCCAGTCAGCCCGTCAGATCGCGCACTTTCGCAAGGCGGGACGGCCCGGACAGGCGCGGCGGATCGTAGAGGGGATGCTGCCGCAGGGCGTTGCGGAACATCCGATGGAATATCCGGTGACGACCGAGCTGCACTTTGCCAGTGGCGAATATGATGCTGCGCTTTCGCAGTTCTATGACCACTGGGCGTCGCAGTTGTTGAAACTGTCACAGGCCGACGATGTGATTGTGCTGTGCGAGGGCGATCCATTCTTTTATGGATCTTTCATGCACCTTTACAATCGCTTGCGGGGTAAGGTTGATGTGGATGTCGTGCCGGGGATTACGGGAATGTCGGGGTGCTGGACGGCATCCGGTCAACCGATTACCTGGGGCGATGATGTGATGACGGTTGTGATGGGAACCTTGGGCGAGGCCGATCTGACCAACCATATGAAGTCCGCCGATGCGCTGGTGGTGATGAAAACCGGGCGCAATCTGGGCAAGATCCGGGGGGCTTTGGCTGCGGCTGGGCGACTGGACCAAGCGTGGATCGTCGAGGCAGGGACGATGCCTGCGCAGACGGTGGGGCGGTTGACCGACTATCCGCATCAGGACTGCCCTTATTTCTCGATCGTGCTGGTGCATGGTCACGGCCGTCGCCCGGGGGGCGTGGAATGACGGGGCTGGTGACGATCGTCGGCCTGGGTCCGGGGTCAGAGGCGATGGTGACGCCGGAAGTTCAGGCGGCGCTGCTGGATGCGACAGATGTGGTGGGATACATCCCCTACGTCGCCCGGATTGCGCCGCGCGACGGGTTGACGTTGCATCCATCAGACAACCGGGTCGAGTTGGACCGGGCAACCCACGCCCTGCGGATGGCGGTGCAGGGGCGGCGGGTGGTGGTGGTCTCCTCGGGCGATCCGGGGGTCTTTGCAATGGCCTCGGCGGTGTTTGAGGCGTTGGAGGCGATGCCGAACGCGGTTCAGATCACTGTTTTGCCCGGCATTACGGCGATGTTGGCGGCGGCGGCAGCACTGGGTGCGCCTTTGGGGCATGACTTTTGCGCAATCAACCTGTCGGACAATCTGAAACCCTGGACCCTGATCGAGCGGCGGTTGCGATTGGCGGTCGAGGCGGATTTCGCGATGGCGTTCTACAATCCTCGTTCTGTGAGCAGACCAGAGGGGTTCGCACGGGTGCTGGACCTGTTGCGTCAGGTATGTGAGCCTGCGCGGCTGATCAGCTTTGCGCGGGCGGTATCCATGCCGGATCAGCGGCTGGTGACAGTCACGCTGGCCGAGGCGGCCCCCGAGATGGCGGATATGCGGACCGTTGTAATCCTTGGCAATTCCGCGACACGGCGGGTGGGGCCTTATGTTTATAGCCCGCGGTCGGCTGGATGACCAAGCCAGTGCATCACTTGCGCAACAGTGGCGAAGCTGGGCCTTTCGGGCAAGGCCGGGCGATTGATCATGATGACCCGCAGGCCCAGTACGCGGGCGGCGGTCAGTTTGGCGTCGGCCCCGCTGCCGCCGGAGTTTTTGGTGACGACGATGTCAATGTGGTGATCTTGCAGCAGCGCGAGGTCGTCGGCGTCGTGGAACGGGCCGCGGGCGATGATGGTGGTGGTCTGGGGCAGCAGGGCTTCGCCCGGCGGGTCGACGAGCCGCAGAAGGTAGTGGTGCTGCGGCGCTGCGGCAAACACGTGCAGGTTTTGGCGGCCGATGGCAAGGAAGACCTTCGCAGGGATGCGGGGCAGGGATTTGACTGCATCCTCAATGCTTTGCACGGCGTTCCAGATGTCGCCTTGCTGCGGCTGCCACGCGGGGCGTTCAAGGGCGGCAAGGGGCATGGCCAGAGTCTGACAGGCGGCGGCGGCATGGTGGCTCATCTGCGCGGCAAAGGGATGGGTGGCGTCAATCACATGGGTGATTTCGTTGTCTGTAAGATAGGTCGTCAGGCCGGAGATACCGCCAAAGCCGCCAATCCGTTGGGGCAGGGGTTGTTGTATGGGATCAACGGTGCGTCCGGCATAGGAAAAGACGGTGTCGATTTGGGCCGCCGCCAAGGCCTGGGCCAACAGGCTCGCCTCGGTTGTGCCGCCCAGCAAAAGGACGCGGTGCATGGCTGACCCCTGGTTGACGATCATCGGTGTCGGCGAAGATGGACTGTCAGGGTTGGGCTTGGCAAGCCGCGAAGCGCTGCACGCGGCCGAAATGGTGTTCGGGGCGCCACGGCATCTGGATTTGCTGGGGGTGCCGGGGGTCGCGTGGGGGGTGCCGGTGTCGGTTGCCCCGGTTCTGGCAGTGCGGGGGCTGCGGGTGGTGGTCTTGGCCCCGGGGGATCCGTTCTGGTATGGGGTTGGGGGGTCGCTTGCGGCAGTTGTCGGCCCGGGGGAATGGGTGTGCTATCCGGCAGCCTCGACCTTTGGGCTTGCGGCATCGCGGTTGGGGTGGCGGTTGGAAGAGGTCGTGTGCCTGGGGCTGCATGCCGCACCGTTGGAACGATTGCGGCCAGTGTTGGCGCAGGGGCAAAGGGTCATTTGCCTGTTGCGGGACGGGGCGGCTTTGGGCGAGTTGGCTTTGTATTTGGCGGGCGCCGGTTTTGGTGGGTCGCGGGTCGAGGCTCTGAGTTGTCTCGGTGGCCCGCGTGAGGCGCGCATGAGCTTTGTCGCGCAAGACTATGATGGGGCAGGGGTTTTGGCTCCGGTCTGTGTGGGAATTACGACGGTGGGTCGGGGGCTTGCGCGCAGTGCGGGGTTGGCGGATGGGCTGTTCGACCATGACGGCCAGATCACCAAACGGCCTGTGCGGGCGCTGACCCTGTCGGCATTGGCCCCAAGGCAAGGTGAGGTGTTGTGGGATATCGGGACGGGGTCGGGGTCGGTTTCGATCGAGTTCTTGTTGGCCGCCCCTTGCAGTGTTGCCTATGCGGTCGAGGCGGATGCGGTGCGGGCGGACCGGGCACAGGGAAATGCGGCGCGGTTGGGGGTGGGCCATCGGTTTCGTCTGATCGGGGCGCGCGCTCCGGAGGGGTTGGAGAGGCTGCCGGTGCCGGATGTGGTCTTTGTCGGCGGCGGGGCGTCCGAGGCGTTGTTCGGGGCGCTTTGGGACAGGTTGCCTGCCGGCGTTCGGCTGGTCGCAAATGCGGTGACGCTGGAGTCAGAGGTGTTGTTGGCGCAGTGGCAGGCGCGCAAGGGTGGCTCGCTGCTGCGGGTCGAACTGGCGGAGGCGGCTGCCTTGGGCAATCGGACAGGGTGGCAGCCGCTGCGGCCCGTCGTGCAGTGGAGTGTCGTGCTGTGAGGGTCGCAGGGTTCGGGTTTCGCAAGGGGGCGGGGGTGGAAAGTTTGATGGCGGCTTTGGTGCTGGCGGGGGGCGGGGTGGATGCAGTAGCGACGGTCGACATCAAGGTCGGCGGCTTGCGCGCATTGGCGCTGGGACTGAAGGTGCCGGTCATCCCGGTGTCGCGCGCCGATCTGGAGGCGATGCAGCGTCCGGGGTCTGACCGGGTTCGGCGGATTTATGGTACGGGGTCCGTGGCCGAGTCTGCGGCCCTTGCGGCGGCGGGTGCGGGGGCGGTTCTGGTCGTGGAGCGGCTGCGGTCGCCCGATGGGATGGCCGTGGTGGCGATTGCACAGGGGCAGGGCGCATGACGGTGCATTTCATCGGGGCGGGGCCGGGGGCGGCGGATTTGCTGACGCTGCGGGGGCGGGATCTGATCGCGGCAAGCCCGGTATGTCTGTATGCGGGATCGCTGGTGCCGGTGGGGATGCTGGCGCATTGCCCGGCCGGGGCACGGATTGTGAACACCGCGCCGCTGTCGCTGGAGGACATCATAACGGAGATTTCGGCAGCGCATGAACAAGGCCAGGATGTGGCGCGGCTGCATTCGGGGGATTTGTCGATCTGGTCTGCAATGGGCGAGCAGGTGCGGCGTTTGCGCGCCTTGGGGATACCTTATGATGTCACGCCGGGGGTGCCGTCCTTTGCCGCCTCGGCTGCGGTTCTGGGGGCCGAGCTGACGCTGCCGGGGGTGGCGCAATCGGTGGTGCTGACGCGGGCGGGCGGGCCTCGGCCATGCCAGAGGGGGAAAGTCTGGCGGCGTTTGCGCGGACCGGGGCGACGTTGGCGATACATCTGTCCGTGCATGCCTTGACCGAGGTGGTGGCAGAGTTGGTGCCGATCCTGGGGCCGGATTGCCCGGTGGCGGTGGTGTACAGGGCGTCGTGGCCCGATCAGAGAGTAACGCGCGCGACCTTGTCGACGCTGAGCGTGCCGCCGCAGGTCGAGCGGACGGCGCTAATTCTGGTGGGACGGGCCTTGGCGCAGCAAGGTTTTGACGACAGCCGTCTTTATGCTGCCGACTATGACCGCCGGTATCGGCCGCAGGGCGACGCGCCGCGCTTTCCGGAGGTTTCATGACACCGCCCGGATTGATCATTTCGGCGCCGGCCTCGGGCACGGGAAAGACCACGCTGACGCTGGGTCTGGCGCGGGCGTTCCGCGATCGCGGGCTGAAGGTGCAGACGTTCAAGTCGGGGCCGGATTATATTGACCCGGCGTTTCACCGCGCGGCCACGGGGCGGGCATCGTATAATCTGGACACATGGGCGATGCCCGAGGGGGCGATTGACGCATTGACGGGCAATGCGGCGGGGGCGGATCTGGTGATTGCCGAAGGCTCGATGGGGCTGCATGACGGGGTGGCGCGGGCCGGGGCCTGTGGTACGGGGTCGAGTGCGGATCTGGCGGTGTTGACCGGGTGGCCGGTGGTGCTGGTGATGGATGTCTCGGGTCAGGCGCAGACGGCGGCGGCCATGGCCTGGGGTTTGGCGGGGTTTCGGCCAGAGGTGCGGGTGGCCGGGGTGGTGCTGAACCGGGTCGGCTCTGCGCGGCATGAGCGGCTGGTGCGGCACGGGATGGCGCAGGCAGGGATTGCAGTGCTGGGGGCCTTGCCGAAAAATGCTGGCATCGCGATGCCAGAACGGCATCTGGGTCTGGTTCAGGCTGAGGAATTGCCGGAACTGGAGGCTTTGCTGGTCGAGGCGGCGCGCTTTGTGGCGGCGCATGTGGATATGGATGCCGTGGCTGGCGCGGCTCGTCCTGGGCGGCATGTGGGGCAGGTCGGGCGGATCACCCCTCCGGGTCAGCGGATTGCCCTGGCGCGGGATGCGGCGTTCTCGTTTGTCTATCCCCATCTGTTGCAAGGCTGGCGCGCGGCGGGCGCCGAGATTCTGGCGTTTTCGCCGCTGGCGGATCAGGGACCCGACGACAGCGCCGATGTCTGCTGGCTGCCGGGCGGCTATCCTGAACTGCATGCGGGGCAGATTGCGGCGGCGAGCCGGTTTCAAGCCGGTTTGCGGCGGTTTGCGGAAACCCGGCCGGTACATGGCGAGTGTGGCGGGTATATGGTGCTGGGCGCCGGGTTGGTCGACAAGGCAGGGGTGCGGCACGGCATGGCGGGGCTGCTGGGGCTGGAAACCAGCTTTGCCAAGCGCAAGATGCATCTGGGCTATCGGCTGGCGCGGCTGCAGGCAGTGGTGCCGGGGCATCGGTCCGGGGCCTGTTTGCGGGGTCATGAGTTTCATTATTCCACCATTCTGGCCCAGCCTGATGCCGCTCTGGCTCATGTCACCGATGCCGAGGGCGAGGTGGTGGCCGAAACCGGCTCTTGTCGCGGGCTGGTGACGGGGTCATTCTTTCATCTGATTGCCGAGGTGCCATGACGGGGTTCGTCTCCTTTGTGTCCTCCGGTCCGGGGGACCCCGACCTGTTGACCATCAAGGCGCGGGATCGGATTGCGGCGGCGGATGCGATCCTGTTCGATGATCTGTCGGCCGGCCCTATCCTGGACCACGCGCGCGCAGGGGCCGATCTGGTCAGCGTGGGCAAAAGGGCCGGGCGCACATCGCCGCGGCAGGATTCGGTCAGCCAGTTGCTGGTCGAGTATGCCTTGACGGGAGTCAGGGTTGTGCGGTTGAAATCCGGTGACGCCGGGCTGTTTGGGCGGTTGGAGGAGGAGATCGAGGCCTGCCGCGCCGCAGGCATCGGGTTCGAGATCGTGCCGGGTGTAACCTCGGCTTCGGCAGCGGCGGCGGCGGCGGGAATACCCTTGACGCGGCGGTTGACGGCGCGGCGGGTGCAGTTTTTGACAGGCCACGATGTGACCGGTCGGTTGCCGGATGATCTGAACATGGCGGCTTTGGCGGACCCCTCAGCCACCACGGTGGTGTTCATGGGCAAGCGGACGTTTGGCGAACTGGCCACGCGGTTGATCGCAGCAGGGTTGTCCGCCGACATGCCCGCCCTGTTGGCCGAGAGCGTGTCGACCCCAGAACAAACATTGCACCGGGCGACGCTTGGCACCTTGGCGGGGCGGATCGAGATGGCAGGGGACGGCCCGGCGCTGATCCTGATCGGCCCATTGGCCGACGCTCCATGACGCATCACGCCATTCTGTGCAGCGGTTGTGCAGTGGGTCGCTCGGACCTGACCGATGCTCTGCAAAGGGCATTGGCGGGGGCGGGCGTTGCAGTATCGCAGACCGATTGCATGTCGGGATGTTCCCGGCCCTCGACTGTGGCGTTTCGGGCGGCGGGCAAGACGGCATATCTGTTTGGCGATCTTGGGGCCGGGGATGTCGCAGATCTGGCACAGTTCGCGCGCATGTATGTTGCAAGCCCGGATGGGAATTTTGCGGACGCGCGGGTTCTGGGAGGCCTGCGCATGAAGGCCATGGCCCGGATACCGGGGATTGCGGACTGAAATTTTGGCAGCGTCGCATTCAACCCAAAACCGCCGCTTTCGGTCTTGACCCAAAGACGTGTATGGGGCCATGTGGCAGGCGTAAGGTATCCCGTGCGGCGCAAGCCCAAGGGATTCAAACGGGAATGGGGTAGGGTGGACCGATGCAGGCACCTGATCCTCAACCGCCCCCGCGACTGTAAGCGGTAGCGGCTTTCCACATGCCACTGGCCCCCCGTCAAAAGGGATCCGGGAAGGCGGAAAGCAGGCTGCGACCCGCGAGTCAGGAGACCGGCCTTGCAGGGTGAAACACAACTGCCGTCGGGTGTGACGGCCAAGGAGTTGACTATGAACGCGACCCACAACACAGCCACCGCCGCCCGGTCCAATGCCGTCCTGCAAGCGATCTTTGTGGCCCTGATCGGTGGTCTGATCGTCTTTGCCGCCGGATTTGCCAATTCGCAAACCCTGCATGACGCAACGCATGACATGCGCCACAGCACGGGCTTTCCCTGCCACTAAGGCAGGTTTGACCGCACATTCATGAAACACATGCTGTCCAGCGCGGTGT
>JBBQGU010000038.1:0-17870 GCA_038323315.1 Rhodobacterales bacterium | reverse complement strand
GATCCTGCGGCAAGAAATTGGCAATATTGTAATTTTCCAACAATTATACACCGTACAACTGAGATTCAAGCGGAAACATTTGTCGAACCTTTGCCAAAATGTCATCCGACAGGGAGGGGACCGCGCTCGCGCCAGACCCGTTGACGTGGCGAACGGGCAGCTGCTGGCCGGTACGTTCTTTCAACCAATCGCCAAACTTGTCAATTTCTTCGATCTTGAAAATTTTGTCCACTTCGTGTTGGCCATTGCGCGTTTCAACATGCGCCTCCAGACTAAGCGGTGTCAGATCGGAAGTCGACACCCAGACCGGAGCCAAAGCCAACGCCCCGGCATTCATCCCTAAGCGACCTTTCTGGATCCAGTCTTCAAAGTCCATAGCGTTGTCGGCATTCCAGCCTACGCTGAAATTGTAAAGGCTCGTCAGGTCCGGCTTGAAAAATTTGTAATAAGACCACAGCATTTCCACGGGATTGCGCGTAAAAATGAATGTGGTCATCCCATCGATATTATAGCCCTGCTCGACCAACAACTGTTTCAAATAAGGTGCGGTGTGATGGGGATGAAAGGGAGGGCGCTGATTCGCCACGTCAACTGCAATATCTCCCTTCTCAATGTTCATCAATTTGTCAAGCATACGGCGCACGCTTGTCGAGCCACAGCGCGGCTTTGAAATCGCAATAAGCTTTTGCGAAAAAAGCACCCTCACTCAGAAATCCTTCCCACTCATCTCTACCGCGATCGCCTCCGGTGCCAGCCGCATTGCCAACTCCGAAAACGAACTCCACGTGCTGCCCAGCAGCAGGGGCGCGCGGCTGAGGAGGATTGCGTCGGCCAAGGCATAGTGCAACTGCTCCGACGACCGGTCATACAAGCTGCGGGGCAGCCATGCAAGGCGGTCGCCGTAGTGGTGCTGGAATTCGGCGTAAGTGCCCGGCAGATCGGCGGCAAGGAAGATGCGCTCGGCGCGGCCTTGGGCGATCAGGGCGTCGATGCGGTTCAAAAAGTGCGAGAAATGGCTTTTCGCACGCCATGCGTGGATCAGGGCATGATCCTCGGGCAGCCAGTTCTCGGGGCGGTCGTAGCTGTTATGGTCCAGACCGGCCCCAGCCTCCATCCGCACATGGGCCGACAGGTCGTTGGGGTGGCGAACGGATCGCACAAGGTCGCGGACCTGTTCGATCGGGGTCAGTGATTGCAGGAACCGATTCTCGGATACCCAATCGGAATGGGGGTTGTTCAGGACAAAGGCGGCGCGGGCATAGATGTCTTTGTCCGTGTCAAGGCGGATCAGGGCGTCTTTTTCGGACCCCGGTTCGTTGGGCATGTAATTATAGACGTCGCAGGTCTCGGCGGCAATTTCGACGAAGCGGTCTTCGATCACCGCACCGTCATAGTCGAACAGATCGGTGATGCGCCCGTCGCAATGGTCGTCGGGTTGCCAGACGATCACCAACTCCCGGTCGCTGGCCTGAGCGATGGCCGCCGCCGATCCCAAAGCGCGCAGGCGGTTGCCAAGGCCGTGCTGGGCATCAATGAACAGTTTGGCGCGGCGCAGAACCACGGCGGGAACCGACAGGCTGAGATTTGTCAGGACGTCGAAGGTCAGATCCACACCATAGTCGTAGCCCGCTGCCGGTTGTCCAACAAACAGGCTGTCTGCCGTCAATCGCTGCAGGGCGTGCAAAGGCTCCCATGACGGGATCAGGGCGATGTCTTTCAGGCAGTGTGGTGCCTGAAACGGCAAAGCGGTGTAGGGGCCGCGCAGCACCGGGATCAGGCCGCGGGTCCGTGCAGCCCCGATCAGCCCGGTAAAGGCCACGGCGAGGCCCTGCGGGTGCAGCGCCCCCGACAGCAGATCGCCAGCAAGGTCCAGCACCAGATACCGGCCGTCACCGGTGGCCAGCAGATGCGGCGCTGCAATAGCGACCTCGACGTCGACGGCCGATACAGCGCGATTGTCGCGGGCCAGCAGCAATTCGACCTTTGCGGGCTCCAGTTCCAACACCCGGCGGCCCAACCGCCAGGCGAGCAGTTCCGTCAGCGCATGGCTGCGCGCGGCCGCCTGAATATGGCCCGGGACGGCAGAGGGCACCCAGCTTTCACGTTTCACCGTCAGCAAACCGGGTGACTGCGATACGACGCGAAAGGGCAGTGGGATGGACCCGCCATCCCACTGCGGCATCACGGTCGCCAGATAGCGGTTGCGGCGGATCATGAACTTGGTGCCGGATGCCAGATTGGTGCCCACGGACAGGTGGCCCGACTGATCAGTTTCGCCAAGCCGTTCCTCGTCATCGTGATCGAGGTGAAAGATCGTGCCGGGTGCAACATCGCGGCGGCGCAGGCCGAACAGGGTCATCCGGTCATAGATATCGTCATCGTCCCAGCCATATGTGGTGATATGTTCGTTAAAGCCGCCGACCTGATGCAGCGCATGCCGCGAGACGAAGAAAAAGCCGTTGACATGGGCCTGATCCTCGCTGGTGGTACGCCAGTTGCCCGCGATGAAGCTGGTCTGCCCGACATGATTGCGGCGAAAGAAATCGGGCGACAGAATTATATCCGCATCCACCTTCAGGATCCTGTCGCAGGCCGACGCGCGGAACCCGGCATTGAAGGCATAGGACAGGATCCAGCGCGGCTCGCCATCAACCCGCAGGATGCGGATGCGGGGATCGGCAATGCCAGCCCGGGACAGATCCTGTTCGACCGGCTGGCGCGAGGACCAATCGACGATCATTACCTCGGAGATTTCAGGATTGGCCAGCCAGGACGGGATTGCCTTGATCAGGTTCTCGGTCCGGTTCATGCTGCAGGTGACGACAGAGATGCCACTGTGCCCTGCGGCGGTCAGGGGGGCCAGCCGGTCGACATGGCCCGCAAAGGCCGGCGGCAGGGTGGTCGCCGGCGTCGTTGCGGTCAGCAGCGCGTCCAGACTGGCCCGCGACGTCTGGTCCAGATGCAAACCGATCAGCGCCAAGTAGCGGTTGAAGGTCACGGTGAAGGCCGGGTTCACGTCAGGCTGAAACACATCGCGAATCTCGACGATATCTGCAAGAATATCCCGCACGTCCGCTGCGTTGGACGATGAACTGGCCAAAACGTAAAGCGCCAGCAGGCGGGTGTTCAATGCAACACTGTCGACGTTATCAGGCATGTCTCGCGTACCGATCTCCAAGAATCATCAAACTGAAAATGCACATCGACCGAACGGCTACTTGCTATACGTTATCTCAACAAGGCATCCCGTGCACAGGACAGTGCACGGGTTGATCAGACGGGCAGCCCGATCAAAAAATAATCACTCACCATCATTTCGCATCAAAACTTTGCATCTCGCCTGACAGTTTGATGTGAGGTCAAGCATCCCTGACTTGGGAAAGCAGGATGATCCACAAACCTTTAGTTGCATGCAGTTAACCGCTTCCGGTTGGATCGGCAAGCGGCTTGTCAGGGCTGGTTGTCATCCAAAGCGCGATGTTCGCCCCGAATGACGGCCAATGCCTGCTGCAACGCGGCCAGTCGGCTGTCCAGCATCACCAGCCGGTCTGCCTGATCTGAGGGAGTTTTGGCGATCTGCGTCAGGTCGATGGCCAGCAGTGCTGCGGCCTCGGGCAGCAGACCCAGCCGTGTCGTTTCGCGCAGTTGGCGCAGGCGGGACAGCAGGGTCAGGTTGCCCCCGGGTTCGGCGATGCGCAGCGCGGTGGTAAAATGTGCCTCGGCCGCAGGGTCGTGCAAGCAGGTGGCGACGCGTGCCAGCCCGTTATGAGCGGTCGAGATCAGGACTTGCGCCAAGAGGGTTTTGCTGCAACCCCAGTCAAGGGCAAGCCGGGCGAAAGCCCGCGCCTCAGGTATGGCACCCAGTTGGCCATGGGCGGCAGCCACCATCAGCGCGACGCGTGCGCGGTCGGGGTGGTCGGTCAGAGTAGCAACCTCGATCCGGGTCAGATCGTCCCAGTCGCCGTGCTGCCACTGGACACGGGCAGCGGCAAGCAGGGTCGGATCATGCGAACGGTCGGGGGGTGGCAGGGCCCTGACCACGGTGATGTCGGCACGCCTGCCCTTCTTGCCCTTTTTGGGTTTCTTGTCCTTCACAGCCGCTCTCCGCGCAGCAAAAGATCCTTTATCAGGTCCAACTGACCCTCGGCGCGGCGCAGCTCGTCCCGTGCCAGGGTCTGGCGGAATTCCAGTTCCTTGATCCGTTCGGTTTGCAGGGCGATGGTCTGCGCTGCGATGGCGGCCTCGGCCCGGGCGCGGCTGTCTACTGGCGGCTCGGTGGTTTTCCGGGCGTTCAAAGTTGCCAACTGCTCCTGCAGGTCAGCGATCACCGCCTGCAGGTCCGCCACATGCAGACTTTGCTGATCGGTCTGCGCAGAGAGTGCAGCCGTCTGATCCTGCATCTGACGGGTCAGGACTGCGATGGTGTCGCGTGCGGCCGTCAGTTCGGCATGCAGTTCGGCGGCCTCGGCGGCGTGCTGTTCGGTCAGGGTCTGCGCGGCTGCGCTCAAGGATTGCAACTGGGCCGTCAGGTCCGCGATTTCCCGCGATTTCAGGTCGATGCGAAAGGACAGATGCGGCCAGTCCGGGTCGGTCAGGTTGGTGCTGGTCAGGGCAAAGCCCGCCTCCTCCAGCAAGGCTTGCAGCAGGGCGCGTCCGGTAGACCCTTGATATTGCGGTTCTTCGGTGCAGATCAGTTCGATTGCCGTCAGTTGGTCCAGCGCGCCTGCGTCACGCAGACCTTGCAATACGGTCAGTTCCGCGCCCGGCGCATCCAGCATCAGCAAGGTCGGGCCATGCAATGCGCCCAAGCGGGTCAGCAGGGTGGCTGGCGACAGAGTGGCGACGGGCACCAGTGCGACCTGACGCAACCCCGGCAGCAGATCGGTCAGCCCCGCAGCGCCCGACAGGCTGCTGTGGCGGGCCAGGTTGAACACGCGCAGCAGGCCCTCGCCGTCCTTGGCCGCGACGGCCGCCTCGATCACCTCGACCTGTGGGTATCTGGCTGAAAGGCGGGACAGGCCGGGGCCATGGGCCGGATTGGGTTCGACCAGAACAACCCGCTGCGCCCCGGCGTTCAACCAGCCCAAGGTCGCCTCACCGGTTCCGCAGCCGATGTGAAGGATCGTGTCAAAAGGCTGGGCGGTCATCGTGGGTCCTTGGATCGGGGCAATATGCGCTGTGCCCACGTAACCACAGCCTGTGCGGAAATGGCAATTGCGGAAATCCGTGACGCCGGGCGTAACTAAGCATAGAGTTGTGCGACGAGTCGGGCCGCCCGTGCGGCGACCGGCCCGGGGCAACAAAAGGAGTGTGGCCATGTCCAAAGGTCTGAACAAGCGCAAGGAAGTGAAGAAGCCCAAGAAAGAGGCGGTCAAGCCGGGGACCGTGGTGGCTGGCAAGAATGCCGTGCAGACCACGACCAGCAAGGCCAAGGAATAACCGCCGGTTTGCTGGAGTGACGCGGAATGGGGGTTTTGCACCCCCAAGGCTGCTTTGCCCCCGGGGCAAAGCAGCCTTGCCCCGCAGGATATTTTTGTCAAAGTGAATGAGCGGCCAAATTTTAGACAAGCTTCAGAGAGATGTCAGAAGGCTTCCTTGACAGCCTCCATCGCCACATAGGTCGAGGTCGAGGGGACATGGGGCAGGGCAGAGACAAGTTCGGCCAGCACGCGGCGGTAATGCTGGATATCGGTGGTGCGTTTCAGCAGATAGTCAAAGCGGCTGGCGATCATATGACGTTCCTCGATCTCAAGACCGGATAGCCGGCAATGGATTGCTTCTGATAGGGAGTGTCTCTATTGTGAATTATGGCCTCCAGGATTGAAAACGAGCTTCGCGAGCCCTATCAGAGTAGAAAACATGATTGCTGAAACAAGAACAAGCAAGCTAGCTCCGAGAGCCGGAAAATGGGTCAGAGCAGTATTCGCGCCGTTCCTGGGTACCGAGACTGGAAGGACCGAGGTACATCGACGAAAGCTATCCAACATAATACGTAGAAAACTGCGGGCGCATAGATCATAGAAACAAACGTGAGCGGTCCTATTTTCCTGCATCGGCGGCATACGACTGTCTGCCAGTAGCCAATACTGTTAACGATGAGCAGGATGGGTGTCAGTACAAACCCGCTCAACGCCGTCGCGGTAAAAGAATTTCGGGCGTGCCCATCAAGGGCTTCAAGAAACATGAGGCGAGCTTTGAGAAATGGCATATAATCCATTAACCATAGCGAAGCATCGTCTAACACGGAATCGAACTGAAAAAGGGTTGCATAGGGCAGGACCATGGCAACACCAAATGCTACAAGCATAAATATATTTGCGAAACTCTGGTACTCCGATGTCTCCCAATGCGGTGCCGGTGCGTGGTCCAAGAGATTCTTCTTGAATGTTTTGAAGTTTGACGGCATCAGATATCATTCCGATCTTGCAGCCGCCGCCCGTGACTTTCAAGAAGATGCACCACAGTCAGCCCTTGGCAGAAATTGTCTCGTCCCGTCAGGGAGTATGGCTGTTTCTTGAACAGCTTGGATTCAGATTTCAGTTTGTGCCAGTCCTTCATGGACTGCATCGGGGTATCGTCAGGGCGGCGCAGTTGAAAGCTTGCAAGGCGGCCTCGCGGGTGTCGGACAGGCGCACTTCGACAAAGGCGATATGGGCATAGCCCACGCGGACGCGGTCAAGTCGGGCGTTATAGCCCTGGATGATGCCGCTGTCTTTGAGGCGCTTCATCCGGGTCTGGGTCGGCGATTTGGACAGGCCGATGCTCCGGGCAAGCTCGGTGGTCGACAGGCGGCCGTTGGTGGACAGTCGGGTCAGGATGGCCTGGTCAAAGCGGTCAAGGTCAATTGGCATGGTTTGAGGTCCGATCAAGGGCGGATTGGCAGGTTTTGCGGCTGCATTCGGGCGAACGGCCTGCCAGATATAAGGTACCTTAGGTGAAACTGCAGGAGAAGCCAAATGACCGACGCATGGACTGTGATTGACCGCGAAGCCCTTGGCGATGAGGCCGCACTGGTCGCACGGATGATCGCCGAGGCGGGTCTGGACGCTGCCGCGCGGGCGCGGATCGTGGCGGCGGGGGCGGGTCTGGTGCGGCAGATCAGGGCGTCCGTCAAGCCGGGGCTGATGGAGGTGTTCCTGGCCGAATACGGGCTGTCGACCGAAGAGGGTGTGGCGCTGATGTGTCTGGCCGAGGCGCTGTTGCGGGTTCCGGATGCCGAGACTATGGACGCGTTGATCGAGGACAAGATTGCGCCCGGCGATTGGGGGCGGCATCTGGGGCGCTCGGCGTCGTCTTTGGTCAACGCGTCGACCTGGGCGTTGATGCTGACGGGTCGGGTTCTGGAGGACAGCGAGCCGGGAGTGGTGGGGCATCTGAAGGCGGCTGTCAAACGCCTGGGCGAGCCGGTGATCCGGGGCGCAGTGGGCCGTGCCATGAAGGAGATGGGGCGGAATTTCGTGCTGGGCGAGACGATTGACGCCGCGATGAAGCGCGCGCGGGAGCTGGAGGGGCAGGGCTATACCTACAGCTATGACATGCTGGGGGAGGCCGCGCGGACCGAAGCCGACGCGCGGCGCTATCATCTGTCTTATTCGGCGGCGATCACAGCCATTGCGCGGGCGGCCAAGGGGCGGGATATCCGCAGCAATCCGGGCATTTCGGTGAAGCTGTCGGCGTTGCATCCGCGTTATGAGGTGGCCAAGCGGGACCGCGTCATGGCGGAACTGGTGCCACGGGTGCGGGCTTTGGCGGGGTTGGCCAAGGCGGCGGGTCTGGGGTTCAACATCGATGCCGAAGAGGCGGACCGGCTGGCGCTGTCGCTTGAGGTGATCGAGGCGGTGTTGTCGGATGTGTCCCTGGCTGGCTGGGATGGGTTCGGGGTGGTCGTGCAGGCCTATGGGCGGCGGGCGGGGGCGGTAATCGACTGGCTGTATGCTCTGTCTGTGCGGCTGGACCGGCGGATCATGGTGCGGTTGGTCAAGGGCGCCTATTGGGACGGCGAGGTGAAGCGGGCGCAGGTTCTGGGCTTGGCGTCGTTTCCGGTTTATACCCGCAAGCAGTCGACGGATGCGAGTTACCTCGCCAATGCGCGCAAGTTGCTGGGGATGACGGACCGGATTTATCCGCAATTCGCGACGCACAACGCGCATACGGTGGCTGCGGTGTTGGAGATGGCGGCAAATGCGCGGGACTTCGAGTTTCAGCGGCTGCATGGGATGGGCGAGCGGCTGCATGATATCGTGCATGTGGCTGCCGGGGTGCGGTGCCGGATCTATGCGCCGGTGGGCGCGCATCGGGATTTGCTGGCTTACCTCGTGCGCCGGTTGCTGGAGAATGGCGCGAATTCCAGTTTTGTGAACCAGATCGTGAATGAGGATGTGACGCCGGAACGGGTAGCAGCCTGTCCGTTGACCGCCCTGGAGGCGATGGAGGTTGTCAGCCATGCGATTACAACCGGGCCGGACTTGTTCGGGGCGCGGGGCAACGCGCGGGGCTGGGATTTGACGGATAGCGGCGATTTGGCGGCAATCGAGGCGGCACGCGGGGCATTTGCAGCGACACTGTTCGAGGCGGGGCCACGGCTGGCGGGGGCGCGGGTTGGCGGGCTGCGGTCGCAGGTCTTGAACCCCGCTACGGGCGCGCTGGTCGGGCATGTCGTTGCGGCCTCGGCCGTCGATGTCGAGACGGCGTTGCGGCTGGCCGAGCCTTGGGTGGCGACCCCTGACATCAGGGCGCGCGCGTTGCTGCGGGCGGCAGAGTTGTTCGAGGCCGAGTTTGGTCATATCTTTGCCCTGCTGGCGCGGGAGGCGGGCAAGACGCTGGCCGATGCTGTGGGCGAGTTGCGCGAGGCTGTTGATTTCCTGCGCTACTATGCGGCAGGGGCTGACGGGTCAGGTGCCCCGGCGCGGGGGGTGTTTGCCTGTATCAGCCCGTGGAACTTTCCTTTGGCGATCTTTACGGGGCAAGTGGCGGCGGCGCTGGCTGCGGGCAATGCAGTTCTGGCCAAGCCTGCGGAACAGACGCCGTTGATTGCGGCGCTGGCGGTGGAATTGCTGCTGCGCGCGGGGGTTCCGGCCTCGGCGTTGCAGCTGTTGCCGGGGGATGGCGCGGTGGGGGCCTTGGTGACGCGGGATGCAAGGGTCAAAGGGGTGGCGTTTACCGGCTCGACCGCGACGGCGTTGAAAATCCGGGCTGCGATGGCGGAGTTCATGGACCCTTCTGCGCCGCTGATCGCCGAGACGGGGGGGCTGAATGCGATGCTGGTGGACAGCACGGCGCTGCCCGAACAGGCGGTGCGCGACATTCTGGCATCGGCGTTTCAGTCGGCGGGGCAGAGGTGTTCGGCGTTGCGGTGTCTGTATGTGCAGGAGGATATTGCGGATACCGTCGAGGAGATGCTGTTTGGCGCGATGGACGAGTTGCAATTGGGCGACCCTTGGGCGCTGGCGACGGATGTGGGGCCGGTGATTGACCGGGCGGCGCGAGAGGGCATCCTCGACTATGTCGCGGCAGCGCGGGCCGAGGGGCGGGTGCTGAAAGAGATGGCAGCGCCGGAGGGGTGTTTCGTCGGGCCAGTGGTGATCCGGGTTGGCGGGATCGCCGACATGCCGCGCGAGATTTTCGGGCCGGTGCTGCACATCGCGCGGTTCAAGGCGGGGCAGGTGGCGGCAGTCGTGGCAGCGGTCAATGCCACGGGATACGGGCTGACCTTCGGGCTGCACAGCCGGATCGATGACCGGGTGCAGGCGGTCGTCTCGGCGTTGCAAGTGGGGAACATCTATGTGAACCGCAACCAGATTGGCGCGGTGGTGGGCAGTCAGCCGTTTGGTGGCGAGGGGCTGTCGGGGACGGGACCAAAGGCCGGCGGGCCGGGATACCTCGCGCGGTTTGTCGGGCTGGCGGCACCGGATGTCGGGGGGAAGGTTGGGGTGGTGACCGAGGCTGCGGTCGCGGCGGCATTAACGGCCCCGTTTGCCGAAGGCGTGCACAGCGAGCAGGTTCTGCCTGGGCCTACGGGCGAGTCCAACCGGCTGACCATGGTTGCACGGCGGCCGGTTCTATGCCTGGGGCCATCAGCAGCGGCGGCGTTGCATCAGGCCGACATGGTGCGGGCTTTGGGCGGGCATCCCGTCGAAGCCTCCGGGCTGGAAGTTTCAGCTTTGACCCGGCTGCAGGAGTTTTCAGGGGCGATCTGGTGGGGCGACGCGGCGGGGGGCCGGGTCAGGGCGCAGGCACTGGCCGCGCGTCCGGGGCCGATCTTGCCGCTGATCGGCGGACAGCCCGACCGGGGCCATGCGCTGATGGAGCGGCATGTGTGCATCGACACCACAGCCTCGGGCGGGAACGCGCAACTGTTGGCGGAAGCATCGGGTGCGTAGGAGGGGCGATGCGCCCATCCAGTTCGGAAGATGGGCGCATCGCCCATCCTACGTGTTGCGGATCGCCTTGCTGAACGGCCCCCAAAGGCCGTCATTGCCGCACAGGATCGAACCCGAGGCAAGGATGTCATAGCCTTCACGGACGGCCTCGACCGTGCCGCCTGCCTCGCGGACCAGGATGATGCCGGCGGCGATGTCCCAGGGTTTCAACTCACGCTCCCAATAGCCGTCAAAGCGGCCACCGGCGACATAGGCGAGGTCCAGGGCGGCGGCCCCCCAGCGGCGGACACCCGCGCAGAGCGGCAACAGGCGGGCGAGGTCGCCCACGGTGGCGGGCAGGGTGGATTTGGCTCCGAACGGCAGGCCGGTGGCGAACAGACCCTCGACCATCGACCGGCGGCCCGAGACGCGCAGGCGGCGGTCGTTCATCCAGGCACCAGCGCCCTTTTCGGCCCAGTACAACTCGTCCTTGGCCGCGTCAAAGATCACGCCGGAGACGATTTCGCCCTTGTGCTCCAGCCCGATCGAGATCGCCCAATGCGGCAATCCGTGCAGAAAGTTGGTGGTGCCGTCCAACGGATCGACGATCCAGCGGCGGGTCGGGTCGGCCCCCTCGGTCGCGCCGGTTTCCTCGCCCAGCCAGCCATAGGTCGGGCGGCCGTTCATCAGCTCTTCCTTGATGATACGTTCGGCTTCCAGATCGGCCTTGGAGACGAAATCACCAGGACCCTTGGAGGAGACCTGCAGGTTTTCCACCTCGCGGAAGTCTTTGACCAGCGACCGACCGGCTTTGCGGGCGGCTTTGATCATCAGATTGAGGTTGGCGCTGCCTTGCATGGGCGATCTCCGGCCTGGGTTAGGGGGCGCAGATACACGCGGGCGGTGGGGAAGGAAAGGGGGGGCGGGATTGGCCCGGCAGCCGGGGTGAGGGTCGGAAAGATGAGTATTTAGGTCAGAGTGAAGGGGGGATCGCGCTTTGTCGTGTGGCGTCATGCCCGCAGTTCGGCGGTGAAGAAGCCTTCGGGGTCTTCGATCTCGGTCAGGCGTTTGCGGTCGATCAGCCAGAAGCGGGTGCCGACGTTGCGGACAAAGCTGCGGTCGTGGCTGACCAGCAGGCAAGTGGCCCCCTGGGTCATCAACTCGGATTCCAACGCCTCCTGACCCTCGATATCCAGATGGTTGGTGGGTTCGTCCAGCAGGTAGAAATTGGGCTGTTGCAGGCGCAACAGCAGCATGGCGAGGCGGGCTTTCTGGCCGCCCGACAGCGGGGCGAGTGCTTTGGTCTGGGCGTCTTGGCGGATGCCTGCGCCGACAAGCTGGCTGCGGGCGAGGGAGTCGCCGGTCTTGAACGCCGTGACGAGGTCGAAGGGCGTGGCCTTGGGCGGCAGATGTGACAGGGATTGGTCGGAATGGCCCAGCGCCAGGGTCGGGGGGGATTTGATGGCGGGGTGGCCGGTGGTGATGGCCTGCAAGACGGCGTTCATCATCTGGGTTTTGCCGGCGCCATTGCGGCCCAACAGGACCACGCGGTCGCCTTTCTCGATCCATTTCAGGCCGGTTTTGAAAAGAGGTTTGCTGTCCGGTGTGGTGATCTGGGCGTCATCCAGGTGTACCAGCGCCTTGGCGTGGGTGCCGGAATTGGTCAGTTTGATCGCCCCGGCGGACAGGTCCTTGTAGGCCGGGCGTGCCGCGGATTCGATTTTCTCGGCGCGGTCTTTCAGTTGTTTGGTCTTGGTGATCAAGAGGTCGGAACCCGAGTTGATGCCGATATTCTTCAGTTTGGCGGCCTGGCGGCGGAGCTGGTCGGCCTTGGCGAGATCGTTTTCAAATTGGCGGGACTGGGCGCCGTCGGCCTCGGTCAGGGCGGCGCGGGCTTGGGAACAGGGCAGCGCGAAGCTGCGCGACGCCTTGTCGCGCAGGAACAGGCTGCGGGTGGTCACGGCATCCAGAAAGGCGCGGTCGTGCGAGGCGGCGATGACCGCCGTGTCGCGGGGCAGAGCAGCCAGCCAGCGTTGCAACACCCCGATGCGGGTCAGGTCGAGGTGGTTGGTCGGCTCGTCCAGCAGCAACACCTCGGGGTCGGCGATGGCGGCACGGGCGAGGAGGGCAGCGCGTTGCCAACCGCCGCTGAGGGTTTTCAGCGGCTGGTCGCGCAGGTCATCGGGGACGGACAGGTCATCCAGGGTGACATCGACTCGCCAGAAATCGGTGACCGGGTCGGCAAGGGCATCGGCCACGGCGTCGCGCAGCGTCAGGCCCAGCAGGGCGGCGGGGGCATCCTGTTCGACCAGCGCAACAGTCGTGCCACGGGCGCGGGTGATGTCGCCCGAGGTCGGCTCCAACAGGCCCGCAAGACAGCGCAGCAGTGAGGATTTGCCGCGACCATTGGCGGCGATCAGGCCGAGGCGGTCGCCTGCATTCAGGGTGAAATTCAAACCCTCGAACAGCGGGATGGCGAGGGTCAGCGACAAGGATTTGACGGACAGGAGGGACATGGTGGCCTCGAAATGCCAAAGGAACGCTTCGGGGCGGAACCTTGGTGCCTGTCGAAAAGGCACCGGGGCGGCCCTGCTTACAACAGCAGGGCATACTCAGGGCCGGGGCGAAGGTCTTTGGCAAATCGGCGCTGCATGGATTGCATGAATGCCGCATGCAAGGCGGGCGTCAAGCCCCGGCTTGGGTTTTGGGGCCGGTCGAAGAAAAAATACCCCTCTTGCAGCATGGTCGTGCCGGTGAATTCGATCCACGCTTCGGTGGGATCAGCGCCGGTCACGTTGATTTCCAGGTAGGTTTTGTTGCCCTGATGCACGACACGCACCTGCCCGGCGTCGTCAAATACGTTGGACCCGCGCCACTCAAAGGGATCACTCACACCGCCGAACACCGCATCGATGGCCGACAGGTCAATGCGGTCGCCATTCGTTGCCCCCACCACCAATCAAGGTGTTTCCGCTGCTGCTCTCCCTGATGACATTGGCCAACGCATTGCCGGCATCGACACGCTGTTCGTGCTGTGGTTCGCCATGTTTTCGACAGCGGCCAGAGTGGCGCTCAAACATGAGGCCGCCACAGCCTGAAAGTCGATGTAAAGCGTATTCGTGCCTTCACCGGACAGTTCGACGATCAGTTTCCGGGTATCGGTCACACCGTAACTATCGTCGCCCTTGCCGCCGATCAGCAGGTTGCGACCGCCCTCGGCCCCCAGAATGTCGTCGAGGTCGGAACTGTAATAGCTGTCGTCAAGGTCGCTTAAGTCGCCTGGGTTGCCGGTGTAAGTGTGCAAGGATCAAGAGTTACCACCGCGCGGATGGTCGGGAATGCCGCCGACAACGAATTCATCGGCGGCGAAGCCCTTACTGCCGTTGGCACGAGCGAGGTCCAGATCGGTCACCAGCACGGTGTCATTGCCGCCCGCCGCACGAACAGTATCCGCCCCGCCGTCGAAAAACCCGTCGCCGATCCGGTTGGCCTTGTCGTCACCGATGAACAGGTCACCAGCCGAAGTGTCGCGCACGTTTTCGACACCCGTCAATGTCACAATGCCGCCATACGGGTCGGTGCCGTTTGCAAGGTCGATGACCCTCTTCCGGGTGAAATAATTTACGAACGGATCACCGTCGCCCGCCTGAAAGCTGATCGTGTCACGCCCCCCCAAGGCCAGTCGGATCGCCGGGCGGAACATGGCCTTGCGAGTCAGCAACTAAGTGGTCGATCCGGATTGGCTCCATTTCGTGGCTCCTTTCAGATCAGGCATTTTGTCGACAAATCATGCAACCATATTCGCGTTGACGTCACTGGCACTGCCGGTTCGGGCAAGGGTCTTGACGAGGCTGATCCCAATTCGGCAAAACCGACGCGCCTTCATGCCCGTTGCAACTTCACCGGCTCGCTGCGCCCCAGCCGCAGAAAATGCGCCATGAAGGGTTTTGCGGCGTCCTCCTCACGCGTCGCCGCCCCCAGTCGTTTGGTGATCGTACCGTCGCCAAGGGGCCGCGTAATATAGTCGGCGTTGGATTTGACGTCGCGGATCACCCAGTCGGGCAGGACGGCGACACCGCGGTTCGATCCGACCAGCATCAGGATCACTGCGGTCAACTCGACCGGGCGCTGGGCGCGGGGCTCGACCTTGGCCGCCGTCAGAAACTCGGTGAAAATGTCCAGTTTGTCGCGGGTGACGGGATAGGTGATCAAGGTCTGGTCGCGGAAATCTTCGGGGTCGATGCGAGATTTCAGCGCCAAGGGATTTTGGGCCGAGGCGACGAATGTGGGATGATAGTCGAACAGCGGGTTGAACACCAGGCCCGGCAGGGGTTCAGGGTTGGAGGTGATGACGAGGTCAACCTCCTCACGCAGCAGCGCCGGGAAGGCGTCGAAGGCAAGGCCGGCGCGGATGTCCACGTCAACCTCGGGCCAGGCGTGGCGGAACAGCTCCAGCACCGGGAACAGCCAGTCGAAACAGGCGTGGCACTGGATGGCGATGTGCAACCGGCCGGTCTTGCCATTGGCGAGGGCGCGAAATTCTTCCTCCAGCGCGGCGATTTCGGGCAGGATGCGGTCGGCGACGCGCAGCATCCGCAGACCTGCGGCAGACAGGCGCATGGGTTTGGAGCGGCGGACGAACAGTTCCATGCCGACCTGATCCTCGATCCCCGCAACCTGATGCGACAGGGCGGACTGGGTGGTGTTCAACAGGTCGGCGGCGCGGGCGAGGCCGCCGGCGGTTTGGATGGCGCGCAAGGTGCGAAAGTGGCGGAGTTCAAGGTACATGTGACAGGACTCATGTAGATGATGAAAACTATGAATTGGATTCATCATGCGGGATGTGGGACAACGGGGCAAGTTCAAAGGAGCCTGCCTCATGTCCCGCGCCCGTGTTTCGTTCGAATTCTTCCCGCCGCAATCGTTGGAGGCGTCGTTCCGGCTGTGGGATACGGTGCAGGTGCTGGCCCCCCTGTCGCCCGACTTTGTGTCGGTGACTTATGGCGCGGGGGGTACGACGCGGACCCTGACGCATGAGGCGGTGGCGACGATCCACAGGAACTACGGTCTTGAGGTGGTGGCGCACCTGACCTGTGTGGGCGCGACACGGGCCGAGACTTTGGCGGTGGCAGACAGCTTTGCGGCCTTGGGTGTGACAGACATTGTGGCACTTCGCGGTGATCCGCCAAAGGGGTCGGCGGGCTTTGTGGCGCATCCGGGCGGCTTTGCCGATACGGCGGAACTGGTGGCGGCCTTGGCGGGCAGGTTCAACGTGCGCGTTGGGGCCTATCCCGAACAGCACCCGGATGCGGCGGATGCCGGCGCGGATGTAGCCTGGCTGAAGCGCAAGATCGAGGCCGGGGCCAGTTCGGCCATCACGCAGTTTTTCTTTGAAGCCGAGACGTTCTTGCGGTTCCGGGACCGGTGTGTGAAGGCCGGGATCAAGGCACCGATCATTC
Organism: Rhodobacterales bacterium; assembly: GCA_038323315.1. GTDB lineage: Bacteria > Pseudomonadota > Alphaproteobacteria > Rhodobacterales > Rhodobacteraceae > Stagnihabitans. Next base: position 2,053 of record JBBQGU010000038.1, on the reverse strand, counting down.
CCGGTGTTCTGCCGATCCATAACTGGGACAGCGCCAAGCGGTTTGCGGGGCGCTGCGGGGCGCATGTGCCCCCGCGGCTGGACGAGGCGTTTCATTTCGCCAGGCGCGACGGGCGTGAGGCGCTGCTGGCGCTGACCCATTGCGCAACGCTGTGCGAGCGGTTGATCACGGAGGGCGTGCAGGATTTGCATTTCTACACCCTGAACCGGCCGGAACTGTCGCGGGATGTGGTGCGGGCTTTGGGTCTGGGGCCAGAAGTGGCGTTGGAGAAGGTGGCGTAGCAGCGTCGGGGCGTTGCCCGCGACCTGCACTATGGCTTAGGGTGGCGCGGACACCGACCCAAGGACGCGGAACATGAGCAAGCCTGTCTACATCCTGAACGGCCCCAATCTGAACCTGCTGGGCCAACGGCAGCCCGAAATCTATGGCCGCGAGACCCTGGACGATGTCGTGCAGACCTGTTCGGACATGGCCGAGGAATTGGGCCTGACGATCCGCTGCCTGCAATCCAACCATGAAGGTCAACTGGTCGACTGGGTTCAGGAGGCGCGGGCGCAGGGGTCGGCGGTGGTCATTAATGCGGGGGCTTATACCCATACCTCGGTCGCCATTCTGGACGCGCTGCATGCGTTCGAGGGGCCGGTGATCGAGGTCCACATCTCCAACATCCACAAACGCGAGGCGTTCCGGCACCACTCCTACATCTCGCAGCGGGCGGATGGGGTGATCGTGGGCTGCGGGACCGAAGGTTATGGGCTGGCGCTGCAACGGGTGAAAACCTTGCTGGCGGGCAGGTGAGTGTTTCGCTGGCACCCAAAGGCGCAGGTCTTTGACGGGGCAGGGCGGCAGTTCGGGCCTTTGGCCTCAGCCCCTGCGCTGATTGACGAACGGCCTGCGGGCGCGGCGCTGGCGCAGGCATTCGCGGCGGGGACGTTTCGGGTGGGCGGTGAGGGTCCGGCCCCTGTGGGTGCGTTCGAGACCTTGACCTCGGGGTCGTCCGGGCACCCACGCCGGATCCGGCGCAGCGCCGAGTCGTGGACCCGCAGTTTTGCCGTGAATGCCGGGATGTTTGGCATCGGGCCGGGGCTGCGCGTGGCTGTGCTGGGCCGGATGACACAGTCGCTGGCGCTGTATGCCGCCATGGAGGCGGTGCATCTGGGGGCGGAATTGCATCTGCTGGATGCGATGCGGCCGGACCGGCAGGCCTTGGCCTTGCGGGGGGTGGGTTTGGTCTATGCGACCCCGGCGCAGATGCGGGGCGTGGTAGAGGCCGGGGTTTCGTGGCCCTCGCTGCGTCATGTGGTAATTGGCGGGGCAAAGCTGGACCCCGTCTTGCGGGCGGCACTTGAGCTGTGCGCGCCTGGCGTCGCGATTCACGAGTTTTATGGCGCGGCTGAGGCGAGTTTCATCACCTTGGCCGGCGGGGACAGCCCGGCGGACTCGGTCGGGTCGGCCTATCCGGGCGTTGATCTGATCGTGGACGCAGCACCGGGCGAGGTTGGCGAGATCTGGGTCAAAAGCGCCTATCTGTTTCAAGGCTATGCGGGCGCGGATATCGGCGCGGCCCGGTGGCGGGATGGGTATTTGTCGGTGGGCGAGATGGGGCGGTTGGACGGCGGCCATCTGTATCTGGCAGGGCGGGCGGGGCGGATGGTGACCGTGGCCGACCAAAATGTCTTCCCCGAGGAAATTGAGTTGTTCTTGCAAGGGTTTGACGGTGTCCGTCGGGTGGCGGTTCTGCCAGTGGCAGACGCACGACGCGGGCTGCATCTGGTGGCGGTCGTACAGGGCGATGCCGGATTGGACGCCATACTGATGACGGCCTTGCGGGCGCGGCTGGGGCCTTTGCGTGCGCCCAAGCGGTTGATCTGGCGGCAGGATTGGCCCGAACTGCCCTCAGGCAAGACCGATTTGCGGCGGCTGGCGGAGGAGGTTGCGGGATGAGCGCCTTTGTCGTTGCAGCACGCCGCACGGCGGTTGTGCCGCGTGGCGGGGCCTTTGCCGGGTTGACCTTGAGCGATCTGGCCGTGCCGGTGGTGCAGGCCTGTCTGGC
>JBBQGU010000037.1:0-18155 GCA_038323315.1 Rhodobacterales bacterium | reverse complement strand
TACTGGTCCGAACGTTTAACGAACCTGCAAAACGTCTGACCAGCCTGCACAAACCACAAACCACAAACCACAAACCAGTCGCAGGCTGACTCAGCGGTTTTTCAAGCGTGGCGGTGCCGCGACCCCGCAGAATAAGTGCCGCCCCAATATTGTTTTGATTTTGACCACCCGCCCCTCGTAAGAAAACCCAATCCCCAACCATATCAACCCCTTAACCCCCCGCCCACATGTGGACGCCCCCCTGTGGCCTCTCTGCCGCACCCCTGACTCAACCCGAAATCCCCCCCGCGACAGCCCCGAAAAACCCGCTATACTGCCCTCAAAATCAATAAACCAGCCGGGGCATCATGGATCAGGATACGCGCGACCGCATCATTGCGGCACCCGAGGCTTTGCTGGAAGATACCGGCGTCATGAATGCCCTGATTGCCGCGAATGAGCGGGCGATGGGATCGAATGTGGTCGATCTGCGCGGCATCGCGATGGAGCGGCTGGAAGGCCGGCTCGACCGGCTGGAGGATACCCACCGCACCGTCATCGCCGCCGCTTATGAAAACCTCGCCGGCACCAATCAGGTTCACCGCGCCATCCTGCAACTGATGGACCCGCTCAGCTTCGAAGACTTCCTGAAAGCCCTGACCGCCGAGGTCGCTCCCACCCTGCGCGTCGATTGCGCCCGTCTGGTCCTGGAAAGCGTGCAAGGTGAGGCTGACCAGACCCTGCGCCGCCTCGGCGACGTGCTTTACATCGCCCAAAGCGGCTTTGTGGCCGACTATATCTCGGCTGGTAAGAACGTACCGATCCGCTCGGTCGTGTTGCGGCAGGTCCAGCCCGCCAACGACCTGCTATACGGCGAGAAAGCGGGCTGGATCCGCTCGGAAGCCCTGATGAAGCTGGACTTCGGCAAGGGCCGTCTGCCCGGCATGCTCGCCCTGGGGGCCGAGGACCCGCACCAGTTCAAATCGACCCACGGCACCGACCTGCTGGCCTTCTTCGCCGGGGTGTTCGAACGGACCATGCGGCGCTGGCTGTCATGATCTCGCCCGCGCTGCGGGATGCGATGGCGCGCTGGCTGGACCATCTGCGGGCGCTGGACGGGGCGTCGGCCAACACGGTCAAGGCCTATACCGCCGATCTGTCCGGCTTCCTGAACTTTCTCGCCCAGCATCGCGGCGAATCCGAAGGGATGTCCGGCCTGATCAACCTGCCCCAAACCGACCTGCGCGCCTGGATGGCCGCCGAGCGGGCGCGCGGCGTCTCCGCCCGCAGCCTCGCCCGCGCCTTGTCTGCCGTCAAAGGTTTTACGAGCTGGCTGGCCGAGCGGGAGGGTTTCGACGCCTCGACCACCCTGTCCGCCCGTGGCCCGAAATACCGTCGCAAACTTCCCCGCCCCCTGACCGAGGAGGCCGCCTTTGCCGTCATCGACGTGATGGGCGCTGAGCCCGCAGAAGACTGGGTTGCCGCCCGCGACGCCGCTGTGGTCACGTTGCTCTATGGCTGCGGACTGCGGATATCCGAGGCCCTTGGCCTGACCGGTGCCGCACACCCGCTGCCCGAGGTCTTGCGCATCACCGGCAAGGGCGGCAAACAGCGGCTGGTCCCGGTCCTGCCCATCGCCCGCACAGCCGTCGCCGAGTACGTCGCCCTGTGCCCCCATATCCTGACCTGCAACGCCCCCCTGTTTCGCGGCACACGCGGCGGCCCGCTGAACCCCAGACTGATCGCGCTGGCGATGGAGAAGGCCCGGGCGCAGCTTGGACTGCCCGCCACCGCCACCCCCCACGCCCTGCGCCATAGTTTTGCCACCCATCTGCTGTCCGCAGGCGGCGACCTGCGCGCCATCCAGGAACTGCTGGGCCATGCCTCACTGTCGACCACACAGGCCTATACTGCCGTCGATGCAGCGCGCCTGATGGAGGTTTATGACAGGACCCATCCGCGCGCCTGATCCCCGGAAATGACCCTGTTTGCGCCTTTGAAAAACTCCAAACGCCGTGATTCAATTTGTTCGCGAACACTGCGCCTTGTCCCGGGGTTTTTCTGTGCATTGGGTCAAGAATCACCAACCTTGATCGGTGATTGTGAGGGTGTCCAAGGCTGTGGGCCCATTCGTCCTGAAAGGCATCACCATGACCTCTGTAACACTTTCGGGGGTTTCATGCAGTCCAAGCCACCTGCAGCGATTGGAACAGCGCCTCATACGCTGAGGATGTCGTCCGTCCGGCTGTGGCAGTGCTTTCCGACGCGTCGCTTGCCAAAGCTGCATGATATGGCACAAGCGCGTGATAAAACCCTGCGTCTTGGCCTCGGTTCAGGGGGTCAAAGGTGTAAAACGGGTTTGATTGCGGCGGGCTTTACTCCAGATCCCTAAAAGTTGAGCCAAATGCAGGGTTCTTTCAGGATTGGGTTAAGGTTTCATTGACCCATTAAGCATAGTTTTCGAAGGGTGTTTTCAGAAGGAAATGCTCGATGAAGATTTCTTCCCTTGCTGGCGCTGCGACTGCCGCCCGGACTTCCATGTTGCAAAACCTGACGCAGACCGCAGGGGGCGCTGCGACCACGCCCGTTGCTGGCCCGCCGATCGCCCGCCCTGTGGCTATGGCTCCGCCGCCACGGTCCTCGTCGTTCGGTGGTGCCGATCCCCGTGCCTTGTTCGATGCATTGGTGCAGTCCTTTGACAGCGATGGCGATGGCAAGCTGTCCTTGAACGAGGTGAATGCGCTGAATCAGGGCGGGTTGCTGGCGCGCAACTTTGCCCGCATCGACAGCAATGCCGACGGCGCGATCAGCGGCGATGAACTTGTGGCGCTGGCACCATGGGGTGGTGGTATGTTGCCCTCGGGGGATCAAAGCGATCGGCGCGGCACCGATGTCCGCTCGCTGTTGGACAAGTTGACCGATCACCTGATTGCCAACAGCAACATCGGGAACCGCGCGGAAACCGTTCCCGCCACGCGCCAGACCGACGGTGCGCCAAATTTCGCCCGCGATTTCGATGCACAACCCCGCCTTGACCCCGCAGCAATTGGTCTGATCCCACAACCCGGCCCTGCGACCCTCATGGAATCCATGATGCTCGCCTTGTCCAACCCTGCGGAAACCGATTCAATCGATGACGCGACTGGCCGGGATGACGCCAAACCCACCTGATTCCATGCACCTTCTGGCCTCACGTCATAAATCTGTCGCAGGCCTGACCCCCCAAGGACTTGCCAGTCGCCTCGGCTTCCTGCATTCAAGGCGGATGAACATCCGCCTCAAGGCCCTTTTTGTCCACCTTCTGACCGCCTCGGGGGCGGTTTTGTCGATGTTCGCGATGCTGGCCGCGGTCGAGGAAAAGTGGAGCCTGATGTTCCTGTGGCTGGTCGTGGCACTGATCGTCGATGGCATCGACGGACCCTTGGCGCGCCGCTATGACACCACGACCAACTGGCCGACCTATGACGGCGTGCTGATGGACCTGATCGTGGATTACCTGACTTATGTGTTCATTCCCGCATATGCCCTGTTCAAATCCGGCATTCTGGATGGCTGGACGGGATGGCTCGCCATCATCGTCATCGTCTATGGCTCGGTGGTCTATTTCGCCGATACGCGAATGAAAACCAAGGATAAAAGCTTTTCCGGTTTCCCGGCCTGCTGGAACATGGTGGTGCTGGTGCTGTTTGCCACCCGCCCGCCGACCTGGGCGGTTTTGGTCATCGTTGTGCTGTTGACGGCGACCATGTTCGTGAACCTGAAATTCGTCCACCCGACCCGCACGACGCGCTGGCACAATCTGAACCTGTCGGCGGCCGTGCTGTGGCTGATCTTTGCTGCATGGTCGGCCGGTGTGGATTTCAAAGAGGGGCCATTGGTGCAATGGGGGCTGATTGCAACCTCGCTGTACCTGTGCCTTGCCGGGATCGTTCAGGAATTGTTCCCGGTCAAGGGCGGTAACCGCATCACCTGACCGGGATTGGACGTGTCGCTAACCCAGTGCCGCCGAACAACGGGCGCAGGTTGCGGGGTGTTTGTGGCTGCCGACATCGGGCAGCACCTTCCAGCAACGCTCGCATTTCTGACCGATGGCGCGTTCGAAGACCACGCCGATGCCCGGAATCTCGGGCAGGCGGAACGCCTCGGGTGGGGCGTCATCACCGGTTATCTGAATACCCGAAGTGATGCACAGATCGGCAAAATCGACGGATTTCAGCGCTGCCAGAATGGCCGTGTCGGCGACGTGCACCACGGGCGAGGCCTCCAGCGAGGCGCCGATGACCTTGGCAGTGCGTTGGATTTCCAACGCACCCGTAACGGCGCGGCGCGTTGCGCGGATGCCGTCCCATTTTGCGGCCAAAGCGTGGTTCAGCCAACCCTTGGGCGTTTCCGGCATGTCAGTCAAATGGACCGAACTGTCGTCGCCAGGGAAGCGGCAAAGCCAGACCTCCTCCATCGTAAAGACCAGAACCGGAGCAAGCCAGGTCGTCAGCCGGTGGAACAGCAGATCCAGAACGGTGCGGGCGGCGCGGCGCGTCAGCGACCCCGGCGCGTCGCAATACAGGCTGTCCTTGCGGATGTCGAAATAGACTGCCGACAGGTCGGTGGTGGCAAAGGTGAACAGTTTTTGGAACACACCCTGAAAGTCGTAGCCAGCATAGCCCGCGCGCACTTCGCCATCCAGTTCGGCCAGGCGGTGCAGCACCCACTGCTCCAGTTCGGGCATATCGGCGGGGGCCACGCGTTCGGCGTCGGAAAAGTCCTTCAGGTTGCCCAACAGGAAGCGCATGGTGTTGCGCAGGCGGCGATAGCTGTCGGCAGTCCCCTTCAGGATCTCTTTGCCGATGCGAAGGTCGACGGTGTAGTCGGCCTGGGCCACCCACAACCGCAGGATATCGGCGCCGTATTCGTCGATCACTGCCTGGGGAGCGACGGTATTGCCAAGACTTTTGGACATCTTCATGCCCTTTTCATCCAACGTGAAACCGTGGGTCAGAACCCCGCGGTAAGGTGCACGCCCCTTTGTGCCGCAAGCCTGCAACATCGAGGAATGGAACCAGCCGCGGTGCTGATCCGTCCCCTCCAGATACAGGTCGGCGATACCGTCCACGGAGCCATCGTCCCGGTCGCGCAAGACAAACGCGTGGGTGGAGCCACTGTCGAACCACACGTCAAGCACGTCATCGACCTTGTCATAATCCGATGGGTCGACGCTGCCTTGCAGCATCCTTTCCTTGAATCCTTGCCCAAACCAGACATCTGCGCTTTCGGCCTCGAATGCGGCCTTGATGCGGGCGTTTACGTCCGCGTTGCGCAACAAAAAGTCCGCATCGGTCGGTAACGCACCCTTCTTCACAAAACAGGTCAGCGGAACACCCCAGGCGCGTTGGCGGGACAGCACCCAATCGGGCCGCGCCTCGATCATGGAATGCAGGCGGTTGCGGCCGGTCACGGGGGTCCAGGTCACCAGCTGGTTGATCGAGTTCAGCGCCCGTTTGCGGATTGTGTCGCCATACGTGCCAAAGTCGTCGTCCAGCGCCTTGTCGATGGCGACGAACCATTGCGGGGTGTTGCGGTAGATCAGCGGGGCTTTGGAGCGCCAGGAATGCGGGTAGCTGTGCTTGATCTTGCCCTTGGCGAACAGAGCGCCCGTGTAGGCCAGTTGCTTGATGACCGAGACGTTGGCCGGACCTTCCTTACCCTCGGGCGTGATGATCGCCTGACCGCCGAACATCGGCAGGGACGCACGGTAGGTGCCGTCAGGTTCCACATTGTAGGTCATGGGCAGGTTGAACCTCAGGCCCATCTGGTAGTCGTCGTCGCCGTGCGAGGGGGCGGTGTGGACAAAGCCGGTTCCCGCGTCGTCGGTCACGTGGTCGCCGGGCAGAACTGGAACGGAATAATCCCACTCTCCCTTCCCACCGTCAATTGTTGCGAATGGGTGCCAACATTGAAGCGTACCGAGCACGTCCGGCGTCACGTCGCGAACGCGCACAAAATCTTCAATCTTTGCTGCCGTCAACACACCTGCCGCGAGTTTGTCAGCCAGTAATACCAACTCATTGGAACGAGCGGTGGAATTTTCAGAAACATTGCCTACACGATATAGTCCATACGAGATTGCTGGATTAAAGGAAACCGCACGGTTTTGCGGGATCGTCCAAGGAGTTGTCGTCCAAATCAAGACACTGCTATCAAGTAGATCGGAGTTCTTAGAAAGGTCAAGATCATTGCTTTGGCCAAACGAATATGGCTTGAACCGCACCCAGACCGTATGGCTGGTCAGGTCATGATACTCGACCTCTGCCTCGGCCAAGGCGGTTTTTTCGACCGGCGACCACATCACGGGTTTCGACCCCTGATACAACGAGCCGTTCATGACGAATTTCATGAACTCGTCGGCGATGACGGCTTCGGCGTGGTAGTTCATCGTCAAGTAGGGGTCGGCCCAGTTGCCGGTGATGCCCAGACGCTTGAACTCCTCGCGCTGGATGTCGATCCAGCCGGCGGCAAAGGCGCGGCATTCGCGGCGGAAATCGACCACGTCGACGTCGTCCTTGTTCAACCCCTTCGCGCGGTATTGCTCTTCGATCTTCCATTCGATCGGCAGGCCGTGGCAGTCCCAGCCGGGTACATAGCGGGCGTCGCGGCCCATCATCTGCTGGCTGCGGACCACCATATCCTTCAACACCTTGTTCAGCGCGTGGCCGATATGCAGATGGCCATTGGCATAGGGTGGGCCATCATGCAGCACAAAGGGCACGCGGTCCGTCCGCTCTCGCAGGCGGTCATAGATGCCGATACGCTCCCACCGGGCCAGCCAGTCAGGCTCGCGTTGCGGCAGGCCTGCGCGCATCGGAAAGTCGGTTTCGGGCAAGAATACGGTGCTGCGGTAATCGGGGGCAGTGTCGGCCATATCGGCGGTCCTTCGGATTTTGATTGCAAGACCAGTCCCGGCGCCTGAGGGGTCAGGTCGCCGGGCCGATAATTCGCAAGTATGGCGCGGATATGCGGCTCATGCGCGCCTTATATGGAGGGCTGCGAATGGGGTAAAGCGTTATTGGCCTGCGGCGTTGCCGCCTGCCCCGCCCAGCGGTTCAGCCACGCAAGGCCCGCCAGCGACAGGCCAAGCCCCAGAAAGCTGAACACCCGCGTCAGCCCGGTCAGGCCGGAGGCGTCGATCAGAAAGACCTTGGCCACCGTCACCGCAATCACCGCCATCCCGATCCGGCGCAGCAGCACCGAGCGCCGGGCGATGGCGAAATATAGCACCGTCGCCCCTGCCAGCATCAGGGCCACGGTATAGCTGTACAATTCATACTGCGTGACACCGGGCGCGCCCAGCCAGTCGCCCTGCCAGAACCGTCTGATCTCCAGCCCCGCATACAGTGCCAGAAAGGCGGATCCGAGGCCGAGCAACAGCAGCCGCAAGGGGCGGGGAAAGACCGGCTGACGGGCCGCAAAGATCAGCATCAGGCCGGGTATGGCGTAGGACAAGGCCAGAGTGTCCAAAAGCGGGGGGCCAATGACCTTGGCACCCGCACCATCAGGGTAGGATTGGAACAGCGGGTTCAGCGCGATGGCCGACCATGCCAGCCCCAACGCCGCCATTGCCCCCGCCACCACCGCCAGCGACAGGCGCAAACGGCGGAGCACCGGCCCCAGTTGCGCGCGGTAGGCCTGGGTCAGGGCCAGCACCAGCCAGGGCATGGCGTGCAGCGTGGTGGCATAGTTCAGGTCCAGACTGGAATACCCGGTAAAGCTGACAAGCGGCACCAGCCACCGCGACAGCATCACATTGGCCAGCACCGCTGTCAGCGCCAATGCGGCACTTTCCAGCACGCCGGCCGTCAGGGTTCTGCTGCGATTCGCCAGCAGCCGGTACGCGACCAATTCGGCCCCGATCGCCCCGACAAAGGCCACCACCACTGCCGGCAAAGGTGTCCACATCGCCCAATCCAGACCGGGATCGATCAGCAGCCGGTACGACAAAACGACCGCCCCGATCTGGATGAACACCCCCATCTCGCGCAGATCAAACCGCCGGTCCAGCCAGGCCGCCGTCATCAACAGCACCCCCAAAGCCAGCGTCAACGCCGTGGTCGAGATCAGCAGGAACAGCGCCAGCGCGATCAGCGACAGGGCCGACAACGTAGCATAGGCCGTCCGCCGGTGATCCGTGCCATCCGCCGCCGCAAACCGCGTGGTCAAGGCCACCATCGCCGCCGCCAGCACCATCGCATGCAGCGCCCAGACCACCTCGCCCGTCACCAGTGCAGGGGTCCACATAAACTCCAGAATCGCGACCGCCAAGGGCGCCATCAGCACTGCCGCCAGGCCGTGGACCCGCGATAACGGACCTCCCCTCAACGCCCGCCAGGCAAAGGCGCCTGACAGCGCCGCAGCCATCAGAACCAGCCAGGTCACAGTCATCGGCGCAGGTTCCTCGGGCAGACGGTATTGCTCGGCCTGCATCAGATAGCGCGCGGCCAGCGGCCAATATTGCTCGGGCTCCACTGTCAGCCGCACCAGAAAAGCTGCGCCGGGCAGCAATGCGAGATCGGCAAGACCCGCGGCAGGCGCGGCCCAGATCAGCAGGGCGATCCCCATCAGGGTCAGGGCGGCATAGCACAGCAGCGCCTCGGCGGGCGACAGGTTCGGCAGGATCATCAGACCAAGGCTGGAGACCAGCACCGATCCCGCCACCAACCGCACCGGGAAATTCGGCCATTCGGTGCCCTTGGCAAGCACCGCTTCCATGACCGTCGGCCCCGCCTGATCCGGGTTCAATCGCAACGGTGGCAGCAGGATGGCCAGCAGCGGCATCAACAGCAAGAACCCCACCCACGCGACCTGCCCCGCCCCACCAGAGGCCATCGCCGCCGCGCCAAGATAGCCCGACACCAACGCCAGCACAGACAGCCACGCCCATCGCCGCACCGCATCCACCGCAAGTCCGGTCGCCGCGATCAAGGCATAATAACCGTACAAAAGCGGCGTGGGTTCAGCCCCCGACCCCACCAGAAACGGTGCGGCAAAGGCCCCGATCACCCCGACCGCCACCAGAAGCGGCCCATAGAACCAGCCCAGAACCACCGCCAACGCCGCCGTCGCCATCAACAGCCCAAAGGCTGGTCCCGGCCCGATCAACCCATACATCTGCCGCGCCGCCACCGTCGCTGCAAACAGCGTCACCAACCCCGCCCCGGCAAAGACAGACGGCAAATAGGCCGTGTCGCTGCTGTCAGTGTCCCCGGTCCGCCGCCGCATCCACTCGCCCGCAGCAATCAGCGCCGCGCCCAGCAGATAGGCCGCCAGCACCCGTGCCAAAGGCGGCAACAGGCCATTCTGCACGGAATACTGCACCAAAAACACACCCGCCAAGGCCAGCGAGGCCGCCGAGATGACATAAATCCAGTTCCGCCCCATCCAGGCACTGATCGCCGAGGCCCGTTCGGCCGTCATCACAATCGGCCCATCCGGCTGGGGCGCAGGCGGGACCAGATCATCCGGCGACATCACTGCGCCCGCGGGTTCGGACACGACAAAGGCTGCGGCCTCGTCAACCGCGACATCCTCGGGCAATCCGACCTGGACCGCTGCGGAGGCTTCAGGGCCAGGCGCCAGTTCGGAGAGGGCGACCCTGGATTGCGCAAGACTCTGCTCCACAACCAGCATCCGCGCCTTCAGCCGCGATTGACCGACCAGCAGCACCACGATGGACACCGGCATGGCCAGTATTGCGGCCAGCCCCAGCAGAATAAACAAACCCTCCATCCCGCCCGTCCGATCCTGCGCAACCCGCGACAACTTAGCGCGGGTCGATCCTTTCGGCCAGTGGCCTTTGTGACAGGGCTTGCAGGCACCCGGCACAAAGGGTTGAAATGCCACATGGGATACCGGATCGGCATCACAGGCGCGGGGATTGGCGGGTTGGCGGCGGCGGCGTTGTTGGCGCGGTCCGGCCATAGCGTCACCCTGGCCGAGCGGTTTGCGACGCCCCGGCCTGTCGGATCGGGCCTTGTGGTGCAACCCGTCGGCATGCACGTTCTGGATGCGTTAGGTGCGGGTCAGACGGCCCGCAACCTTGGCGCGCCTTTGGTCCAGATGATCGGCCACGCGGGTGGACGCAAAGTGCTGGACGTGCGTTACCGCAAGGGTGCCCCCGGCCTCGCGATGCACCGCGCCAGCCTGTTCGGGGTGCTGTGGGATCAGGTCCAGACCTCGGGCGTTCAGATCGTGACCGGGGCCGCCGTCACGGGCCATGACGACGGCTGGCTGCGACGTGACAAGGCCGACGCCCTCGGCCCCTTCGACCTGATTGTCGACGCATCTGGTGCAGGTTCGGTCCTGTCGCCGCTCAAGGCCCGCAAGCTCAACTTTGGCGCGGTCTGGGCCACGGTGTCCTGGCCGCAGACCGCCCTTCCGGCCAACCAACTGACGCAGCGCTACTTGCGCGCGTCCCGCATGGCCGGGGTCATGCCGATCGGCTGCCTGCCGGGCGATCCGACACCCAAAGCCGCCCTGTTCTGGTCGCAGTCCGAGGCCGAGGCTGCCGCCTGGCCCACCACCGACTTTGCCGCATGGCAGGCTGCGACAACCGTCTTCTGGCCGGATTTCGCCGCGTTCACTGCCCCACTGACCCATGCCGACATGACCCAAGCGCGGTACTCCCACGGGTCGCTGGCCCTGCCCTATGCCGACGGGATCGCCTTTATCGGTGACGCCGCCCACCGCGCCAGCCCGCAGCTTGGCCAAGGCGCCAATATGGCCCTGCTGGATGCGATGGCCCTGACCCGCGCCCTGAACGGCGGTTTGCACGACGCCCTGCCCCGCTATGCCGCGATGCGACGTTGGCACCGGCGCTTCTATCAGGGCTTTTCCGCTGTGATGACCCCGATGTACCAATCCGACAGCCACCTGCTGCCGATGCTGCGCGACTGGGGTCTGGCCCCCATGGCCCGGATGCCGGTGATACGCGGCATATTGACGGCACTGGTTTGCGGTGATGTGCTGCCACCCTTGTCAGGCGAAGTATGGCCATAGGAGAACCGATGCGCGAACCATCCTTGAACGTTCTGGGCGAGGCGCTGCAGCCCTGCTCGACCGCGCCCATGACCGGCTTTTACCGCAACGGCTGTTGCGACACCGGCCCCGGCGACACCGGCCAGCACACTGTCTGTGCCGTGATGACGCCCGAGTTTCTGGCGCTGTCGAAATACCTCGGCAACGACCTGTCCACGCCGCGCCCCGAATACGGCTTTGCGGGCCTGAAGCCCGGCGACCGCTGGTGCCTTTGCGCGGCACGGTTCCGGCAGGCGCATGATGAGGGTGCAGCCCCGCAGGTCCATATCGACGCGACCCATATCCGGGCGCTGGACGTGGTTCCGCTGGCGGTCTTGCAGGCCAACGCGGTGCCGAAGTAGCACTTACCCGCGCAGGGCAAGTGCCATATCCATCACATTGGTGCCGGTCGGGCCAGTGGTGAACAGCGCGTTCCGACAGGCCAGGAAACTGCCGCTGTCAGCGCGGGTCAAGGCGGTGTCGGCCCCCTGTCCCCAGGTCGTGCCATCGACAAGCCCCCCGGCAGCCTCGGTCGGGCCATCGTTGCCATCGGTCCCGGCAACAAGCAGGGACAAGTCCGGCACCCCCGCGATTTGCCCTGCCAGATGCAGCGCCAGGGCTTGATTGCGCCCGCCACGGCCTGGATTGTCCGGTAGAATGACAGTCGGCTCGCCCCCCCACAGGGTCAGGCCCGGCTCCGATGGCAGGCCCCTTGCGATCAGGTTGGCGCAGGCCGCGACGTCGTCATACAGGACCTCGCCCCGGTCAAGAACTTGCAGGCCCAATGCGCGGGCCTTGGCTGTGGCGGCGGCCCGTGCGACGATGTTGGAGGCGACGATGCGGGTCTCGGCGATCAATCCGGGGCGGGGCAGGCATAGACCGATGCCCGAGCCTATCGTTGCGATCAGATCGCCGCGCGTGTCGGATATCGCCAGAATGGTCACACGCGCGCCCTTGAACCGGGCCAGCAATCCGCCGCCCTTGATCAGCGAATGCTGCGCCCGTTCGGCGTTCATCACGCCGATATCCTTGCCCGAGGCGAGGAGGGCGCGGTTCAGGGTGGCGAGGTCGGTCAGGGTCAGGCCGGGCCGCGGAACCTCGACCAGCGAGGAGGCGCCGCCCGATACGAGGAGGAGGAGGTGGCTGTCGGGGGGGGCTGCGACAACCTCGGCCAGCAGGCGGGCCCCGGCGGTCAGGCTGGTGAGGTCGGGGACGGGGTGCGCGGCTTGCAGGATTTCGAACGGCAGGCCGGGTTCGGTGTGGCCGGGTTCGGTGTGGCCGGGTTCGGTGTGGCCGGTCTTGGCGATGGCAAGGATGGGGCTGTCCGGGAAGCGGGCATGGGCGGCGCGGGCCATCGCAACGGCGGCCTTGCCGACCGACAGGATCAGGTCGGGTCGGGGGATGGGGGCGGTTTCAAGGCTGGCCGCGACCGAGGCCTGCCCCCCGACAGAATGGACCCCGGCCCACCAGATCCGGGTCAGCAGGTCGGCACGTGTTTGCGGGGTCATCGGGGCCTCGGGGGTGTGAATGCGGTGGCGGAGATATGACAGGTTGCGGGGTGGGGTTCATTAAGGTCGCGGCGTAACATCCTGATATTATTTGGATTTTGTAAATGATGGTTCGTGGCACCGGATTGCCCCAGGTCAGGCGCGCCCGGACTTGCGCTGCGCTATTCCACGTCCACCACGATGACCGAGACATTATCAGCCCCCCCGCGATCCAGGGCCAACTGCACCAGATTGTCCGTAACCACCTCGATCGGCACGCCTTGCAGGGCGACGCCCAGTTCGGCGATGCCGGCATATTTGTTCAGGCCGTCCGAGCATAGCAGGAACCGGTCGCCGCGCAGGGCGTCGCCGCGGATCTTGTCCAACTCCAACTCTTCGCCCACGCCGACGGCGCGGGTGATGGCGTTCGATTGCGGGTGCTGTGCGGCCTGATCCCAGGTCAGTTGCCCCGCCACGACCAGGGCCGCGACGATCGAGTGATCGGTGGTCAGCAAGTCGATCTTGCCGTCGCGCAGGCGGTACAGTCGGCTGTCCCCGGCCCAGAGCGCGCCGAAATGGCCGTCCGCCAGAACCAGAGCCACCACGGTTGCGCCCATGGTCGCATGGCGCGTCTCGGCCTCATGCACGATGGTGCGGTGGGCGGATTGCAGAGCCTGACGGATCTGGCCCAGCTTTTCGGTGGCCGCCATGTCGGGCGGCAGAACGGCGATGGAATCGACGACAATGCGGCTGGCATAATCACCGCCCTCATGCCCGCCCATGCCGTCCGAGACGACCCAGATCTGCTGATCGGGCAGCACCAGGATCGCATCCTCATTCACCTTGCGGACCTTGCCGATATGGGTCTTTGCGTTGAACCGGATTGCAAAATTGCTCATCCGAGGGTTCCTTTCGTGACAAAGCTGCTGTTGAAAATGCCATTCAAATCAAACAGGCGCGGCGCCATGTCGGGGCCCGGCAGGCCCGAGGTCAGGATCAGCTTGGCCGACCCCTCGACCGTCGCGGACCATGCACAAGACCGGTGCAGGCCGCCGCCCGCAAGGTCCAGCGCCAGATCGGCGCAGAACAGGTCCGGCTGTTCACTGGACAAGACCAGCGACGACCCCGAGGTGCGGATGCGGCTGGGCAGCGCCACCTCGCGCAGGGTCAACGTGGCCAGACGGGCGGCCAGTGTGTCGCGCGGCAGGTCGTCCAACGCCTCCAGGGCGAGGTTTTCCAAGGCGGTCAGGACATCCGCCTGCCACATCAGATTGCGCAGGGCGGCCTGTTCGGCCGTGCCGGTCGGGGCCAGCAGGGTCAGCGGAAAGCGCCGCCCGACCCGGTCGATCGACGGCATCAGCACGCCCACCACGCCCTGATGGCCTGCCACCCCCGGCGGCACCGCAAAGCGCCAGATCGGAGCCTGCATATAGCAACCCTCGAACTGGTCGCCCAAGGCTGCCGCCGCCGCCAGCAGGGTGGCCTGCAACCAGCCATCCCAAGGCGTCACGAAATCCGATGCCGCATTCAGGCGAAAGAAATCGCCCAAGGCCGGAATTTTGCCGAAGGCCGCAAATCCCGCCATCAGATGGACCCCTGCATCAATGGCCCATGATCAAAAAGACGACGGACACTTGAACGACGACATGGCGGGCAGGGCAAAGGCATTGACCACCGACCCGCTTTGCATCTGGAAAATCGCGATGCGGCCGCCGACGTTGAAGATCACCCTTTTGCGGTCGGGCGCATTGGTCGCACGCACTTCGGAGCTGTCCAGCAGGCGGAACCAGCCCCAGGGGCCATCCTTGGTCACGGTGCTTTCCCCGCCATTCAGCGGCGGCGCGAAGGTCACCTGCGCCACACCGACCGACCCCGGCCACGTCACCGCCGTGGGCAAAGGCTGCCCGGCATTCTGGGCAAAGGCGACCGGCGTGCCGTCGATGTTCAGGCTGATATTGGTCGCATTGGGGTCCAGGGCGACGGGCGTGATCTGAAAGCTGACGCCGGGGGCCGGACCTTGGGGGAAGAAGGCATCCTTGATCTCGGACGCCGCTTGCAACTGATCCAGCACCGCCTGCGAAATCCCCAGATCGGCCCCATTCACCACCTTCCATGTCCAGGGCTTTTTCGAGGTGTCGATCAGGTCTTTCAGGTTGGTGGTCATGAAGCTGTCGATCAGTCCGGTCGGCCCGAACAGCTTGGCGAAATCGGCGATGGACATATCCGCCGCTGCCCTGCGGTCAAAGGGATACAGTTTGGTGGTGGCCTGTTGGCAGAACGGCAGCACCGCCTGTTGCCAGGCCGAGTTGATCGAGGCCCGTGTGCCATCCGCCGTGATGCCCGCACCGCCCGTGGTGATCTGGCTGGACCAGCGCGCCAAGGGCCCCTCGATGGTGGACGCCGCCTGTTGCAGGGCGGCCAGCGAGTCGCCGCCCGCCTCGGTGGTCTGGGTGCTTGTGCCACGAAACGCGATCCGGTTCAGGTCCTGATTGACCTGCAGCAACAGCGCCATCAGGTTGTCCAGTTGCGAGGGCTGTTCATCCTCGCGCAGGACCAGTTGGTGCAACCAGTTGAAACGTTCTTCCACCACCGCACCCGGCGGTTTGGGCGGCGGCGCGCCGGAACTGGTCGCGGCACTTTTCAAGGCGTCGATCAACAGCCGGGTGCGGATGCTGGCATTATCCTCGATCAGATCATTCCCGACGATGCTGCCGGCATCCGAACCCAGTTGCTGGGTGTCAAGCGCCGAGCCCACGGCGGTCAGCCTGGTCTCTTTATCCACTGCATTCAGGATGTTGACGATGGGCGAGGTGGGCCCGGACAGGATATTGGTCACCTCGACCGCCTGTTTCAGGCTGGACAGCGGGATCACGTCGATATCGCCCAGCATCTGGTCATAACGGGCGATGAAGTCGTTGTAATACAGGTCCAGCACGTCGCGGGTGATGGCGGCCAGGGCGGTGGCGGACTGGTCGGTCTTGACCTTGTCGCCCAGAACCCAACTGTCGCGCTGCAAGGTTTCGGACACGCCAAGGGCCTGATCCTTGAAGACCCGGTTGAAGCCGTCAAAGGTGAAGATGCCCTCGATCCCCTCGTTCAAGGGTTTGCCCGAGGTGCGGATGAACGCCTTGTCCAGGTTCGGCCCGCCAATGTCGGTCAGGCGGAACTGCGGCAGGGCCACGGCATCGGGGGTGTGCAGGATCGAGTTGTAGACGCGCTGGGCAATCGGCATGTCGGCCAAGATCTTTTGCGCCTGATCGACCAGCGGCCCGTTCAGTGCGATTTCCTGCATCGGTTGGCTGAGCATGGCTTGCAGATGGAACGCCATGTCGGCGCGCATCGCGTCGTTTTCGGTGCCGGGATAGGTGACCTGCCAATCGGCGGTCATCCATTCCTTGATCTGGTCGCTGTCCATCGGCCCTTGCAGACCCAGCATCAGATAGACCTTCAGCGCGTCATACAGGATCGAGGGATTGTTGATATTGCTGGAAATCTGATCCTCCAACCGCAACAAAAGGCGGGGCAGGAAGATGGTGTTCAGGGATGCGCGGTAGCTTTGGCCGGTCTGGTTGGCCATGCTGCTGCCCTGATACAGGCCCCAGGTCAGGTTATACGCGGGCGAGAACGGGCTGGCGGCGGCAGAGTCGACCGAGGCGGGGATGGGGTTGACCGGCATGCCGCGCAGGATGTTCAGCGCGGGGATGGTGATCGACACATCGCCGTCCGCCACCGGATCGCCGGGGATGGTCGCGGCAACCGCCTGATAATCCGTGACGTCTTTGGACACAGTCGCCATCAGGTCGACATTGCCGAAATAGCTGCGCGCCCACAGCGCCCCCGACCCCACGGCGACCAGAACCGTCGCGGCAATCGCGCCGCGTTTGGTCCAGCGATAGCGCCGCTCGACCTTGTCATCGGCCGAGACCAGACCAGCCTCGGGGAACATGACCTCGTTGAACAGTTTGGTCAGGAAGAACGACCGCCCCGTGCCCCGCCCGGTGCCGATGGCCTGACGCCCGATGCCGAAGGTGCGCGCCATGCCCATCATCAACCGGTCGATCGGCGTACCTTCCTGCGTGCCGGAGGTGAAATAGACCCCGCGCAGCATCTGGCGGTCTTCATAGCGGCTGTCGGCAAACACCTCGGCCAGAAACGTCTTGGCGACACCGCGCACCGAGGCGACCTGTGCCGGGAAGCCCGCGATCAGGCTGCGGCGCTGGTGGTCGGTTTCGGTCTGCATCCGGTCCAGCAGTTGCGCGTTCAACTGGGTCAGCAGCCCCGAAAACTCGGTGTCAAAGGCCGCAACGGGCGAGGCTTCGGCACGGCTTTTTTCGGGGGGCAGGGTAAAGCCCCAGACCTGTTCCCGCTCCTCCTTGCCCAGATTGTCGAAGTATTCGGTGAAACCTGCGATCATGTCGGCCTTTGTGAACAGCACATAGACCGGAAAGCGCACCCCCAGTTTGGCGCGCAATTCCTGCAAGCGGCGGCGCACGGCGCGGGCATGGCCCTTTTGCGTGACCTCGTCCTGCAAGGACAGGTCGGACAGCGATATGGCGATCATCGCGCCATTGATCGGCTGACGGATGCGGTGCTTTTTCAACAGGCTCAGAAACCCCAGCCACGCCGCGTTGTCGGCATCGGCGTCGCTTTCCTGCGTGGTATAGCGGCCTGCGGTGTCGATCAGCACGGCATCCTCGGTGAACCACCAGTCGCAGTTGCGCGTGCCGCCGACGCCGCCAATCGCAGTCGTACCCAATTCATCCGCCAGCGGGAATTGCAGGCCGGAATTGACGATGGCGGTGGTCTTGCCAGCCCCCGGCGGGCCGATCATCACATACCACGGCAGTTCATACAGGGACCGCTTGCCGCCCTTGGACTTTTTCAGCTTGGTAATGGCACCGCGCATCTTGTCGCGCAGTTCGGTCAGTTCCTCGGTCACTGCCGCATCTTCGCCGGGGGCAGGTTCGGGGCCCCGGACGATATCCTCCTCAATTTGCGCGGTGTTGTGGCGGCGCACGAAAAAGACCGACACCAGGATGATCGCGGCGATCAGCCACAGGATCAGGATGAATATCCAGCGGCCAAAGGCTCCGTCAAACGGGCGGAACGCGTCGGTGCCGATATAGGGGCTGAACATCCAGACGCAGACCGACAGGATCAGCGTCACCAGACAGATCAGGAAATAGGTCGATATCAGCGCACGGCCAATGGCTTTCAACACCCGCATCATGCCCCCTGCTCCACCACCAGAACCTCGATACGGCGGTTCTTGGCCCGGCCATCCTTGGTCTTGTTGTCGGCAATCGGTTCCTTGTCGCCGCGCCCTTCGGCGATCATCCGGCCCGGATCACCGACCACCGGCGCAAACATCTTCAAGACGGCATCGGCGCGGGCCTGCGACAGTTCATCATTGCTTTTGAAGCGGCCGCCGCCAACCTTGCTGCTGTCGGAATGGCCCGCAATCACGATATTGCCCTGTTCTTCCTTTAATGCCTCGCCCACACGGGTCAGGATCGGCAGGAAATCCTTTTGCAAGGCGTCCGAGCCTGATCCGAACATGCCCACCCCGGCCAGACGCACGGTGACGGTATTGCCCTTTTGAAACACCTCGACCTTGCCCTCCTT
>JBBQGU010000036.1:0-18173 GCA_038323315.1 Rhodobacterales bacterium | reverse complement strand
TATCGGTAACGGCAAGGCGATTGCTTTGGGCGAGGTCGAGGGGATGATCAAGACCGTGTTCGACGCCAAGACCGGCGAATTGCTGGGCGCGCATATGATCGGGGCCGAGGTCACCGAACTGATCCAGGGCTATGTCATCGGTCGTCAACTGGAGACGACGGAACAGGACCTGATGGACACGGTTTTCCCTCATCCGACGCTGTCCGAAATGATGCACGAATCCGTGCTGGACGCCTATGGCCGCGCGGTGCATATATAGGTGCCGAATTTTCGCAGAAAATTCATCCCTTCAAGCAGAGAACTTTCGCAGAATACTTACGCGTGAAACGGTGAATTTTCTGCGAAAATTCGCGCCTAATACTCTTCGGCAGGTCCGCAGAGGCCCAGTTGCGCCGCCAGCAGCGACACCAAAAGCGCCTCGCGCCCCAACCCGTGCATCCTCAGGAAGGCGGCCTGCACGGTATAGGCCTCAGCCTCCAACGCTGCAGGGCAGGGCATGCGGGCCTCGGCGCCGTAGGCAAATTGCGCGGCATGGACCAGTTCGTGCAAAAGGTAGCTTTGGCCATACGGCGTTTTCAGATCAAGGTCGGGGGCCAGTTCGATCTGACCGGTCGCAGGCAGATAGGCTCCCGCCTGTGATCGCAGGCTTAGCGCAGGCGGCACGGCGGTAAAGCCGATGCTTGGGCAGGGCACAGGCAGGTAACCCGTCTCGGCCAGCACAATCCGGTTGAGGTCCTGCACCAGTGGGCACAGTTGCGCGGCCTGCGCCCCATGCGCAGTCAGGCAAAACAACAAGATAGCCAAGTGTTTCATGCACCTGATACTGAACCTTCATAAATAATTTGCAATAACGTCATTCTCATTTCACGAATATCTTCGCGATAGGATTTGCGGTCTTGCGCCTTGCCAAGGTCGTGGCGAATTTAAGATTTTGGCCGGGCTTGAACGGAAGCATCAATGCGCGCTGCGCTGACAATTTTGGCGCTTTGATGCACGGGCCTTGACGCTGCGGCGCAATTTGGCAAGATCTCCGTTGCTTATGCGGCGCTGGGGGCGGCCTGTCCGACCGAGGCGGGGGTGCACATCGGGCTGATGGTGTCGATTATCGGAATGGTCCAGCCGCGCTGGTGCTGGGGGCAGTGGTGTCCTTGGTTCAGTCGTACCTGCCACCCTATCCGCTGTTGACGCCGGCGCGCGTGCTGGAGGGGGGCTCGCATCTATTCATCGTCGTCGTCGGGCCCACGGCGATTGCAGCTGTGGCCTCGCCGGCACGGCAGGGGGCCGCAATGACGCTGTGGTCCAGTTTTTTGGTGTGACCTATGCGGTTCTGGCCTGGCTTGGGCCGGCGATATTGGACGGGTATGGCATTGCAGGCCTGTTCCGTCTGCATGCGCTTTGGCTGGTGGCTTGCGCTGTGGCGCTGTGGCGCCTGATGCCGCAAAATGTGCGGCCTGCCGTCATGCCGGGCAAAGGTGGGCTGTTGGCGCAGCATCTGGAGATTTACGCCTCGCCCTTCGTGGCGCGCCTGGATTTGTATGTCATCCAATGACTTATGCCGCAGGCCTGAAGCTTTGGGGTTAGGATTCCGTGATTGCCGTCGTCCTCCTGCTGGTAGCCAGTCTTGGCATCGTGCAGGGCGCCTCCTTTGCTGCGATCCCGCAGTTGAACCCCCTCCCGCAGGACCGCGCCCGCGCCACCGGTGCGATTGCCCAATCAGGCAATCTGGGCACGACCACTGTCACGCCCCTCCTGGCCCTGCTCAAGCAAAAGGCTGGCGTCACGGGACTTATTTGTTCCTCGTGGGGTTTGCCCTGCTCGGCCTGATGATCCACTTGATCCAAGGCCGTCGCCGGTCCGCGCTTTAACCACAGAAAGTTTTGCACCGCAGCGTCAGGTTCACACTTCGTTCACTATTTCCGATTGGAAACCCCGCGATTCCCCCCTATGTTGGTAAGTTGATGTGAAGGTGGGTCATGGCAGAGCAAAAGTTCATCGAAGTACGCGGCGCGCGCGAGCATAACCTGAAAAACGTTGACGTGGACATTCCGCGCGACCAACTGGTCGTGATCACCGGCCTGTCAGGCTCGGGCAAATCCTCGCTCGCCTTCGACACGATCTATGCCGAAGGCCAACGCCGCTATGTGGAAAGCCTGTCCGCCTACGCCCGCCAATTCCTTGATATGCAAGGCAAACCCGACGTTGATCATATCAGCGGCCTGTCGCCCGCCATCTCGATCGAACAGAAAACCACATCGAAAAATCCGCGCTCGACGGTCGGCACGGTCACCGAAATCTATGACTACATGCGCCTGCTGTTCGCCCGCGTCGGCACCCCCTTCAGCCCCGCCACCGGCCTGCCGATCACCGCCATGCAGGTGCAGGACATGGTCGACGCCGTCATGGCGATGGAGGAGGGGACGCGCGCCTACCTGCTCGCGCCGATCATCCGCGACCGCAAGGGCGAGTACAAAAAAGAATTCATCGACCTGCGCAAACAGGGCTTTCAGCGGGTCAAGGTTGACGGCACTTTCTACGACCTAGACGAACCCCCGACGCTGGACAAGAAACTGCGCCATGATGTCGATGTCGTCGTCGACCGCATCGTGGTCAAACCGGGCCTTGAAACGCGCCTTGCCGACAGCTTCCGCACCGCCCTGAACCTTGCCGATGGCATCGCCGTGGTCGAGCTTGCCCCCGCCGAGGGTGAGGGCGCGCGCATCACCTATTCCGAGAAGTTCGCCTGTCCCGTCAGTGGCTTCACCATCGCCGAGATCGAGCCGCGCCTGTTCTCGTTCAATGCCCCCTTCGGTGCCTGCCCGGCCTGCGACGGCCTTGGGATGGAGCTGTTTTTCGACGAGCGCCTGATTGTACCCGACCAGGGCCTGACGCTGGTTCAAGGCGCCATCGCGCCTTGGGCCAAGTCGAAAAGCCCCTATTTCCTGCAAACCATCGACGCCATGGCCACCCATTACGGCTTTGATAAAAAGAAGAAATGGAAGGACCTGCCCGACACCGTCAAACAGGTCTTCCTGCGCGGGTCGGGCGGCGACGAGATCGAATTCCGCTATGACGAGGGTGGCCGCGTCTATCAGGTCAAGCGCGTCTTCGAAGGCGTCGTCCCCAACCTGGAGCGCCGCTACAAGGAAACCGACTCTACCTGGAGCCGCGAGGATATGGAGCGTTTCCAGAACAACCAGCCCTGCGGCACATGCAAAGGTTACCGCCTGCGCCCCGAGGCGCTGGCGGTGAAAATCGCCAAGCTGCATGTCGGTCAGGTCGTGAAAATGTCGATCCAGGAGGCGCATGACTGGATCGGTTCCATCCCCGCCACCCTGACCAACCAGCAGAACGAAATCGCCAAGGCCATCCTTAAGGAAATCCGCGAACGCCTTGGATTTCTTGTGAATGTCGGCCTGAATTACCTGACGATGAGCCGCAATGCTGGCACCCTGTCGGGCGGCGAAAGCCAGCGTATCCGGCTGGCGTCGCAGATCGGCTCGGGCCTGACCGGCGTTTTGTACGTTCTGGACGAACCCAGCATCGGCCTGCATCAACGCGACAATGACCGCCTGCTGACCACGCTGAAAAACCTGCGCGATGCGGGCAATACCGTGCTGGTGGTCGAACATGACGAGGATGCCATCCGCGAGGCGGATTATGTCTTTGACATGGGGCCGGGTGCCGGCATCCATGGCGGCGTCGTGGTGTCACGCGGCACACCCGCCGAGATTGCCGCCGATCCCGCCAGCCTCACAGGACAATACCTGTCGGGCGCACGCGAGATTGCGGTGCCGAAAACCCGCCGTCCGGGCAGCGGCAAGAAGTTGACCGTGGTCGGTGCCACCGGCAACAACCTGCAAAACGTTACCGCAGATTTCCCCTTGGGCAAATTCGTTTGCGTCACCGGCGTGTCTGGCGGCGGCAAATCGACCCTGACCATCGAAACCCTGTTCAAAACCGCCGCCACCCGCCTGAACGGTGCCCACGAAACCCCGGCACCCTGCGAAACCATCCGCGGCTTTGAACATCTGGACAAGGTCATCGACATCGACCAACGCGCCATCGGCCGCACCCCGCGTTCGAACCCCGCCACCTATACCGGCGCTTTCACCCCGATCCGCGACTGGTTTGCGGGCCTGCCTGAATCCAGGGCGCGCGGCTACGGGCCGGGCCGCTTCAGCTTCAACGTCAAAGGCGGGCGGTGCGAGGCGTGCCAGGGCGACGGCGTCCTGAAGATCGAGATGAACTTCCTGCCCGATGTCTATGTCACCTGCGAGACGTGCAAGGGCAACCGCTATAATCGCGAAACCTTGGAAATAAAGTTCAAAACCAAAAGCATAGCCGACGTTCTTGATATGACATGTGAAGAGGCGGCAGGCTTTTTCCAGGCTGTGCCCGGCATCCGCGAAAAGATGGACGCGCTGTGCGAGGTTGGTCTTGGCTATATCAAGGTCGGCCAACAAGCGACCACCTTGTCAGGCGGCGAGGCGCAGAGGGTCAAACTGTCCAAAGAGCTTAGCCGCCGCGCGACCGGCAAAACACTGTACATCCTCGACGAACCCACCACCGGCCTGCACTTCGAAGACGTCCGCAAACTGCTGGAGGTGCTGCACTCCCTCGTCGATCAGGGCAATACCGTCGTGGTGATCGAACACAACCTGGATGTGATCAAAACCGCCGACTGGATCATCGACATCGGCCCCGAAGGCGGTGATGGCGGTGGCCTGATCCTTGCCACAGGCACGCCTGAAACGATTGCGATGGTCGAGGGCAGCCACACCGGCCGCTATCTGAAACAGATGTTGAAACCTCGGCGCCTCGCTGCGGAGTAGGCGGTGGTGAGGATCGCAGATCGTCGTGTCGGTGAAAAGGCCGTTTGTGCGACGAGGCAACCGGCGGACAATGCATCGCCAGACTAAAAGTATAGAACTGCTGAATTTCTCGCAGAAAGAAACATAAGTTGAGGAACTTTGTGTCGTTTTACTGCTTCGTATACACGTTGTTAGTAAATGGAGTGCGGAAATGAAGAAAATTTTGATGGCGACGGCAGTGATGGCCGGGCTGGTTGGTAACGCGCAAGCTGCCACAGTCAAAGCTCACATACCAACTGTCGATTATACCTTGGGTGAAGGTAACGAATGCGGCGCAGGCGGCTTTAGTGCTTGCACATTTGATGGATCGCCTTCGATCATCAAGTTTGAAAACAATGGCGGCAACCTGGTAGTGGGCGACATCAACACCGCGTTCCCATCGATCACCGGAAACGAGTTTTCGTTCGTTAACGATATTGTTGATGGTGAGTTGATCGGCATCGCGTTCTCGTTCCTGATGGGTGCGGGCGATCCGGGCATCACTGCGGTTATTGTGAAGGCCGGTAATAAGTTCGCATCGACCTCGTCTTTTTCGGTGGATGGGAATTTGTTCACTGGCTTCGTTAGCACCGCAGATGCGGGCCTGACGAACAAAAAGGGCAAGGCGCAGGGCGTGTCGCATATCACGTTCTTCGACAGCTACGTGCCTCCGTCGCCAATCCCGGTGCCGGCCGGTGGTTTGCTGTTGTTGACCGCATTGGGTGGCATTGCCGCTTTGCGTCGCCGCAAATCGGCCTAAGGCCGGAGCCATTTGAAAAAGAGCGGTCGAAAGACCGCCCTTTTTTGTCGTTCGATGTTATCGCCACGACATGCCCCGTGTCACTCCATCGGCTTGAAATTCAGGCTCGCACCTTCCTTCAACCCGGTCGGCCAGCGCGCGGTGATCGTCTTGGTCCGCGTATAGAACCGAAAGCTGTCCGGCCCGTGCTGGTTCAGGTCGCCAAAGGCCGATTTCTTCCAGCCGCCAAATGTGTGATAGGCCAGCGGCACCGGGATCGGCACATTGATGCCGATCATGCCGACATTGACCCTGTTGGCAAAGTCGCGCGCCGTATCGCCGTCCCGCGTGAAGATCGCAGTACCATTGCCGTATTCATGGTCCATCGCCAGCTTCAGCGCCTCCTCATACGATGAGGCCCGTACGGTCGACAGTACCGGCCCGAAGATCTCCTTACGGTAGATCTCCATATCCGCCGTCACATGATCAAACAGGTGTGGGCCGACGAAAAACCCATCCTCATAGCCCTGCAACTTGAACCCACGCCCATCGACGACCAGCTTGGCCCCCGCCGCGACGCCCGATTCGACCAGCCGCAGGATATTCGCCTTGGCCGCCGCCGTCACAACCGGCCCGTAGTCGACGTCCGCGCCGCCGGTATATGGTCCGACCTTCAGCTTTTCGATGCGCGGGATCAGCTTGGCAATCAACCGATCCGCCGTCTCCTCCCCCACCGGCACCGCAACCGAGATTGCCATGCACCGCTCGCCCGCCGCGCCATAACCGGCACCGACCAAGGCATCCGCCGCCTGGTCCATATCGGCATCGGGCATGATGATCATGTGGTTCTTGGCACCGCCAAAGCATTGCACACGCTTGCCATTCGCAGTCCCGCGCGAATAGATGTAGGACGCGATCGGCGTCGAGCCGACAAAGCCGATCCCGGCAATCTGTTCATTGTCCAGTATGGCATCGACCGACTCTTTATCGCCGTTGATGACCTGCAACACGCCATCCGGCAGGCCGGCCTCTTTCATCAATTCGCCCAGCATCATCGGGACCGAGGGGTCACGCTCGGACGGTTTCAGAATGAACGCATTGCCGCAGGCCAGGGCCGGCCCCATCTTCCACAACGGGATCATCGCCGGAAAGTTGAACGGCGTGATCCCCGCCGCCACGCCAATCGGCTGGCGCATCGAATACATGTCAATGCCGGGGCCGGCGCTGTCGGTAAACTCGCCCTTCAGCAGATGCGGCGCGCCGATGCAGAATTCGATCACCTCCAGCCCGCGCTGAATGTCGCCCTTGGCGTCGGGCACGGTCTTGCCATGCTCGCTGGACAAAGCCAAAGCCAGCTTGTCCATATCGCGGTTCAACAGCCGCACGAACTCCATCATCACCCGCGCCCGGCGCTGCGGGTTGGTCGCCCCCCACTTGACCTGCGCCACCGCTGCATCCGCGACCGCAGCGTCCAGTTCGGCTTTCGAGGCGAGTGCGACTTGCGCCTGCACTTCCCCTGTGGCCGGGTTGAACACATCCGCCGTGCGGCCGGACGTGCCCGCCACATCCGCGCCGTTAATCCAGTGACCGATCTGTTTCATCGCAATACTCCCTTGGTTGACCGCACAATAGCCTTGCACAAATGCCGGGAACAGGGGCAAGATTTCAAATAGGCTTTGCATTTCTGCAATGAGGCTTATCGCGCCCTTCGGGCGTTCTGCGCCATTGTAGCGATGAAAGCCGCAGAGGCTTGAAGAGCGGTGGGATATGGACTGGGACGACCTGCGCATCTTTCTTTCTGTCGCGCGCACCGAAAGCCTGTCCGCGGCGGGCCGGGCATTGAAAATCGACCCGGCGACGGTGGGGCGCCGTATCGCGCGCCTTGAACATGACATCAACGCCCGCCTCTTTACCAAAGGCCCGCAAGGTTACGCCCTGACCCAAGACGGCGAGCGCCTGCTGACCCATGCGCAGCGCGCCGAAACCGCCATCGAAGCCACCGCCGAATCCCTGCATGGCCCCGAAGGTCTGACCGGACAAATCCGCATCGGCGCACCCGACGGCTGCGCCAACTACCTGTTGCCCCAGGTCCTCGCCCGCATCTGCGACGCCAATCCCGGCCTTCAGGTCCAGATCGTCGCCCTGCCGCGCGTCTTCAACCTGTCCAAGCGCGAGGCGGACATGGCCATCGCCGTCTCTCGCCCCGAGGCTGGCCGCCTGACCGTCCAAAAACTGAGCGATTACAAACTGCACCTTGCCGCAAGCCGCACCTACCTTGCCAGCCACCCGCCCATCACCACCCCCGCAGACCTGCAACACCACCGCTTCGTCGGCTATATCTCCGACATGATTTTTGACAAGGAACTGGACTACCTCACCGCAATCGGCGTCACCCAAACCCCGCTTGCCTCCAACTCCGTTTCGGTCCAGTTGAACTGGCTGCGCCACGGCGCGGGTCTGGGCGTTGTCCACGACTTTGCCCTGCCAGCCGCCCCCGAACTGCAGCGCGTCATCCCCGACCAGATCGCCCTGACCCGTGCCTTCTGGCTGATCCGCCACGCCGATGACGGCCGCGTCGACCGCCTGAACCGTTTCGCCAGCATTCTTACCACGGAATTCCGCGCCGAAATGGCGAGACTGGAGGCAGGGGTGAAAGTTCCGGAACGTTTTTCAGATAATTCTTGACATAATGTTGCGCTGGTCGTCCACTTGCAATGACAGGTAAAGGAGGCTCCTATGCTCGTCAGCAATATCCTGAAATCCAAATCCGATGATGGGGTGGTCACTTTGCCGCCTGAGACCCCGTTGTCCAGGGTGGTCGAACTGCTGTCGTCCCGTCGCATCGGGGCCGTGGTCATCTCTGACAATGGCAAGACCTTGCTGGGCATCCTGTCCGAACGCGATGTGGTGCGCGAACTTGGCCGCCGGGGTGCCGCCTGCCTGACCGATCCGGCTTCTGCCGCGATGACCGCCAAAGTCGTGACCTGCGGCCGCAACGACCGCGCGGATGAGGTGCTGCAACGCATGACCGATGGCCGGTTTCGCCATCTGCCGGTGATGGACGGGGCCGAGATGGTCGGCCTGATCTCGATCGGCGACGTGGTCAAGGCACGTCTGGCCGAGTTGGCCATGGAAAAAGACGCACTCGAAGGCATGATCAAGGGCTTCTGACCCGTGATTTCGCCCTTGCAACCGCCCGGCCCATGATGTTGCCTGCGCATCAGGCAATCAAAGGCATCCCATGCGCATCGGCCTGTACCCCGGCACTTTCGACCCCATCACGCTCGGTCACACCGATATCATCCAGCGCGCCATGGCCCTGGTCGACCGCCTGGTGATCGGCGTGGCGATCAACCGCGACAAGGGCCCCCTGTTCCGTCTCGAGGAGCGGGTTGCGATGGTTCAGGCCGAATGCGCCGCCATCATCGCAAAAACCGGCGGTGAAATCGTTGTGCACCCTTTTGAAAACCTGCTGATCGACTGTGCCCGCGATGTGGGAGCGGGCATCATAATTCGCGGCCTGCGTGCCGTGGCCGATTTCGAGTACGAATTTCAGATGGTTGGCATGAACCGCGCCCTTGACGCCTCCATCGAGACCGTTTTCCTCATGGCCGACGCCCGCCGCCAGGCCATCGCGTCCAAGCTGGTAAAAGAGATTGCACGTCTGGGCGGCGATGTCTCGAAATTCGTAACCGCCCCGGTGTCAGAAGCCCTGATCCAGCGCTATCGCTGACCGCTTGATTCCATTTGGAATATTCATTCCATCCTGCTAATGTCGCGACAGGATCGAACAACGGGCAGGGCGATGATCAACCTTTCGGACATCCCGCCGATTCCCACCTCCGCCCCCATCTCGGTCCAGGATTTCCACCTGCGCCTCACCACCTTGGCGCCGACCTTACCCCGCCGCCTGCGCCAATGCGCCGACTACATCGCCGCCAACACCGACCGCATCGCCGTCTCGACCGTGGCCGAGCTCGCCTCTGGTGCCAATGTTCCACCCTCCGCCCTGATGCGCTTTTGCCAGATCCTTGGTTTTGCTGGCTTTTCCGATATGCAGCGCCTGTTCCGCGAAGCGTACAGCCCCAACTGGCCTAACTACACCACCCGCCTCGCCAACTTGAAAGGCTCCACCGGCTCCCCTTCCGCCCTGTTGGCCGAGTTCATTGAGGCTGGCCGTGCCTCTCTTGAATCCCTCGCCAAAACCGCCGATGAATCTGCCCTGACCCATGCAGTCAGCTTTCTCGCCCGCGCCGAAACCATCCACATCATCGGCCTGCGCCGGTCCTTTCCGGTCGCCGGTTACCTCGCCTATGTCTTTGAAAAGATGTCCGTTCCCGCCATGCTGCATGACAATGTCGGCAAGTTGGACCACCGCTTTGCCCTGCGCCCCGGCGACGCCCTGATCGCCATCACCTTCGCCCCCTATTCCGACGAAACCCTGACCCTCGCCACCGATGCCAAAGCCAAGTCTCTGCCCGTCATTGCCGTGACTGACCACCTCACCAGCCCCATCGCCCCCCTGTCCAACGCAATCCTTGCAATCCCCGAGGTCGATTTCGGCGCCTTCCGCTCCCTTTCCGCCACCCTTGCCATGGCCATGACCCTCGCCGTCGCCACAGGCACTGCACGCGGTTGACCGAACCCCTAGACTAGAATAAAAATTCCAAAACAGGGGTGAGTCCCCAAGGGAGCCCATATGAAAACCCTCGACGTGATCACCATTGGCCGTTCCTCGGTCGACCTGTACGGCGCGCAGGTCGGCGGGCGGCTAGAGGATATGGCCTCGTTCCAGAAATATGTCGGCGGCAGTCCGACCAACATGGCCACCGGCACCGCCCGTCTGGGCCTGAAATCTGCCCTGATCACCCGCGTCGGCGACGAGCACATGGGCCGCTTCATCCGCGAGGAACTTGCCCGCGAAGGCGTCGACACCCGCGGCGTCAAGACCGACCCCGACCGCCTGACCGCCCTTGTTCTGCTCGGCATACGCGACGACAAGCAGTTTCCCCTGATCTTTTACCGCGAAAACTGCGCCGACATGGCCCTTTGCGAAGACGACATCGACGAATCCTTCGTAGCCGAGGCCCGCTCGGTCGTTGCCACCGGCACCCACCTGTCCCACCCCAAAACCGAAGATGCCGTCCTGAAAGCCCTGAATCTGGCCAAAAAGCACGGTGCCAGAACCGCCCTCGACATCGACTACCGCCCCAATCTTTGGGGCCTCGCCGGTCACGGCGACGGCGAATCCCGCTTCATCGAAAGCGCCAAGGTCACCGCCAAACTGCAAGCGACCCTACACCTGTTCGACCTGATCGTCGGCACCGAGGAAGAGTTTCACATCGCAGGCGGCACCACCGACACTATGGCTGCGCTAAAAGCCGTCCGCGCCGTCTCACCCGCCACCCTGATCTGCAAACGCGGCCCCATGGGTGCCGCCGCCTTCACCGGCCCGATCCCCGCCACCCTGGACGACGGCCAATCCGGCCCCGGCTTCCCCATCGAGGTGTTCAACGTGCTGGGTGCAGGCGACGGCTTCATGTCCGGCCTGATCCGCGGCTGGCTGGACGACGAACCCTGGCCCGTGGCCCTGAAATACGCCAATGCCTGCGGTGCCTTCGCCGTCAGCCGTCACGGTTGCACCCCCGCCTACCCGTCGTGGGAGGAGCTGCAATTTTTCCTTGAGCGCGGCGTCCAGATCCCCGCCCTGCGCAAAGACCCGGCGCTGGAACAGATCCACTGGTCCACCAACCGACGCAAAACCTGGACCGAAGTCAAAGCCTTCGCTTACGACCACCGCATCCAGATGGAGGACCTGCCCGGCGCCACCCCCCGGAAAATTGCCGCCTTCAAAGACCTGTGCCTCGACGCCACGCTCAAAGTCGCCCAAGGCCGCGACGGCTTTGGCCTGCTCTGCGACAGCCGCCTTGGCCGGGGCGCCCTGTACCGGGCAGCAGGGCAGGGGTTGTGGATCGGCCGCCCCGTCGAATGGCCGACCTCCCGCCCGCTCACGCTCGAACCCGAGATCGGCGCGGATTACGGTGGTCTGTCCGAATGGCCCCTCGAACATATCGTAAAGGTCCTGTGCTTTTGCCACCCCGACGACGCGCCTGACATGCAGGCCGGACAAGAGGCCACAATCCAACGCCTGTTCCAAGCCTGCCGCCGCAACCGTCTGGAATTGCTGCTGGAAATCATCCCCTCCAAGATCGGCCGCGTCCATGACGACACCACCGCCCGCCTGATCACAAGGTTCTACGACATCGGCATTTATCCTGATTGGTGGAAGCTGGAGCCGATGCAAACCGCCGAAAGCTGGCAAAATACCATCGACGCCATCACCACCCGCGACAACCACACCCAAGGCATCGTGGTGCTCGGCCTTGGTCAGACCGAACAGGAGCTTGCAGCCAGCTTCAAACTGGCCGCCAGGCATCCTCTGGTCAAAGGATTCGCCGTCGGTCGCACGATCTTTGGCGATGCCAGCCGTGACTGGATGGCGGGCAAACTCACCGACCAACAGGCCGTCGCAATGATGGCTGCCAATTACACCCGGATGTGCCAATACTGGGACGACGCCAAAGGAGAGACCAAATGACCATCCGCCTCACCGCCGCACAGGCCATGGTGAAATACCTGTCCGTGCAAATGACCGAAGACGGCGGTCGGTTTATCGAAGGCGTCTGGGCCATCTTCGGCCACGGCAATGTGGCCGGTCTGGGTGAGGCCCTGCATGGCATCAAAGACAGACTTCCCACCTGGCGCGGCCAGAACGAACAGACCATGGCCCACGCCGCCATCGCCTTCGCCAAAGCCTCCAAACGCCGCCGCGCGATGGCCGTCACGTCCTCGATCGGCCCCGGTGCGACCAACATGGTCACCGCAGCCGCGCTCGCCCATGTCAACCGCCTGCCGGTCCTGCTGATCCCCGGCGATGTGTTCGCCAACCGCGCCCCCGATCCCGTCCTGCAACAGGTCGAGGATTTCGAGGATGGCACGGTCAGCGCCAACGATTGCTTCCGCCCCGTCAGCCGCTATTTCGACCGCATCACCCGGCCAGAACAACTGCTGACCGCCTTGCCCCGCGCCCTGCATGTGATGACGGACCCCGCCACTTGCGGTCCGGTGACGCTCGCCTTCTGCCAAGATGTCCAGGCCGAGGCATTTGATTATCCTGAAACCTTCTTCAGCCCCAAAATCTGGCGCTTCCGCCGCCCCGAACCTGATGCGACAGACCTCGCCGAAGCCATCGCCCTGCTGAAAGCCGCCAAATCTCCGGTCATCGTGGCCGGTGGCGGCGTGATCTATTCGCAGGCCGAACAAGACCTTGCCGCCTTTGCCACCACCCACAACATCCCCGTCGTCGAAACCCAGGGCGGCAAATCGGCCCTCGCCCACGACCACGCCCTCAACTTCGGCCCGGTCGGCGTGACCGGAGCCTCCTCGGCCAACATCACCTGCGAAACCGCCGACCTCGTGATCGGCCTAGGCACACGGTTTCAGGATTTCACGACCGGCTCATGGTCGCTGTTCAAGAACCCGGCGCGCCGCATCCTGTCGATCAACGTCCAACCCTATGACGCCGCCAAACACGGCGCGATACAGCTCGTGTCGGATGCGAAGATCGCCTTGCAAGCCCTTGGCAAAGCTATCGGAACCCAAACCTATCAAACCAATCACCACCTGCGCCGGGACTGGGCCGCAGCCACCGCCGCCGTCAAGGCCCCCCCGACCCACAATGCCCTGCCGACCGACGCCCAAGTCATCGGTGCCGTACAACGCGCTGCCACCAAAGACACGCTGATCATGGGCGCTGCCGGCACCATGCCGGGCGAATTGCACAAGATCTGGGACGCGGCGCAAGGTGGCTACCACATGGAATACGGCTTTTCCTGCATGGGCTACGAGATTGCCGGAGCCTTGGGCATCAAGATGGCCAGACCCCACGCCGACGTCATCTGCATGGTTGGCGACGGCAGCTACATGATGGCGAACAGCGAACTGCACACCGCCGTGATGATGGGCCTGCCCTTCACCGTCGTCATCACCGACAACCGCGGTTATGGCTGCATCAACCGCCTGCAACAAGGTACTGGCGGCGCACCGTTCAACAACCTTCTGGACGATAGCTACCACGTCAACCCGTCCCACATCGACTTTGTGGCCCATGCCGCATCGATGGGCGCCCGCGCCGTCAAGGCCGCCAACATCACCGAACTGGAAGTGGCCCTGCGTGAGGCGAAAACCGCGAAAATCCCGATGGTCATCGTCATCGATACCGACCCCGCGCCAAGCACCGAGGCTGGCGGCACATGGTGGGACGTCGCCGTCCCGCAGGTGTCAACCCGGCCCGAGGTCCAGGCCAAACGCGCCGACTATGACGCCGCCAAAACCCGCCTTGCCGACTGAAGGAACCCCAGATGCCCAACCTGCTGATCAAGCCGAATGGCACCCATGGAAAGGTGCATGACACCACCCCCGCAACCGCTGGCTGGGGCTATGTCGGCTTCGCCTTGTACCGCCTGAACGCGGGCGACACCGTTACCGAACAAACCCACGACCGCGAGGCGATCCTCGTCATGGTCGAGGGCCACGCCCATATCAAGGCCGCAGGTCAGGATTGGGGCGTCATGGGCGACCGCATGGACGTGTTCGAACGCACCCCGCCGCATTGCCTTTATGTCCCGAACGGCACCGACTGGACCGCCACCGCCACCACCGCCTGCACCATCGCCGTCTGCACCGCCCCCGGCAATTCAGGCCACAAGGCCGCCAGACTTGGCCCCGACGGCATCACCCTGACCCCGCGCGGCACCGGCGCAAACACCCGCCATATCAACAACATCGCGATGGAGGGCCTTGACGTCGCCGACAGCCTGCTTGTGACCGAGGTGTTTACCCCCCAGGGCAACTGGTCCTCTTATCCCAGCCACCGCCATGACGAAGACGACTTCCCCCGCATGACCTATCTGGAGGAAACCTATTACCACCGCCTGAACCCTGCCACCGGCTTTTCGTTCCAGCGCGTCTATACCGAGGATGGCGAGATCGACGAAGCCATGGCCGTGAAAAATCACGACCTTGTCCTGGTGCCAAAGGGCCACCACCCCTGTGCGGCGCCCTACGGCTATGACCTGTACTACCTGAACGTGATGGCGGGCCCCCGGCGCAACTGGCGCTTCCAGAACGATCCCGACCACGACTGGATCTACCAACGCGACAACCCTACCGCTTAGGGCGAGATCAACACCAGCCGCTCGCCCGGCCCCAGCGACCGCAACTCCCGCTCGACCAGGCGGGGCCTGGGCAGTATGGGTGCCAGCACGGCGATCCGGCCCAGATAGCCCAGATCCTCCAGCAGGTCGACCGCCATTGCCGCGTCATAATTGGCGGCAAACAGTGGCACGATGATCAGACCGGGGTTGACCGAGGCCAAAAACCCCGCATCCACACCGTCAAAACGGGCATGGCTCAGCCCCGCCACTGTCCCAAGCAGTGCCTCGCAGTCCAGAGCGACCACCACAGTGCCAGCTTCCGCAGCAGGCGACACCAAGGCTACGGTAAAATCTTTTCGGTCCATCTTGCGCCAGCCTGTCACGAAGTCACTCTAGATTAGCGCCAATCGGAGATTCGTTTGAAGTGGGTGGGTGGCCCCGGCAAAGATTTGATGAAAGCGTGGCGGATTTGCTGGTTTTAAGCCCTGGTGCAGGCTAGGCAGGATACAAGGGGACAGGGGCATGATGCAAAGTGAAGTGGCGGATATTCTGGCGGGCCTGCCCTTTGCAGCCCTGCTGATCGGCTATGACGAAAAGATCGTCGCCGCCAACGCCCCCGCCCAAACCCTGTTCGGCCAGGCCATCATCGCCCGTCACCATGGCATCGCCCTGCGGCAACCCGCGGTCCTGCAGGCGATCGACGCTGCCCTGTTGCGCCGTGAAAGCAGCGTCGTGCGGCAGGTGCTGGCGGGCCAGGTGCATGAGGTCGTGCACCGCGTCACCGTTTCGGCGGTCGCGACCGGCGTGCTGTGCCTGTTTCAGGACATTTCGGATCAGGAACAGGCCGAACAGATGCGCCGCGATTTCGTCGCCAATGTCAGCCATGAGTTGCGCACCCCCCTGACCTCGGTTCTGGGCTTCATCGAAACCCTGCGCGGCCCCGCGCGCGAGGATGCCACGGCCCGCGACCGCTTTCTCGCCATCATGGCGACCGAGGCCGAGCGGATGAACCGCCTCGTCCGCGACCTGTTGCAACTGAGCCGGGTCGAGGCGCAGGAACGTCAGCGCCCCACCACCCGCGAGGATCTGACCCGTCTGGTCCAAACCGCCGTCCAGAACCTGCGGCTGCAGGCTGAACAGGCCGGCATCGAACTGGTGCTGGAGGGGTTTGACACCCCGGTTCAGGTCTATGCAGATGCCGATCAGATAACCCAGGTCGTGAACAATCTGGTCGAGAATGCCATCAAATACGGCGCCTCGGGCAAATGGATCGGCCTGAAACTGACGCGCGAAGAAACCCCGCGCGGCCGTCTGATCCGGTTGGAGGTCGCAGACCGGGGCGAGGGTATCGACCCCGTCCACCTGCCACGTCTGGCCGAGCGTTTTTACCGCGTCGATGGCCACCGCAACCGCGAAAAGGGCGGCACCGGGTTGGGCCTTGCCATCGTCAAACACATCGCCCAACGCCACCGGGGGCGGCTGGTGGTGGAAAGCGTGCTGGGGCAGGGGACCAGGTTCGCGGTCATTTTGCCAGCAAATTAGATCGTGGCGCGCAATACGTCAGCCAACAGCCGCGCGGCCTCGGCTTTTGGGCTGGCCAAACCGGTGCGGTCCTCGCCCGGAAAGAACCGCGCCCGGGTCGCCGTCGGCATCGGCGCCGGGGTCGCGATCACCACGCGGGGGCCGACCTTGACCGTCTCGGCGGCCCACGACCGCGCCAGCGCGATCTGCGCCGCCTTGCTGGCGCCATAGGTGCCAAAGAATTTCTGACCCGCGCGCGGATCGTCCAGAAACAGCGCCGTGCCTTGGCCCGCCCGCAACAAAGGCTCGACCATGGGGATCAGACTGCCCGTGGCGCGAATGTTGATGGCGATGCTTTTGTCCCAGTCCTTGCCATCCATCGACCCCGCCGGGGTCAACGGTGCGGCATGGACCGCTGTATGCACCCACAATTGCAACCCGCCCCAGCGCTGATGAATGTTCAGGCACAGATGTTGCATCGCGCTGTCATTGGTCACATCCATCGGGCACAGCGTCAGCCCGCCAGCCCCCGGCATGCCGGCCGCCTTGACCCGGTCATCCAGCTCCTCCAACCCCCCGACAGTCCGCGCCACCGCGACGACATGCCAACCCCGCAGCGCCAGTTGCTCGGCCATGGCCGCCCCCAGCCCGCGCGAGGCTCCGGTCACAAGGGCGAGGTTCTGGGTCATCGGATCATCCTGAGAAAGAGACAAAAGCCCAGCGGGCATAGGCCAGCGGCGGGCAAAGGGCAAGTCTCCGGGCTTGGTCGCTCGGGCGATGGTGGATCGGGCTTTGGTGGTTCAGCCCTTGGTCGCGTTATGCCGGATCTGCCATTCTTCCATTGCGGCGGTCAGATCGCCGGTTGCACCGATCCAGTCCCAGAAGGCCGGAAAATCCTGACCGATGGTTTCGATCTGCACCGTCATCACCTTGGATTTATCCTTCAGGAACGCCGTGATATTCGTCGTGACGGTATCCACCAGGTCCCGCGCCACATCGATCAGCGGGGCGTTGGGGGTGCGGTTGAAATGCTTGGCCAGGATGCCTTCGCGCCAGGCCTTCATCATCCCGTATTTGTGCCGTGTGACGAACGACGCTGCCACCGTCTCGGGGTCGCGCAGCAGATGGACATAGCGGGGCGCATCGCCAAAGGTCTGGTCCAGTTTGCCCAGAGTCCAGGACATGCGGTTGTCAATCTCGATATGCTGGTCAGGATAGGCGAAGCGCGCAGGCCCGATCAGATGGTTGCGCGTCTCTTGGCCCGAGGTGTAGTTGCTGCAATGCGCCACCGCAGCCCCGAAGGTGGTCGACCCGCAGCGCCCGGTGCACAGCACGAAAACCCGGCTCATGTGCGCGACTGCGCCCGCAACGCCTGCAGCGCCGCCCGCTTGTCGGGGTCAGGGATCGCGGAGATATAGGCGTCGACATCTTTGGACATGGGGCTACCTCCGGTCAAACCTGCCATGGCCGCATCTGGCTTTCAAGGTGGAGTTAGGTCTGCACGGCAGCACCCGGCTCTGCCCGCGAAAGGGAGTATTTAGATCGGAATGAAGATGGATTGCAGCTTTATTCCGCTGCCTTCATCTCGAACCCCTCATCCAGCTTGTCTGACGGTGCGATGGGGTAATCGCCTGAGAAACACGCGTCGCAATAGCGTGGCTGTTTGGGGTCGCGCCCGCCTGCCTCGCCTGCCGCGCGGTACAGACCGTCCAGCGAGATGAACTTCAGGCTGTCCACGCCGATCCAATCGCGCATCTCTTCCTCGGACATCGAGGCGGCCAGCAGTTTGGACCGTTCGGGCGTGTCGACGCCATAAAAGCACGGCCATGCGGTGGGGGGCGAGGCGAT
>JBBQGU010000035.1:0-18500 GCA_038323315.1 Rhodobacterales bacterium | reverse complement strand
ATGATGCCCTCCTCCCAAAGGCTGTCGACCGCGACATATGGCGCGATCGGCTGGCCCTATCTTGACGCGGTGCGGGGCGGTTGGAAAGCCTTTGCCGCAGGGCGGCTGCAGGGTTCAGGGTCTTGCGGCGCTGCGGCGGTGCGGGTAGCCTGCGTTTGACCCTGAAACGGAGCAACCTGATGGCCGATATCGATGCGAAGCTTGCCGAGTTGGGGATTGTGCTGCCCGATGCCCCCGCGCCTGCCGCGAATTATGTTCCATATGTCAGGGTCGGCAATCTGGTCCATGTCTCGGGTCAGATCAGCCGGAACGGGGCCACGTTGCTGACGGGCAAGCTGGGGCTGGATCTGGACGTGGCGGCGGGGGCCGACGCGGCGCGGAGCTGCGCCGTGGCCCTGCTGGCGCAGGTGAAAGCGGCCTGTGGCGGGGATTGGTCGCGGTTCGTGCGGGCTGTGAAACTGGTGGGGTTTGTGAACTCGACCGCCGATTTCACGGATCAGCCCAAAGTCATCAACGGGGCGTCGGATCTGATGGTTGCCGTGTTGGGCGATGCGGGGCGGCATGCGCGGTCGGCGGTATCGGCAGCGTCGCTGCCGCTGGGCGTGGCGGTGGAAATCGAAGGCATATTCGAGGTTCGCTGATGCGTGTTCCCCTGCCCGCTGCCTTTCTGACCCGCCCCATCGCCCATCGCGGCTATCATGATCGAACCGGTGGCCGGATCGAGAACTCGGTTTCGGCGTTTGCGGCGGCGGTTGCTTCGGGCTATGGCATTGAAATTGATCTGCAACTGTCGCGTGATGGTGTTGCGATGGTATTCCATGATGATGTGCTGGACCGGTTGACGGATCAGGCGGGACCAGTATCAGCGCGCAGTGCTGCCGAATTGGGGGCGATGCGGTTGACGGGTGGGGCGGATACGATCCCGACCTTGGCGCAGGTTCTGGCGGTGGTCGGCGGTCGTGTGCCACTGCTGATCGAGATCAAGGATCAGACCTTAACCATGTCGCCAACGAACGGGCAGTTGGAGGCAGCGACTGCGTTGGACCTGACGGGCTATGAGGCTCCTGTAGCACTGATGTCATTCAACCCCGACTGTATCGCCCATATGGTGCGGTTGGCCCCGCATCTGCCACGCGGCTTGACGACCGATCAGTTTGACCCGGTGGACTGGGCACCTTTGTCTGAGCAAACCTGTGATCTGTTGCGTGGTATCCCCGATTTTGACGCGACGGAAAGCAGCTTTATCTCGCACGGGGCCAGTGATCTTGGGTCGGCGCGCGTGGCTGAGTTGAAGGCGTCGGGGGCCGCAATCCTGTGCTGGACAATCAGGTCGCGTGAAGCAGAGGCAGCGGCGCGAAAGATTGCCGCAAACGTCACCTTCGAGGGTTATGCCGCTTGACCGGACGCCCCTTTGCCCCAAGTTTCAGCCATGGTTGAGGATATCGACATCACCTTGCACTCTGCCATCGCAGAGATCGCGCCGGCGGATTGGGATGCTTGCGCCTGCCCCGAGGCATCGGCTGGCCGTCCGATTGACCCCTTTACCACGCACCGGTTTCTGACGGCGCTGGATGTCAGCAAATCCACCGGCAAGGGGACAGGCTGGCAAACGCGGCCCCTTGTATTGCGGCAATACGGCAAGGTCGCGGGCGTGGTGCCGCTGTATGTGAAATCGCATTCGCAGGGCGAGTATATCTTTGACCATGGCTGGTCCGATGCGTTGGAGCGGGCGGGCGGGCAGTATTACCCCAAACTGCAGGTAGCCGTGCCGTTTACCCCCGCCACAGGACGGCGGTTTCTGTGCCCCGACGCGCTGCGGCCTGTGCTGGCCGAGGCGCTGATCGGGATCGTTCAGGCCAATAACCTGTCCTCGGTCCACATCACCTTTTGCACAGAGGATGAGGCCGAGGGATTGGCCGGGCACAACGACATGCTGCACCGGGTGACCCAGCAGTTTCACTGGGAAAACCACGAATACCCCGACTTTGGCGGTTTTCTGGCCGCCCTGTCCAGCCGCAAGCGCAAGATGATCCGCAAGGAACGTGAGGTGGCGCAGGGCCATGGCCTGACCATCCGCACCCTGACGGGCGATCAGATCGAGCCTGCGCATTGGGATGCGATGTGGCGGTTTTATCAGGATACTGGCGCGCGCAAATGGGGCCAGCCTTACCTGACCCGCGCGTTCTTTCACGAGGCGCATCGGACGTTGCGCCATGACATCCTGCTGGTTTTGGCCTATCGCGGTGACACGGCTGTGGCAGGCGCGCTGAATTTTATCGGCCGGGACACGCTTTATGGCCGATATTGGGGCTGTAGCGAAGATCATCCCTGCCTGCATTTCGAACTGTGCTACTATCAGGCGATCGAGTGGGCGATTGGGCAGGGACTGACCCGTGTCGAGGCCGGTGCGCAAGGCGAGCACAAGCTGGCGCGTGGCTATCTGCCGACGCCGGTGCACTCGCTGCACTGGATCGGCGATCCGTCGTTCCGCAAGGCCGTCGCCCGCTATCTGGACAGCGAACGCCGCGCCGTGGACGAGGAGATCGAGACGCTTACGGCCTATGGGCCTTTTCGCAAGACCGATGTTGAGGAGAAAGACTGATGGCCGAATTGCTGACCGAAGCCGCAAGGCACCAGAGCCTGCCTCCATTGGGTAAGACGGGATGGGGTGCGGTGAAGGACCGCGATGCCTTGCGCAAGATATGGAAATTCAAGAACTTCTCCGAGGCTTGGGCTTTTATGGCCCGCGTGGCTTTGGCGGCGGAAAAGCTGAACCATCACCCGGAATGGTCGAACACCTACAATGTTGTCGATGTGACGCTGAGCACCCATGATTGCGACGGTTTGTCATCGCTGGACCTAGACCTCGCCGCCAAGATGGACGGGTTTGCCGGGCTGGCCACAGTTGTCCGTGACCACTCGGAGCCCGTGGAATGCCTGTGCAAGATCGAGGCACGCAAGCGCTGAAGCAAGTTGCTCATCAAGCCGAAGCCGGCTTTCTTCGCTGCCCCGTTTGCGGCACTGGCAGAACGTGAAGAAAGCCGCCTCCGGCTTGATGAACGGTTGGTTCAGATCGCCTCCAGCATCGCCTCGCCGCCCGAAATTTCGCAGGCGTCGCTTTCCGGACCGATTTTCAGCACCTGAACCACACCATCGACGGCATACAGCGCATAGCGCTTGGACCGGTCGAAAAAGGCCAGATGCGGCACCGAAAATTCCATTCCGATGGCCTTGGTAAAGCTGGCATCGCCGTCGCCCAGAAAGGTGATCCCCTTGGCCGCAGCGCCGGTGCTGTCGCCCCAGGCCTTCATCACGAAGGGATCGTTGACGGACAGGCAGATCACCTCATCCACGCCTTTGGCTGCCAGTTTATCCGCCACGCGCATGAAACTGGGGACATGCGAGGTGGTGCAGGTGCCGGTATAGGCGCCCGGCAGACCAAAGATCACCACGTTGCGGCCTTTGAGTTTGGTGTCCATCGAGACGGGTTCGGAGCCGCTCGCGCCCATCTGCAGCAGGGTGGCATCCGGCAATGTGCTGCCCACGGATATCGTCATTGTGTGTTCCTTCGGTTGCGTTTCGATCTGACACGGATATAGGCTTTGCCGACAGTTTCGACCAGAGGGCAGGATATGACGCATGTGGTGGTGATCGGCGCGGGCCAGGCCGGGGCGGCATTGGTCGCGCGGTTAAGCGCGGGCAGCCATCAAGGTTCCATCACCCTGATCGGGGCCGAGCCGCATCCCCCCTATCAGCGCCCGCCCCTGTCCAAGGCCTATCTGATGGGCGAGATGGCGGCGGAACGGCTTTGGCTGCGCGGGGCAGAGTTTTACGCGGAACACGGGATCACCTTGCGTTTGGGTCAGGTGGTGGCGGCGATTGATCCGGTGGGCAAAACGGTGTCACTGGGGTCGGACAGCCTTGCCTATGACGAATTGGTGCTGACGACGGGGTCGACGCCCCGGCGCTTGCCGACTGCGATGGGCGGCGACTTGGTCGGGGTCTATACGGTTCGCAGCCTGAGCGATGTCGACGCGATGAAGCCCGAGTTTGTCGCCGGGCGTCGGCTGGTCATCGTCGGCGGCGGCTATATCGGGCTGGAGGCGGCGGCGGTGGCCCGGAAGCTGGGTCTGGATGTGACGGTGCTGGAGATGGCACCCCGCATTCTGCAGCGGGTCGCCGCACCCGAGACGTCGGACTATGTCCGCGCGTTGCATCAGGCGCATGGTGTCAAGATACTGGAGGCGACCGGGTTGGAGCGGTTGTTGGGCGAGGGGCGGGTGACGGGCGCGCGTCTTAGCGATGGGCGCGAGCTTGCGGCGGATTTCGTGATCGTCGGCGTGGGCGTTCTGCCGGGGACCGGACTGTGCGACGCAGCGGGTATCGCCCTCGAAAACGGCATCCGGACAGACAGTTTCGGGCGGACGTCGCAACCTCACATCTGGGCGGCCGGGGACTGCGCGTCGTTCCCTTGGGGTGGTGGGCGTGTGCGGTTGGAATCGGTCGGCAACGCCATTGAACAGGCCGAAGCGGTGGCCGACAACATCCTTGGCAAACTCACACCCTATCACGCCCATCCCTGGTTCTGGTCCGACCAATATGACACCAAATTGCAGATTGCCGGGCTGAACACCGGCTATGATCACATCGTGACACGCGGGCCGGAAGACGAAGCAGTCAGCTTTTGGTACTTCAAGGGCGAGACGCTGCTGGCCGTGGACGCGATGAACGATCCGCGCGCCTATATGGTGGGCAAGCGCTTGATCGAGATGGGGAAAAGCCCGGACCCGGTAGCGGTTGCAGATCTTGCAACTGTGTTGAAATCGCTGCTGAAGTAATGCGGATCATTGGCGGCCAATGGCGTGGGTTGCATCTGGCCGAGGTGGGGGCAGGCGATCCGAGGGCGCATCTGCGGCCAACCTCGGACCGGGTGCGCGAGGCGATCTTCAATCTGCTGATCAACGGCGGCTATGGCAATCCGGTGGCCGGCGCGCGAGTGCTGGACCTGTTTGCCGGAACCGGCGCAATGGGATTGGAGGGTTTGTCGCGCGGAGCTGACAGTTTGACGCTGGTGGATGACGGGGCGGCGGCGCGGCGGCTGATTGCGCGGAACATTGCGCTGTGCCGCTGTCAGGCCGTGCATTTGCGGCTGGATGCGACCCGGTTGCCGGCGCATGGGGGGCTGGGCTTTGGGTTGGTGTTTGTGGACCCGCCCTATGGGAAAGGGTTGGGGGAGGCGGCGATGCTGTCGGCGCTTGGGGCTGGGTGGCTGGAGCGTGAGGCTGTGATAGTATGGGAGGAGGGGGCGGCGCTGCCTGCGCCACCGGGATTTGAACAGCTGGATCAGCGGCGGTACGGCGATACATTTGTAACGATATTGAGGGCGGTATGAGCAAGGTTTTGGCAGTGATTTTCGATTGCGATGGCGTCGTCATGGACAGTGAGGGGCTGTCGTTTGACTTGCTGGCGCGGGAATTGGCCCAGTATGGTCACCCGATGGGGCAGGATCAGATGCGGACGCTGTTTCTGGGCGGCACGATGCGCGGTTTCTGGGCCGAGGCGCGGGCTTTGGGCGTACCTTTGCCGGAGGATTGGGTAGATGCGCAATATGCCCGGATGTATGCCGCCCTGTCCGAGCATACGCCGCTGATCGAGGGAATTTTGGACGTGCTGAACGCGCTGGACGCCGCAGGGGTGCCCTATGCGATGGGGTCGAACGGGCCGCCGCGCAAGATGGAGATCACGATGGGGCAGTATCCGGGTCTGCGCGAGCGGTTTGACGGGCGCATTTATTCGGCCCAGACCTTGGGTGCGCCGAAGCCTGCGCCGGACGTTTATCTGCACGCGGCGGGGGTGTTGGGGGTGGCGGCGGAGGGCTGCGTGGTGGTCGAGGATTCGGTGTCGGGGGCCAAGGCGGCGCGGGCGGCGGGGATGCGCTGCATGGGCTTTGCCGAGCATGGGCCGGGGGAGGATCTGGCGGCAGTCGGCGCGGTGGTGTTTCACCGGATGGCCGATTTGCCTGGATTGCTGGGGATTCAGACCTGTTTGACGTAGCGGACCGAGGTGGAGTTTACATAGCCGGGATGGGCCAAGCAGCCTGGCTCGGTATAGCCCCGCGCCAGATACAAGCGGTCGGCGTCAGACGGTGGAGAGATGAGGGCGGGTCGATGCGGCCCTCCATCCCGGCAAAGGCGCGCTGGATCAGGGACAGAAGCCCGGCCCAGTCAAAGGGGTCGATGGCACGATATGGCAGGCCGGGTTCGATCATCACGTCAACCTGCCCCGACCGCAAGGCCCATGCAAGAGGTTGACATGCCCGCCCCATAGACCAAGAATGCACGACCACCCAAGCCCAAGGGACCCCGATTTGCGCCTGACACGCCTGCGCCTGAACGGCTTTAAAAGCTTTGTCGACCCTACGGATCTGGTGATCCATG
This sequence comes from Rhodobacterales bacterium, assembly GCA_038323315.1. Classification (GTDB taxonomy): domain Bacteria; phylum Pseudomonadota; class Alphaproteobacteria; order Rhodobacterales; family Rhodobacteraceae; genus Stagnihabitans. Next base: position 12,063 of record JBBQGU010000035.1, on the reverse strand, counting down.
AGGGGTTGACCGGCGTGGTAGGGCCGAATGGCTGCGGCAAGTCGAACCTGTTGGAGGCGTTGCGCTGGGTCATGGGCGAGAACCGGGCAAGCGCAATGCGCGGCGCGGGGATGGACGATGTCATCTTCAACGGTGCCAGTAGCCGGGGCGCGCGACATTTTGCGGAAGTGGCGATCATCATCGACAACGCGGAGCGGCTGGCCCCTGCCGGGTTCAACGACGCCGATCAGATCGAGATCACGCGGCGGATCACGCGCGAGGCGGGCTCGGCCTATCGCAACAATGGCAAGGAGGTGCGGGCGCGGGATGTGCAGATGCTGTTTGCCGATGCCTCGACCGGCTCGCATAGCCCGGCTTTGGTGCGGCAGGGGCAGATCACGGAACTGATCAACGCCAAACCCAAGGCGCGGCGGATGATATTGGAGGAGGCGGCGGGAATCAGCGGCCTGTACCAGCGGCGGCACGAGGCCGAGTTGCGGCTGTCGGCAGCCGAGGTGAACCTGACCCGCGTGGATGACGTGCTGGAGGCGCTGGCGCAGCAGTTGTCGCTGCTGAACCGGCAGGCCAAACAGGCGGCGCGATATCGCGAGATCGGCGAAGACCTGCGCCGGGCCGAGGGGTTGCTGCTGTTCCGCCGCTGGCGCGAGGCCGAGATCGTGCGCGCCGAGGCGGATGCCGGTTTGCGGCAACGTCTGTCACAGGCCGCTGTGGCCGAGGCGGCCGCGCGGGCGGCGGGCAAGACGCGTGAGACGGCCGAGGATGCCCTGCCGCCCCGGCGTGAAGATGCGGCGATTGCGGCGGCGATACTGCAACGTTTGGTCGTGCAGCGCGCGTCGCTGGATGAGCAAGAGGCGCGGGCGCGGACCTCGGTTGAGACGCTGAAGGGGCGGGTCAGGCAACTTTCGTCGGATATGGAGCGTGAGGCCGGGCTGAACCGCGACGCCGGTGACACGATTGCGCGGCTGGATTGGGAGATTGCCCAGTTGTTGCGGGCGTCAGAGGGGCATGAGGCTGGATTGGCCGTGGCGGCCGTGGCGGCGCACGAGGCCGCGACGCAACTGGGCTATGCCGAAGGGACGCTGTCGCAGGCGACCGAGGATGCGGCGCGGTTGTCGGCGCGGCATGGCTCGACACAGCGGTTACTGGCCGATTGCCGCACGACGATTGCCAAGGCCGAGGCAGATATGGCGCGGGCTGTGGCCACGGCGGGCGCGGCAGAGCAGGCACTGGCGGCGGCATCCGGGGCATTCGTGGGGGCCGAGGCGGCGCAAGGGGCGGCTGAGGCGCTGGCTGCCGAGGCGGAGGCGATGTTGCACGCGGCAGAGGAGGCGCGGGCGGTTACGCAGGAACGGGAGGCGGAGGCGCGGGCAGCGCGGTCTTCGGCGGAGGGCGAGGCCAATGCGATCCGGGCCGAAGTGGCGGCGTTGGCGAAACTGGTGGCGCGAGAGACGCAGGCGGGGTCGCAACTGCTGGACCGGCTGGTGGTGGAACCGGGCTATGAGGCAGCGTTGGGTGCGGCTTTGGCCGATGATCTGCGGGCGCCCGAAGTTTCGGGGGCCGCACGGTCGGGCTGGATCGTGCTGGACCCCTATGACAACCCCCAACCCCTGCCCAATGGCGCCGCCGCCTTGGCCAGCCATGTCGGCGCCCCTGCCGTGCTGGACCGGCGCTTGGCGCAGACCGGGTTGGTCAAGGCATCGGATGGTGCAAATATGCAGGCAGAACTGCTGCCCGGGCAGCGGCTTGTCAGCCTTGAAGGCGATCTGTGGCGGTGGGACGGCTACCGTTCGGGCGCGGAAGATGCCCCTTCGGCGGCGGCCCTGCGCCTGCGCCAGTTGAACCGGTTGGGCCAGCTGAAACGCGATCTGGAGGAGGTGGCGGCACGGGCCGGCGGTGCGGCGCAGGCGCATGATGCGTTGCAGGCGCGGCTGGCTGATCTGGCCCGCGCCGATCAGATGGCGCGCGAGGCACGGCGGTCGGCCGATGCCCGCGTGACCGAGGTAAACCGTGCCGCTGCCCGCGCCGAGGCTGACAGGTCCATTGCCGCAGGCAAGCTGGAGGCAGCTTTGCTGGCGCAAGACCGCCATGCCGAAAATGCCGGTGGGGCTCACGCCCGGCTGGTCGAGGCCGAGGCGGCGCTGAACGATCTGGGCGATCTGGCGTCGTCACGGCTGGATGTCGACCGCGCCAGGCTGGTGGTGGATGGGGCGCGGGTGCAGATGATGGGTCGGCGCGGGACGCATGACGAATTGCGCCGCGACGGCGACGCGCGGGTGCGACGGCGGCAAGAGGCGGTCAAGGAGTTGTCCGGCTGGCGGCACCGTCTGGACACCGCCGAAAAACGTGTCGCCGAGTTGCAAGCCCGCCGGAGCGAGGCTGAGGCGGAACTGGCGGGCCTGTCCGCCCTGCCCGACGAACTCGCCGTCAAACGGGCGGAGATCGGCGAGGCCATCGCGACCGCCGAAACACGTCGCCGCGATGCCGCTGACGCTTTGGCCGGTGCTGAAACCGCTCTGCGCTATGCACAAGACCACGAACGCGAGGCCGAACGCACCGCCTCCGAGGCCCGCGAAGCCCGTGCCCGCGCCGAGGCCCGCGCCGAGGCGGCCCGTGATGGGACACGGCTGGCCGCGGAACGGATTGCCGAGGATGCGGGTGCCACGCCCGACCAACTGCTGGACACGCTGAAAATTGACCCCGACCGGATGCCCGATATTGACCAACTGGAAACCGACACTGCCCGACTGAAGCGCCAACGCGAGGCGTTGGGCGCCGTGAACCTGCGTGCCGAAGAGGATGCCAAGACGGTGTCGGGGGAATATGATGCCTTGGCGGCAGAGAAGCTGGACCTTGAGGAAGCGATCAAGAAGCTGCGCACCGGCATCGCCGGGCTGAACCGCGAGGGGCGTGAACGGTTGCTGACGGCGTTTGAACTGGTCAACGCCAACTTTGGTACGCTGTTCGCCCATCTGTTCGGCGGCGGGGAGGCGCGGTTGCAACTGGTGGAAAGCGATGATCCGCTGGAGGCAGGGTTGGAAATTTTGTGCCAACCGCCGGGCAAGCGCCTGTCCACCCTGTCGCTGCTGTCGGGGGGCGAGCAGACCCTGACGGCATTGGCGTTGATCTTTGGGGTGTTTCTGGCCAACCCGGCCCCGATCTGCGTGCTGGATGAGGTGGACGCCCCGTTGGACGATGCGAACGTGACACGGTTTTGCGACCTGCTGGACGAGATGACGCGGCGGACCGAGACCAGGTTTCTGGTGATCACCCACCATGCCGTCACCATGGCGCGTATGGACCGGCTGTATGGAGTGACCATGGTGGAGCGAGGGGTAAGCCAACTGGTCTCGGTGGATTTGAAGAAGGCCGCAGCGATGGTTGCGTGAGCATTTTGCTCTTTCATTTTGATCTAAATATCCCCCGCGGAGCGTTCGAGATTGGCCAAAAGAGCCTCCGGCGGGGATATTTCAGCCAAAGTGAACAGCAAGATCAGTCGCCCAGTTTGGCGTGAACCTCGTCCAGGTCGATCTCGGCCACAGGCATCTTGTTGGCAGGGTTGGCGAAATCGTATTTGAAGAACTGGAAATCGCGTTTGTAGATTTCCCACATCAGGTGCATCGACAGGTCGTCGAAATACGCCTCGACCGGGTGGGCGCGCACGGGGCCGTGGCCTTCGCTTTCGTTGAAACGGGGGATGGTTTTCAGGTTGATCGGGTGGGCGGGGTTCATCCGGGCGAGGACCTGATCCATGCCTTCGTCGAATTTCTCGGTGAAGATGATCTTGTTGTAGCGGCCGCCGTTGACGATGAAGGTCGAGACATGGCCAGCCATGGCCGACCAGTGAATGTCAGGCTCCATCGGTTTTTTGAAGCGGATGGTGTCGCGGACGAAGAGAAGAAACCGGCGGAAGCTGGCGATCTGGTCGAAATCCTGTTTGCCATCGTCGCCGCCAACCTCGATCCCGTATTTCTGGATGATCAGCGGCACGAGATTGCCACGGTAGCGTTTGCCGTTGCGCTGAATGCCGCAGATCTTGTCGAAGAACGATGACAGCACGCGGGTATAGGGGTTGCGCACACAGGTGAAGGCAAAGACCTTGTGATTTTTCACGGCCTTTTCGATCAGGGGCTGGCTCGCCTCCATCGACCATTTGTGTAAGCCGGCTTGGGCGTCGTGGATGTCACCGTCGAAAAACCGCCCGTGATCGCCATGGAACATGATCTGACCGATGGTCGAGCAGGCGCATTTGGGCACCACCCGGTAGACCACATTTGCGCTTTCCGTCATCCACGTTCCGGGAAAACCCATGAAACAGCGCCTCCTTGGCGTTTATTTTGTCAGTCGGCGGCGAACGCTGAAATCTATCCACAAAAAGCAAACAAACTCTGTCTTTTCAATGACTGATAAAGCTATCTTGCGCAACAAAGCAGGTAAACCGGGCGGTACTGTTTCAAAAATGGCGAAAATCGCGTATATTCTTTTGTGTCACAAGGACCCCGATGGGGTGATTGCGCAGGCGGAGCGGTTGACGGCGGCGGGTGACTTTCTGGCGATCCACTTTGACGCCAGGGCCGCGACCAGGGATTTCGACAAGATCCGGGCCGCCTTGGCCACCAATCCGGCTGTGACCTTTGCGCAGAAGCGGTTGAAATGCGGGTGGGGTGGTTGGTCGCTGGTCGGGGCCACGATTCTGGCAGTTCAGGCGGCGGTCGAGGCGTTTCCCCGCGCCACCCACTTCTACATGCTGTCTGGCGACTGCATGCCGACCAAGACCGCCGAATATGCCCGTGACTTCCTGGACTGCCACGATGTCGATTATATCGAAAGTTTCGACTTTTTCGCCAGCGACTGGATCAAGACCGGCATCCGGGAAGAACGGCTGATCTACCGGCATTGGTTCAACGAGCGGACGCAGAAGGCGCTGTTCTACGGCGCGATGACCCTGCAGCGCCGCTTGGGGGTCGAGCGGAAAGTACCCGCTGACATTCAGATGCAGATCGGCAGCCAGTGGTGGTGTCTGCGGCGACGGACCGTGGAATGGGTGCTGGAGTTCAGCCAGAAACGCCCGGATATCATGCGGTTCTTTCGGACGACATGGATCCCGGACGAGACCTTCTTTCAGACCATCGTGCGCCATCTGGTGCCCGAGGCAGAAATTCGCAGCCGGACCCTGACATTCCTGATGTTCACCGATTACGGCATGCCGCTGACCTTTTACAACGATCAGTATGACCTGCTGATCAGTCAGGATTACCTGTTTGCACGCAAGATCAGCCCGGATGCCATAGACCTGAAGGAACGTCTGGGCAAATTGTATGCGGCCAAGGGCGTGTCATTCGGTATCTCGGCCGAGGGGCCAAGCCTGTTCAAATTCCTGTCCGGGCGGGGCAGGATAGGCCGACGCTTTGCGCCGCGATTTTGGGAGGCGGAAAGCTCGCTGGGCCGCGAACGGACCCTGCTGATGGTGACCTGCAAGAAATGGCATGTCGCCAAGCGGCTGGTCGAGCGGGTGCGGCAGGTGACCGACATGGCCGCAGTCGACTATCTGTTCAACGAGGCGGACACGCCGTTACCAGACCTTGGCGGTATTCAGACGACGCTGGAAAAACGGACGCGGCACCGGCGGGCCCTGGTGCGGATGCTGTTCGACTATTGGCAGACGGACCATCTGATCATCTGCATCGACCCGGCCAATACCGACCTGATGCAGGACTTTTACAACGACAAGGCCAAGGTGCATCTGCTGGAAATCCAGTGCGAGTTCAGCGACGACTACCTGATCGGCCATGCCCGCCGTGTCGGCCTGGCCGGTCAGCGCACCCCGCCCGAGGTGATCGACCGACTGCTGCCCACCATCCGCTATGACGTGCGCTTTGAAAGCGACCGTTTGCGCGACGCCAACTTTCCGGGATTCTCGCGCATCCGCCAATCTGCTACTGTTCAGGAAAACACCCTGCCGCTGGCAGAGTTTCTGGACATCTCGCCCGAAAAGGCCCGTGAAATCGCTGCAACCGCTTATCTTTTTGTGGACTGACATCATGTATGACTATGACCCGACGAACATCTTTGCCCGTATCCTGCGTGGTGAAATCCCGAACAAGACCGCGATGGAAAGCGCCCATACGCTGGTGTTTCACGATATTCATCCGCAGGCCCCGATCCATATCCTTGTGGTGCCCAAGGGGCCCTATGTGAACTTTGACCATTTTGCCGCCGAGGCAAGTGCCGAGGAAATCGTCGATTTTCACCGGACTGCGGCCACGGTTTGCGCTGAATTGGGGATTGCCCCCGGAGACGGCTATCGCGGGATCACCAATGCCGGGGTGCATGGAATGCAGGAGGTGCCGCACTACCATTTGCACATTCTGGCGGGCCGGGTGATGGGACGCTTGGTCGAGCGGATTTGATTGCGCCGGTTTCGGGTCGCTTTGCGGGTTGTTCAGGCAGATGAGTATTTGGGCGGGTACGGAGGGGCAAGTGAGGCGATTCAACCCGTTCCAGATGGATGTTGTGCAAGTCTATCAGGCTGGTGGTGTGGATGAGTAACGCAAGCGCGGTTGGCGCGGAACAATAGCTTTCAGGGAAGGATTGACGCGACTTAAGCGGAACAGTGCCCATAAGGGATCGGCAGCCAGCAGGCAGACCATGTCATTCCCAGATGAGGCAGATGCCAAGAATTTCAATGCGCCGCCGCCCAGTTCGGCCCCTGCCCTGCCTCGACGATCAGGGGGACTTTCAGGTGGACGGCGGGGTGGGCGGCGCCCTCCATCGTGGCTTTGGCGGCGGCGATCAGGGCGGGGGCGGCGTCGGTTTCGACCTCGAACAGCAGTTCGTCGTGCACTTGCAGCAGCATCTTGGCCGGGATGTTTTTGATCGCGTCGGGCATGCGGATCATGGCGCGGCGGATCACGTCGGCGGCTGTCCCTTGGATCGGCGCGTTGATTGCGGCGCGTTTGGCGAAGCCTTGGGCGGGGCCTTTCTGGTTGATCTCGGGGGTGTGGATTTTGCGGCCGAACAGGGTCTGGACGTATTCGTGGCTTTGGGCGAATTTCACGGTGGCGGCCATGTATTCCTTGATGCCCGGAAAGCGTTCGAAATAGCGGTCGATGAAGCCTTGGGCCTGTGCGCGCGGGATGCGCAGGTTGCGGGCGAGGCCGAAGCCCGAGATACCGTAGATGACGCCGAAGTTGATCGCCTTGGCCTGGCGGCGGATGTCGGGGGTCATCTGATCGAGGGGGACGTTGAACATCTCGGACGCGGTCATGGCGTGGATGTCGATGCCTTGGCGGAAGCTGTCTTGCAAGGCCGGAATGTCGGCGATGTGGGCGAGGATGCGCAGTTCGATTTGGGAATAGTCGAGGGATACCAAGACCTTGCCCGCAGGAGCGACAAAGGCTTCGCGGATGCGGCGGCCTTCTTCGCTGCGGACCGGGATGTTTTGCAGGTTGGGATCGGTCGAGGAAAGCCGCCCGGTGATGGCACCGCTGATGGAATAGCTGGTGTGGACGCGGCCGGTGTCGGGGTTGATGTGGTCTTGCAGGGCGTCGGTATAGGTGGATTTCAGCTTGGACAGCTGCCGCCAGTCGAGGATTTTGCCGGGCAGTTCGTGTTCGGTGGCGAGGTCTTCCAGAATGTCGGCGCCGGTGGCATAGGCGCCGGTCTTGCCCTTTTCACCGCCGGGCAGGGACATCTTGTCGAACAGAATCTCGCCCAGTTGTTTGGGGGAGCCCACGTTGAATTTCTCGCCGGCGAGAATGTGGATTTCCTCCTCCAGCGCGGCCATCTTTTGGGCGAAGGCGCCGGACATGCGGGACAGGGTTTGGCGGTCGACCTGGATACCGGCCATTTCCATCTGGGCCAGAACCGGGACGAGGGGGCGTTCCATGGTCTCATACACGGTGGTGACTTTCGCCCGGTGCAAGTTGGGCTTGAAGGTTTGCCACAGGCGAAGGGTGACGTCGGCATCCTCGGCGGCGTATTCGGTGGCGGCGGTGATGGCAACGCGGTCGAATGTGACCTGCGCCTTGCCGGAGCCGATCAACTCTTTGATCGGGATGGGTTTGTGGCCGAGATAGGTGTCGGACAGCAGGTCCATGCCGTGGTTATGTTTGCCAGCATGCATGGCGTAGGACATCAGCATGGTGTCGTCGATGGGGCCGATAGCGATGCCGTTGCGGGCGAAGATTTTTGCGTCATATTTCATGTTGTGGCCGATTTTCAGAACGGCGGGGTCTTCGAGCAGGGGTTTCAGCAGGGTCAGGGCGTCATTCAGCGGCATCTGGCCATCGGTCAGGGCGCTGGAGTTGAACAGGTCGTCGCCTTTGCGGTGGCCGATGGGGATATAGGCGGCGGTGCCGGAGTCCGAGGTCAGGGAAATGCCGACAATCTCGGCCACCATTTCGTTGAGCGAGGTGGTTTCGGTGTCGACCGCAAGGTAGCCACGGTCGCGGGCGCGGGCGATCCATTGGGACAGGGTCGTGGCGTCGGTGATGCAGGTATAGGCAGCGTGGTTGAACGGAAGGCGGTCTTGTGCCGCGACTTCGGCATGGGCACCGACGATTTCGTAACCTTTGGTATCCTCGATCACCGGGGCGGCGACCTTCAGTTTGGTCGCGATGCGGGTCGAGAGGGTGCGAAACTCCATCGCCGCGAGGAATTTCAGCAAGATGTCGGGGTCAGGTTTGCGGACCTCCAGTTCGTCAAGGGTGACTTCGACGGGGGTGTCGCGTTTGAGTTGGACGAGGGTGCGGGAGAGGCGGATCTGGGCAGCGTTGTCGGTCAGGGATTCGCGGCGTTTGGGCTGTTTGATTTCGTGGGCGCGGGCGAGAAGGGTGTCGAGGTCGCCGTATTCCTGGATCAGCAGGGCGGCGGTTTTCAGGCCGATGCCGGGGGCGCCGGGGACGTTATCGACGCCGTCACCGGCGAGGGATTGGACATCGACGACGCGGGCGGGGTCGACACCGAACTTTTCGAACACCTCGTCGGGGCCGATGGATTTGTTCTTCATCGGGTCGAACATGTCGATACCGGGACCAATCATCTGCATCAAGTCTTTGTCGGAGGAGATGATGGTACACCCTCCGCCAGCGGCCTGCGCCTGGATGGCGAGGGTGGCCATGATGTCGTCGGCCTCATAGCCCTGCATCTCGATACAGGCGACGTTGAAGGCGCGGGTAGCGTCGCGGGTCAGGGGGAATTGCGGGCGAAGGTCCTCGGGGAGGGGGGGGCGGTTGGCTTTGTACTGGTCGTACAGGTCGTTGCGGAAGGTGTGCGCCCCGGCGTCGAACACCACGGCGATGTGGGTCGCAGCGGTTTTGCCGCCACCGACAGACAGCTGGTTCCACATCAAGTTGCAGAACCCCGCGACAGCCCCCACCGGCAGCCCGTCGGATTTGCGCGTCAGGGGTGGCAGCGCGTGATACGCGCGGAAGATGAAGGCCGAGCCGTCGATGAGGTGAAGGTGATGTCCCTTGCCGAACGCCATGGTGGTCCCCCTGTCAATGCTCCTTTCATGCCACAAGGGCGGAGGGGCGGCTAGTCTGTTGGGGAGTGTCTTGGTTTGAAATCCGGGGCGGAACTGTCGCGGGCACCCTCACCGCGTGCGCCGCCTGAAACAACCGGGCCGGAAAACGAACGCGATCAGGTGCTTGCCGAACTGCGGACCCCTCGCTTCGCCGACCAGACCCCGACCTAGGTCTACGCGACGCTGCTTGATGAAGGCGTCTACCTTTGCTCAATCAGCAAAAAGTATCGCATCCTCGCCGCCCATGCGGAGTGGCGGAACGACGTCGGCAGCGCCGTCATCCAGTCTACCAAAAATCCGAACTGTTGGCCGAAGCGCCCAATCAGATCTCACTCTCGCGCATGTAAACATGCTCTGCCGTGCAGCGGGTCCTGGGATATTACCAAACTGATGGGACGCGTGAAATGGAACTTTGCCACGTCGGCGCGGGTGATTTCCGGCACGGCCAATCGGCCCAGAGCGGGCAGGATGAAACGTCTGAGGTTGCCCCGATATTCCTTCGCCGTGCTCGCCTTGAGGCGCACAGCGATATGCTCCTTGTCGAAGCGCTCCGCCAGATCGCTGACTGTGGCGGCATTGCGTTTGGCAGCCCGATCAGCCGCAGGATCCTCGCCATTCTTTACAGCGGCGATGATCGTGATCGCCCGGGTGCGCGCTTGATCGCAGGTCAGCACGGTGCTGGGTCCGAGGCTCATGCGTCGCGGACGTCGCCCTGCACGATACTGCACCACGAAGCTTTTGCGCCCGCTTGGCATCACGCGTAGTCCGAAGCCGGGGATTCCCTCGTCCCAAGGGAAAAACTCCATCGCTTGCGGCTCGGTCGCGTCGATGGTGCGTTTGGACAGTTTGGGCATGAGCGATCCTGCGCAATAATCATGGCTGTCCCTACAGTGGAGATCATCGATTTCAGTCAACGAACACATTGAAATTACGGGCGCGCAGCTTCGTGAACTGGCAAAATCGCAAGCCGCTTGCCACCGACCTGCAAAGTCAGCTTCAGGCAATCAAGGAGTAGATCGCACCGACCGACCCGACCGAGGCGCTTATGGCAGCGGCGGCGCGACTTCTGCGCATCTGATGGAAGAAAAGCATGGTGGAGATGGCGTTGAAGGACACCGGCGATGCCATGGGCGACGTGGATGCCTTCATCGCCCAATACGATGCGAGGACGCGAAAGGTGCTGCAGATCGCTGCCGAAATCGCGGCGCGTCTGCTGGCCGCTGGCAGGGCAGAGGGTGCGCTTGGTTTCATCGAACGCGCTGGTACGGGCAAGGACAGTTGGGTGCCCCGCGAATGGCAGGATACCCGCCTCGAGGTCCTGGAGGCGCTTGATCGCAAAGCCGAGGCGCAGGCATTTCGCCGGACCTGTTTCGAAGGCACGCGCGTGTCTGAATACCTGCGCGATTTGAGGTCCTCTCAGAGCGCCACCCGCTTGCCGCCACGCTGGCTTTGAGAGCCATGATCGAGTTTACCCCGTCGAAGGCGAGATAAAAACGCTACGGCTACGCCGCCCAGCACCTGACCGAATGCGCGACGCTGGCCGAAAGGATCGAGGATTACGCGACGTGTGAGCCGCACGCCACCGCTGTCGCCCGGCTGAAGCAAGAGCATGGCCGAAAGTCGGGGTTCCGGCATCTGGTCGAGAGAAAATGAAAAGGCGCACGCGGTTCATTGAGTCAGCGTCTCTTGTAACGAGTGCGTTGAGGTCGATGCAGATGGCGTTGGAGAACTACGAAATTGCTGTCATCGGTGGCCTAAGGACGCAGTGCAGATATGTCGCGCGAGTAAGCCCATCCTTGCCGTAATCTGGCGCTTGCGGGCCACAGTCGTTCGCATGAAAGTCACGATGGCAAACCGAATGAACGCGGCTCGACAGGTTTGAATTACGCAGACACGCCAACACACGCGTCGACGGAAAATGCTTGAAAAAAGTGCCGTTTAAGGCAAGATTGCAATCAAATATCGGGCCAATCAGGGGAATGTTGGCCCGATTCAAGGGTGCGCGATAGATGAACCAGACGATCAGCAAATCCCCCTCCGGCATTCCCGGCCTCGACGAGATCACCAATGGTGGCTTGCCTGCGGGGCGACCGACGCTGGTGTGCGGCGGGCCAGGTTCCGGCAAGACGCTGTTTGGCATATCGTTTCTTGTGCGCGGGGCGCTGCAGGACGATGAGCCGGGCGTCCTCATCTCCTTCGACGAAGGCCTCAAAGACCTCGAGGTCAACAGTGCGTCGCTCGGATACGATCTGGCGGCCCTGCGCCAGCGCAACCTGCTCGCCATCGATTATGTCCATCTCGACCGCCAGGCGACCATCGAAACCGGCGATTTCGACCTCGAAGGCCTGTTCATCCGGCTCGCCCATGCCGTTGACCGGATCAAGGCCAAGCGCGTGGTGCTCGACAGTATCGATACGCTGTTTGCCGGTATCCCCAACGAGGCCATCCTGCGCAGCGAACTGCGGCGGCTGTTCGACTGGTTGAAAGAGCGCGGGCTGTCGACCGTCATCACCGCCGAGCGCGGCGAGACCGGGATCACG
>JBBQGU010000034.1:0-18544 GCA_038323315.1 Rhodobacterales bacterium | reverse complement strand
GATCGGCAGCAACTGCTTTGAGGTGCCCATCGTGATCGGCCACAACCGCGTGCCAGATCCGCCCGCCAGAATGATACCCTTGCGTGTCATATCGCCCTCAAATCCTGCACTATATCCGCCAAAGCCGCCCGCCAATCCGGTCGCGCCAAACCAAATCGCACCAGCGACCCACAGTCCAGCCGCGAATTCATCGGCCGCTGCGCCGGGGTCGGATAGGCCGTGCTGGGGATGTCCTGCACCACGCAGTCCAACCCGCCCGCCACCATGATCGCCCGCGCAAACGCGGCCCAGGACACATCGGGCGCGCCCGCGAAATGGTGCATCCCGCCATCGGCCCCCGCGACCATCGCCGCCGCACAGACATACAACGCGTCCGCAATCGCCGCCGCCGGCGTCGGCCCGCCGACCTGATCGGCCACCACATTCAAAACGGCGCGCTCGGCTCCCAGCCGCAGCATCGTCTTGACGAAATTCGCGCCATGCGCCGACACGATCCACGATGTGCGCAGCACCAGCCACCGCCCCCCCGCTGCCGCAACCCCCTGTTCGCCCAGCAGTTTCGACCGCCCATAGGCCCCCAGCGGCCCGGTCGCATCGCCGGGCGCAAAGGCCCGTGTCCCCGCCCCATCAAACACGTAATCGGTCGAGATATGCAGAAACGGCACCCCCCTCAAGGCACAGGCCCGCGCCATCGCCGCAGGTGCGTCGCCATTCACCACCGTCGCCGCCGCCTCCTCAACCTCCGCCTTGTCCACCGCCGTCCAGGCGGCCGCATTGATCACCACATCGCAATCCGCCCCCACAATCACCGCCGCACAGGCCGCAGGGTCCGCCAAATCCGCCTGATCCCGCCCCAGAAACTGAACCGTCACACCCACCGGCACCCGCCGCGCCAGTTCCCGTGCCACCTGCCCCGTCTGGCCGAACACCAGCACCTTCACGGCTGAACCCCCAGTCGCTGCCCAACACCGGCCCGCGCCTGCAACGGTTGCCACCACGCCTCGTTGTCCAGATACCACCGCACCGTCCGCCGCAAACCCTCGTCCAGCGTCACGGATGGCCGCCAGCCCAACTCCTCCCGTATCCGCGACGGATCGATGGCATAGCGGGCATCATGGCCCGGACGGTCGGTCACAAACTCGATCAGCCGGGCGTGGGGCGCACCCGATGGCTGCATCTCATCCAGCAAGGCGCAAATCTTGCCGACCAGATCAATGTTCCGCGCCTCATTCTCGCCGCCGATGTTATAACTGCGGCCCAAGACCCCACGCTCCAACACCGTCAACAGCGCATCGGCATGGTCCTCGACATAAAGCCAGTCCCGCACATTCTCGCCCTTGCCATAGACCGGGATGGGACGCCCCGCCAAAGCGTTCAGGATTGCCACCGGAATCAGCTTTTCAGGAAAGTGGAATGGCCCGTAATTGTTGGAACAATTGGTCATCACCACCGGCAGGCCATAGGTTTCCCCCCAGGCCCGCACCAGATGATCTGACGCGGCTTTGGACGCGGAATAGGGGCTGCGGGGATCATACGGGCTATCTTCCGTAAACTGCCCTGTGGCCCCCAGCGACCCGAACACCTCATCGGTCGAGATGTGGTGAAACCGGAACCCGGCAGGCCGTGCGCTGACCCAATAGGCCCGCGCCGCCTCCAGCATGTTGAACGTCCCGGTCACATTGGTGGCGATAAAATCCCCTGGCCCATCGATTGACCGGTCGACATGACTTTCCGCCGCCAGATGCATTACCGCATCCGGGCGGTGCCGCGCAAACACCGTGTCCAACGCCGCGCGGTCCCGAATATCCGCCTGCTCGAACGAATACAGGTTCGACCCGGCGACCGAGGCGACATTGTCCAGACAGGCCGCATAGGTCAGTGCATCCAGATTGACCACCTCATGACCCCGCGCCACCGCCAGCCGCACCACGGCCGACCCGATGAACCCCGCCCCGCCAGTGACCAGCAGCTTCATGCCGACCCCCAGCTGAACGGGCTGACCACGTCAGCCAGAAACGGCGCCACAGCGTCCTTGCCCGACAGAACCGGCGTTGCAACCCCCCAGTCCACACCGATCTGCGGGTCATCCCACCGCACCGCACCATCGCAATCGGGCGCATAGACCTCGGAACATTTATACTGCACCTCGGTCTCGGGCTGCAACGTGACAAAGCCGTGCAAAAACCCCTTGGGCACCAGCAGTTGGCGGCCATTCTGGGGCGTCAGCTCCACCCCGACCCAGCGGCCGAACAGTGGCGATCCCACCCGGAAATCCACCGCCACGTCGAGGATCGCGCCCTTGGTGCAGCGCACCAGCTTGTCCTGCGCAAAAGGCGGACGTTGATAATGCAGACCGCGCAGCGTGCCAACCTTGCCCGACATCGAGTGATTGTCCTGCACCCAGTGCATATAAATCCCCAGATCGCGCAGCTTTGCAGCGTTGAACGTCTCGCAAAACCAGCCACGGTCATCGCCAATGCGGTCCGGTGTCAGGATCAGCACATCCAGCAGGGCGGTCGGTTCTATCTTCATCTGTCCAGTCCTTAAAGGCTCGTGCCGATTTACCAAGCGTTTTATTCATCCCTTGGGGGGATGCACAATCAATCTATCTGCCGCAACCCCTTGGCGACACGCAACCCAACGCGCATATAGGGCAAATCGAACCTATCAAAGGACAGCCCATGTTCGGAGTAGCCGAAGCGACCAAAGTCCCGACCGACCTGATCAAGGAAGGCACCGAGGCCACGTTCATGAAAGACGTGATCGAGATGAGCCAGACCGTGCCGGTGATCGTCGATTTCTGGGCACCGTGGTGCGGCCCGTGCAAGACGCTGGGCCCGCAGCTGGAGGCCGCCGTGACAGCTGCCAAGGGCCGCGTCCGCATGGTCAAGATTGACATCGACCGCGCGCCGCAATTGTCCCAACAACTGCGTATCCAGTCGATCCCGACCGTCTATGCCTTCTTTCAGGGCCAGCCGGTCGATGGCTTCCAGGGCGCCGTGCCCAATTCCGAAATCAAGAAATTCGTCGAGAAACTGGCCGCGATGAACCCCGAAGACGGCGGCCTTGCCGAGGCGATCGAAGCCGCCGAGGCGATGCTGGCCGAAGGTGCGGCCGCCGACGCCGCCGAAACCTTTGCCGCCGTTCTGGCCGAAGAGCCCGAGAATGCCGCCGCCTATGGTGGCCTCGTGCGCGCGCATCTGGCCTTGGGCGATCTGGACAAGGCGCAGGAAATCGCCGACGCCGCCCCCGCCAAGATTGCCACCTCGCCCGAGGTGACGGCAGCCAAGGCGCAGATCGAACTGGCCCGCCAGGCCGCCAAAGCCGGCCCCGAGGATCTGCTGCGCGCCGCCGTCGCCCGCGACCCCGAGGACCGTCAGGCCCGCTTCGACCTCGCCACCGCCCAGCATGCGTCGGGCAAGGTCGACGAGGCGGTGACGACCCTGCTGGATCTGTTCAAACTGGACCGCGACTGGAACGACGGCGCGGCCAAGACGCAGTTGTTCACGATCTTCGGCGCGCTGAAACCGCAGGACCCGATCGTTCTGGCCGGACGTCGTCGCCTGTCGTCGATGATCTTTGCCTGATCGCAAAACCGTCCTAGATGCGGGACATGACCCGATCAACCCACCCCAGCGCTGCCATCAGGGCATGTCCTGCACAAGGTGACTGCCCATGATGACGCTTGCCGATCTGCCCGACACCATCCCGATTTTCCCGCTGCCCGGTGCCGTGCTGCTGCCCCGCGCCCGCCTGCCCCTGCACATCTTCGAACCGCGCTATCTGGCGATGATCGAGGATTGTCTGAAAAGCGACCGCCGCCTGATCGGCATGATCCAGCCGAGGGGCGAGGGCGATGCACTTGTCCAGGTCGGTTGCGCCGGTCGCCTGACCTCGTTTTCCGAGACCGAGGATGGCCGCTACATGATCACCCTGACCGGCACAGCCCGATTCGCCCTGCGGGAGGAGGTGACCGGTTTCCAACCCTATCGCCGCGCCCGCGTCGATTTCACCGGCTATGCCGTCGATCTGGGCGACGCGCAATCCGACCCCGATCTGGACCGCCGCGTCTTCCTCAAGGACCTTGCGCGCTACCTCCAGGCCAGCAAGATGGGCACCGACTGGTCCAACCTGAAAGAGGCCGATGACGAAATGCTGGTCAACATACTGGCCATGCTCTGCCCCTTTGCCCCCGAAGAAAAGCAGGCTTTGCTGGAAGCGCAAACCCTGCCCGAACGCCGCCGCATCCTGCAAACCCTGATCGCCTTTGCCTTGCAAGGTCATGGTTCCAAAGACGAAACCCTGCAATGACCGCCGAAACCACCGATGACGCGGCCGATCTTGGCCCTTCGACTGGACCTCTGAATGGCCCCATCATCGATCGCCGCATGCTGGAGGCGTTGATCTGCCCCCAGACCCAACGCCCGCTGCGCTATGACGCCGAACGTCAGGAACTGCTGTCCGAGGCGGCACGGCTGGCCTTTCCGATCCGCGATGGCATCCCGATCATGCTGATCTCGGCGGCGCGCGCGCTGTAAATGCCCGGTTCACGCGGTCTTTTGCCTCAAGGGGTTGACGGGGCGCGGCACTGTGGCATGGATGCAATCTGTTCTTTTTGACTGATCAGGACGTGGCCGTGACCAGACTACTGACACATTTTGCTGCCTTGACCGTACTGGCCTTGCTGGCCGCCTGCGGCAAACCGCATTCTCCGGTCAATGACCGTCCCGCAGCCATGGCCCCACCCGGCTATGAGGCGGTCCAGGATGGCGAATTCCTGATCCCCGCCGTCGAGGCGCATTTGTTCTATCCGGGCGCCGCCAAGGAACTGGTCTCGTACAATGGCGACGACGCGCCCGGCACCATCGTGGTCGACACCTTCGCCCGCAAACTGTATCTGGTTCAGGAGGATGGCATGGCCATGCGCTATGCCATCGCCGTGGGCCGTGAGGGGCTGTCGTTCAAGGGCAAGGGCGTGATTGGCCGCAAACAGGAATGGCCAAGCTGGACGCCGACCGCCAATATGGTCCGCACCCGGCCCGATCTGTACGCCGAATATGCCGGTGGCCTTTCGGGTGGTCTGGATAACCCGCTGGGCGCAAGGGCGATGTACCTGTACCGTGGCGGGCGCGACACCTATTTCCGCATTCACGGCACGATCGAAAATGCCTCGATCGGGCATGCCACCTCGGCAGGCTGCATCCGCCTGTACAATCAGGACGCCATCGACCTGTACGACCGCATCGATACCGGCGCCAAGGTCAATGTCCGCACGCTGCAAGAAAGCCTGGACCTGGAAGGCCCCTATATCGACGACGCCTATGGCCGCGCCGTGCCAGATACGCCGGAAAATCAGGCGCAAAAGCTGGTCGACGCAGACCAGATCCTGCGGTTGGAGGCGGCTGACCCCGAGCTTGCCGCCTATGACGCCGCCGCCCGCGCCGCCGATCAAGCCGCCCAGCGTCAGGCCGGCGGCTGACCGCTCTGCGCTGCGGCGCAAAGCGCCTTTGCTTTTCGCTGGCCCGGGCGCCCGAGCTATGCGCAGCTTGCAAGGCCGATAGTCACCCTGCCGCCGCACGGCACAAGTCTCTTGTCGCCTTTTTCGTCATATGCCCCTATAAGCCGACAAATTCGCTGCGGAGCCTGATAAATGAGCGCCACTTCGCCCCTGCGCCCCGTGTTGCCGCCTGACATCCGCGCCCGCAAGGGACAAGCGCCTCTGGTCATGCTGACCTCCTATACCACCCCCATGGCCCGTCTGGTCGATCCGCATTGCGACGTGGCGCTGGTCGGCGATTCGGTCGGTATGGTGCTGCATGGCCTGCCTTCGACCCTCGGCGTGACGATGGAGATGATGATCCTGCATGGCCGCGCCGTGACACGCGGCCTGACCCGTGCCATGGCCGTCGTCGACATGCCCTTTGGGTCCTATGAGGAAAGCCCGGCTCAGGCTTATCGCAACGCCGCGCGCCTGATGGTGGAAACCGGCGCCCCCTCGGTCAAGCTGGAGGGCGGCATCCATATGGCCGAAACCATCGCCTTTCTGACCCGGCGCGGTGTGCCGGTGATGGCCCATATCGGCCTGACCCCGCAATCGGTGAACACCTTGGGCGGCTACAAGGTCGTGGGCCGTGAGGGTGAGGCGGAGGCCGTCATGGCCGACGCCATGGCGGTCGAGGCGGCAGGGGCGTTTTCGGTGGTGCTGGAAAAGGTGCCGGTGGGTCTGGCAGCCCGGATCACCCAAAGTCTGACCATTCCGACCATAGGCATCGGTGCCGGATTGCATTGTGACGGGCAAGTGCTGGTTGTCGATGACATGCTGGGCATGTTCACCGATTTCCGGCCCAAATTCGTGAAACGCTATGCCGAGCTTGGCCTTGCAGCAGATCAGGCCATTGCCGCCTATGCCGCCGATGTCCGCGCCCGGCGTTTCCCCGGCCCCGAGCATGGCTTTCCTGATACCCTGATCAAGGCCGCCCCGTGACCCAGATCCTGCGGTCTGTGGCCGACATGCGCCGCCTGTCCCGCGCGTGGAAAGCGGCGGGTCAGATTGTTGGCGTGGTGCCGACGATGGGCGCATTGCATGACGGCCACCTCAGCCTTGCGCGCGCGGCCAGGGCGGAATGCGACCGCGTGGTCGTGACGATTTTCATCAATCCCAAACAGTTCAACAACCCGGCCGACCTGCTGAAATACCCCCGGACCGAGGCTGCCGACGCGGCGTTGCTGGCAACTGTCGGCGTGGACGCAATCTTTGCACCCCTGCCCGAAGAGGTCTACCCACCCGGTTTCGTGACCACGGTTTCCGTTGCCGGCGTGGCGGGCCCGTTAGAGGGGGCACTGCGGCCCGGTCATTTCGATGGCGTGGCGACCGTCGTGACCAAACTGTTCGGCATGACCCTCGCCGATCGCGGCTATTTCGGCCAGAAAGACTGGCAACAACTGCGCGTCGTCAACCGGCTTGTGCGCGACCTGAACCTGGCCGTCTGGGTCGTCGGTTGCGAAACGATCCGCGAGCCTGACGGCCTTGCCATGTCGTCACGCAACGCCCGCCTGACGCCCCAGCACCGCGCCGACGCCCCCAGCCTTTATGGGGCGATGACCGCGGCCGCTTGCGCGATCCGCGCTGGTGCGCCGGTCGCAGAGGCCCTGCAGACCTGCAAAACCACCGTCCTTGCCGCCGGTTTCGCGCGGGTCGAGTATATCGACTTGCGCGACGCCGCCAGCCTAGACGCCGTGACCACGCTCGACCGCCCCTTGCGCCTTTTGGCCGCCGCCTGGATCGGCGAAGTGCGCCTGATCGACAACATTCCGGTGTGACAGGCCGCGCCCAAAGGTTTCAATCTGGTTAATGGCGGCGGATATCCAATTGATACCATTATATTTTCCCAAGAGCCCACGCGTGGGAGCCCCCTGAATGTCCCGGGTAAAAATCCACCCTGATTTAACCATGGGCATGCACTCCGACCTAAGGTAAACCCTATGCCAGCACCTGCCCCTGAAAGGCCAAGCCCATGACAAGATGCCCGTTCTACCGGACCGAGATGGTCACCGCCCGCGCCCATGCCGCCCATTCCGGCCGCCGCGAACCACCACCGCAACGCCGCCTCGCCGGCTGGTGCGCCCACCCCTCCAGCCCTGTCACCCGGATACAGGCCGTCACCGTCCTGAACGGCGCGACCCTGCTGACCTGCGGCGGCGACCTCGCAAAATGCCTGATCCCCGAGAAACTTGTCGCCGACGAACTCTGACACGGGGGCCATGAATGCCGCTGACCTTCACCAACGGTATTGCGCCCCTGACCGGGCTGATCCTGCTGACTGTCATCCTGCCCGTATTCCTCGCCGGTCCCACCCTGTCCCAAACAAGGCTGACCCTCGCCATGCTGGCAACAGCGGGCCTTGTCTGGATTGCCGGGGCAGGAGTGATGGCCTGGTCCTACTATCACTCCAACGGCACACTTTCTGCCGGAGTCTGGCCCTATTTCCAGCGTGCCCTGCCGCTCGGTCTGCTTTATGGTCCCATCATCGCCCTGATCTGGCTGGTCCGGGCACAGGGGGTGGAAAAGCGGCGCGGATTGCAGATGCGGGACGAGAGATGACGCGATGATCATATTTCTGCAAGTGGTGGCCCTTTGGTTCGTCCTGACGACCGTCGTTTATCTGCTGGTCGCCCTTTACTCGCGGTCGGTCCGGCGCGAACGCCTGGAAAAAGAGTTCGACGCCAGCTTTCCACCCGCATCAGGGCCAGAATCAGGTGATGTTATTGCGGACCGTGATACCTATATAGCCGATGGGATGGCCGAATATGAACGGGGGCTGCGCCGTCGTCTGATCGGGCTTGTCTATGTATTGCCGGCGGTGGTCTTTGTGGCCGTCGTCTATGGCGTGAACTATCTGTAGGGGCGAAGATGCGTAAGTTGAAATGGATACTCTGGGGGCTGGTCCTGGTGATCGTGGGCGTGTTCTTGAACTATAACCTGCCCCAGCATGATATCGTGCGAATCACCGACAGTTATAATCGGGTGACCCCGCTTGGCTCGATCAACCAGTATTTCTTTGCCGCACCCGATTCAGGCACCTTAGCCTCCTCAGCTCCGGACATTCGTTTCATCGAGGCAATCTATCCTGACGGAACCCCCATCGTCTATCGCAACGAGGATACCGGCTTTTGGCCGCCTTACCTGAAATTTGACAGCGCCAATCTGAAAGCCGAGGCCTCGGATTACAAATCCACTGCCGAAGCGCCGAAATGGGTCAGCGTCACCCATTACGGCTGGCGGATCGCGTTCGAGTCGATCTATCCCAACGCGGTCAAGATCACCCCGGTCGTGGGCCCCGATGTGCGGATCGTTCCCTGGGTCAACATCGTGATTCTGATGCTGCTTGCCTTGGCGATCTTCATGGCGCGGCGGATGTGGTTGCAATTCTGGGAGCGGATGGTGGACCCCGCAGTCGCCTCGGTCGAAGAGGCGGGCGGCAAGGCACGCGGGTTCGTTGGGCGGCTGTTCGGACGCAAATAAGTTCCGCCACATGGCCGAATACCGACCTGAATGCCAACGGCATTCAGATCTGGATATTTAAGTCAGAATGAAATGGTCAGGAGCGCAGGGTGCCGCCCGTGGCTTTGCAGACCTTTTCGACGATCTTTGCGGAAGTGGCCTCGATTTCGGCATCGGTCAGGGTTTTGTCCCTGGGTTGCAGGCGGACGGTCAGGGCGATGCTTTTCTTGCCCGGACCCATCTGCGCCTCGGCCTTGTCGCCGGTGAATTGGTCGAAGATGCGGACCTGTTCGATCAACACCTTATCGGCACCCATCGCGGCGTTGACGGCTGTCAAAGCCTCGACCGCGATGTCGACCACGAAGGCAAAGTCACGCTCGACCGCTGGCAGATCGGACAGGATCAGGGCGGGTTTGGTCGGGGTCTTGACCTTGGGCTGGGGGACGGCGGCGACCAGTATGGTAAAGGCCATGGCGGGGCCCTTGATGCCGAAGGCGGTCAGGATTTTGGGGTGCAGTTCGCCAAACAGGGCCATCGTGTTGGGGCCAAGGCCGGCCGCACCGCTTCGGCCGGGGTGGAACCACGCGGGGACCTTGCGGCTGATCTGGACGCGGGTCGGGGCGCCCAGGGTCGCCAGAACTGCCTCGGCATCCGCCTTGGCGTCGAAGACATCCACCGGACGGCGGGCGGCATGGGGGTCGCGGGGGGTCGCGTAGCCGACCAGCAGCCCTGAGGCTTGCAGGTGCTGATCGCCCGGTTCACCGCCGTGAAAGGCGGGGCCGACCTCGAACAAGGCGAGGTCCGTGAATCCGCGCGCCTGATTGCGGGCGGCGGCGCGCAGCAGGCCGGGCAGCAGATCGGGGCGCAGATGGGTCATCTCGGACGAGATCGGGTTGTCGACCTTGACCGTGTCGGTGCCTCCGCCGAACAGAACCGCCGCCTCGGCGTCAATGAAGCTGTAGGTCACGCATTCGTTGTAGCCCAGCGCCGCGATGGTGCGGCGGGCCGCGCGTTCGCGGGTCTGGCTGGGCGTCAGGATCGGGCGGGGCACACCCGGATTGGTGCGGGTCAGCGGCCTGCCCTGCAGCCTGGTCAGCGAGGCAACCCGGGCAATTTCTTCGATCAGGTCGGCGTCGCCCAGCACGTCGGGCCGCCAGGACGGCGGGGTCACGTCATTGCCGTTCAGGGTAAAGCCCAAGGCCTTCAGCGTCGCGCGTTGCTCGGCCTCGGGGATGTCCATGCCGACGAGGCTTATCACGCGCGCCGGGTCTAGCCGATAGCTGCGGGCGGTGTCGGGGGCCGCACCGTCAACGGCAATCTCGGACGCCGTGCCGCCGCACAGGTCCAGCACCATCCGGGTCGCCAGATCGAGGCCCGGCAGGGTGAACTGCGGGTCGACGCCGCGCTCAAAGCGGTAGCGGGCGTCGGAGTTGATCTTCAGCGCGCGGCCGGTGGTGGCGATGGTGATCGGGTCCCAGAAGGCGGATTCCAGGAAAACCTCGGTCGTCTCGGGGGTGCAGCCCGAGAGTTCGCCGCCCATGATGCCCGCGAGGGATTCTGGGCCGTTATCGTCCGAGATCAGCATTTGGCCGGGGCGGATGGTGTAGGTCTTGCCATCAAGCGCAAGCAGTTCTTCGCCGCCTTTGGCGGGATGGACGCGGAGGGGGCCGTGGACTTTGGCCACGTCGAAGACGTGAAGCGGGCGGTTCAGGCCGTAGGTGAAAAAGTTGGTGATGTCGACCAGCGCAGAGATCGGGCGCAGGCCGATGGCCTTGAGCCGGGCTTGCAGCCATGCGGGCGAGGGGCCGTTGGTGACACCCGTGATGGTGCGGCCGGCGAAGTGGGGGCAGCCTTTGACCTTGAGCGCCGGGTCAATCTGGACCTGAATCTTCGACGGGCCATGGGTGGTGATGACGGGTGTGGGCAGCGGTTTCAGGGTGCCCAGGCCCCGTGCGGCCAGATCGCGGGCCACACCGCGCACGCCAAGGGCATCGGGGCGGTTGGGGGTGACCTTGATATGGATCATCGGATCGACGGTACCGGGGCGGTTCACGGCCAACCAGGCGATGAATTTCTGGCCGACCTCGCCTGAAGGCAGTTCGATGATGCCGTTATGCTCGTCCGACAGTTCCAACTCGCGTTCAGAGGCCATCATGCCGTGGCTTTCCACGCCGCGGATCTTGCCCACGCCAAGCGTCACGTCTATTCCCGGCACGTAATCGCCCGGCTTGCACAGGACCACGGTGATCCCGGCACGGGCATTGGGCGCGCCGCAGACGATCTGTTTTTCGCCCTCATCCGTCAGGACCGTGCAGACCTGCAGCTTGTCGGCATCGGGGTGTTTGGCGGCAGACAGGATCCGGGCCAGCGTGAAGGGGGCAAGTTTTGCGACCGGGTTGACCACCTCCTCGACCTCCAGCCCCAGATCGGTCAGGGCGTAAAGGATGTCGTCCAGCTTGGCGCTGGTCGCCAGATGGTCGTGCAGCCAGGACAGGGTGAATTTCATGACGGGCCCCCAAAAAGTGTCGTCTCGGGAATTAGCGCAAAGGCGCCGGAAGTGAAAGCGACCCTCGGCGGTTTCTGGCTTGGAAACCCCTTGTCGCCTTTTATGCCCATGGCTTGCCATAATTGCCGGGTTGATTGGGTGTATGGCTGGTCGATGGATCCGATGCTGATCATTCCAAGCGAACGCAAAAAGGGCCACCCGCTGCGCCTTGTGGTGCTGATTGGATTGACATCGCTGTTGTACCTGCAGTTGTAGGTTCCGTCGCGGCCTTGGCCAAGTTGGTCACGCCGACAGGCCGCCCGCCAGATCGGGCATGTCGAACGCCGCAAATCCATAGTGGCGCAGCCATCGCAGATCGCTTTCGAAGAACGCCCGCAGGTCGGGAATGCCGTATTTCAGCATGGCGATGCGATCGATGCCCATGCCGAAGGCAAAGCCTTGCCACTGGGTCGGATCGACCCCGGCGGCGGTCAGGACTTTGGGATGAACCATCCCTGACCCCAGAATCTCCATCCATTTGTCGCCTTGGCCGATCTTCAGCTGGCCGCCTTCCCAAGAACACCGGATATCGACCTCGGCCGAGGGTTCGGTGAAGGGGAAATGGCTGGCGCGAAAACGCAACTCGACCGACGGCACCTCGAAGAACGCCCGGCAGAACTCCTCCAGCGTCCATTTCAGGTTCGCCATGCTGATGTCGCGGTCGATGGCGAGGCCCTCGACCTGGTGGAACATGGGCGTGTGGGTCTGGTCCATGTCCATGCGGTAGACGCGGCCAGGTGCGATCACCCGGATCGGCGCGCCGTGGTCGGTCATGGCGCGGATTTGCACCGGGCTGGTATGGGTGCGCAGAACATGGGGTGGGCGGTTGTCGCCTGGCGCCCGGTTCATGAAGAAGGTGTCATGTTCTTGGCGGGCGGGATGTTCGGGCGGGATGTTCAGCGCGTCGAAATTGTACCAGTCGGATTCGACCTGTGGCCCCTCGGCCACGGCGAAGCCCATATCGGCGAAGATCGCGGTCAACTCCTCCATCACCTGACTGACGGGGTGGATGGTGCCAACGCGGCGGGGGCGGGAGGGCAGGGTGACGTCCAGCCATTCGGAGCGGAGACGTTCGTTCAACGCGGCGTCGCCGAGAGCGGCCTTTTTGGCCTTGAGCGCGGTGTCGATCTCATCCTTGACGACGTTCAGCATCGCACCTGCCGCCTTGCGCTGATCGGGTTCCATCCGGCCCAGACCGGCCATCAGTAGTGACACCTCGCCCTTTTTGCCAAGGGCCGCGACGCGCAGTTCCTCCAGCCCGGCCTCATCCGCGACATTCGCGACGGCGGTCAGATATTTGGCCTTCAGCTTATCGAGCCCGTCCATGGCAGCCTCCATCAGATGCGGCTTGGTGCTAACCTTGGCGCGGCGGGGATGCAAGCGGGTTGATGGCGCGACAGACTTACGGGTTTGCAGGGCGGGGAGGTTTAAAGCAACAAGCCCCGCAGAAGCGGGGCTTGTTCAACTGCTTGTCAAGTGGATCACGCCGCAGCGGGCAGGGCGGCCTTGGCCTGGGCTGCGATGGCGTTGAACGCCTCGGGCTCATGCACGGCCAGATCGGCCAGAACCTTGCGGTCGACCACGATGCCAGCCAAAGCCAGCCCGTTGATCAGGCGTGAATACGTGAAGGCCGGGTCGTACAGGCGCACGGCGGCGTTGATACGGGCGATCCACAACGCGCGGAAATTGCGCTTGCGCGCCATCCGGTCGCGGGTCGCGTATTGCTGGGCCTTGTCGACGGCCTGCGTGGCTGTCTTGAAGTTGGTCGAGCGGGCGGCGTAATAGCCAGCCGCCTTCTTGATCACCTTGCGGTGGCGGGCGTGGGTGACGACGCCGGATTTGACGCGGGACATATGTGCTCTCCTTACCGGTCGTAGGGCATGTATTTCTTGACGATTTTCGCATCGGACGGGCTCAGCAACATGGTGCCGGTCGCGTCACGAATGAATTTCGTCGAGCGTTTGATCATGCCGTGGCGCTTGCCGGCAACGCCGGCCTTCACACGACCGGAGGCTGTGAAGCTGAAACGCTTCTTGGCCGCCGACTTGGTCTTCATCTTGGGCATTTCCATCTCCGTGGTTGCAGGCACGACTCGGCATGCCACGTGGGCCGGTCGTGCGGGATATTCGAAAGGTGGCTATAGGTGGGTGCGCCAGACTGCGCAAGTGGTGTCAGTTGATATAGCGACCGATAACGCTGAAGAACACATCCGGAATTTCCGAGAATGTATAGCCGGGGCCGTGCTGTGTCAGGGCGACGACCACCAACACGCCGCCGATCAGAACCATGATCGACCCCGCACGTGGCACCCTGCCTTCAACCCAGGCTGAAAACAGCGAAGGGATGGCCAAAGCACATATGACAATGCCCATCACCAAAAACAGATCGGTATCCATAAAGCCCCCACCTTCACGCCAAGTCTGCGTGATGAGGCAGAATTATTCCGGATCAACCCGCGAAATCAACCGCTCATCGCAGGGGGCGACGCGAAGAATGTTGGTTGTGCCTTTGACGTTGAACGGCACGCCTGCGGTCAGCACGATCATATCCTCGACCCCCGCAAAGCCGTCGCGGCGGGCGACGTGAACGGCGGCCAGCACCGCACCCTTGAAGCGTTCCTGCGGTTCGCAGATCGCGTTATGCAGGCCCCAGGTCAGCGCCATGCGGCGGGCCGAGGACATCAGGGGCGTCAGGGCGATGATCGGGACGCGGGGACGTTCGCGAGCGACGAGGGCGGCGGTGTTGCCCGATTGGCTGAAGCAGGCGATGGCCTTGATATTGGTCGCCTCGGCAATCTCGCGCGCGGCAGCGACGATGCCGTCGGAGATGGTTTCGCGCTGGATCACCCGGCTTGATTCGATGACCTGACGGTAGGTCGGGTCCTTCTCGACCGAGATGGCGACGTTGTTCATCGTCGTCACGGCCTCGATCGGGTATTTGCCAGCGGCTGATTCGGCCGACAGCATGATGGCGTCGGCACCTTCGTAGATGGCGGTGGCGACGTCGGACACCTCGGCGCGGGTCGGCACCGGAGCCTCGATCATCGATTCGAGCATCTGGGTGGCGACGATCACCGGTTTGGCGGCGGCGCGGGCGCCCCGGATCAGGCGTTTCTGGATCGGCGGCACGGTATAGACCGGCAGTTCGACGCCAAGGTCGCCGCGTGCGACCATGATGCCGTCGGACACGCGCAGAATGGCGTCATAGGCCTTTACGGCCTGCGGCTTTTCGATCTTGGACATGATGGCGGCGCGGCCACGGACGAGGGCGCGGGCCTCGATCACATCCTCGGGGCGTTGCACGAAGGACAGGGCGATCCAGTCGACGCCCATTTCGCAGGCAAATTCCAGATCGCCGAGGTCCTTGTTGGACAGGGCGGCCATCGGCAGCAGCACATCGGGCACGTTCACGCCCTTGCGGTTGGAAATCGTGCCGCCGACGGTGACGGTGCAATTGGCGAAGTCCTTGCCGCAATCCTCGACCTTAAGCCGGATCTTGCCATCGTTGACCAACAGCGAAGCTCCGGGTTCCAGGGCCGCAAAAATCTCGGGGTGGGGCAGTTGGACGCGGGTGACGTCGCCGGGGGTGGCGGACAGGTCCATGCGGAACGCGGCCCCCTCGATCAGTTCTTCGCCGGCGGGATTGGCAAAGACGCCGACACGCAGTTTGGGGCCCTGAAGGTCGGCGAGGATGGCGATGGGGCGGCCTGTGTCAGCCTCGACCTGACGGATGATCGTGTGGCGGGCCCTGATGTCATCATGGGCACCGTGGCTCATATTGAGGCGGAACACATCGGCACCAGCGTCAAACAGGGCGCGGATGGTGGCATAGTCACTCGAAGCCGGGCCAAGGGTTGCCACGATCTTGACGTTACGAAGGCGTCTCATGCCTTAATCCTTTTCAGCGCAGGCTCTTTTCATCGCAGAGCGGGGTGCGGTTTTACGCGCGACTTATGGCCCAATTGATCCAAAGGGGCAACTGGCGGATTGGACATTCATCACGTTGCCTGACCAAACCCAGATCATGAAAGTTTCTCTGCTGCTTTTACAAACGTTCAACCGGCTGTGGCGGAACCCTGCATGACAGAACTGATTCCCTTTTCCCGTGCGGGTTGCTATGGTTTGGGCCAAGCGGCAGGGGGCCCCACGCATGTCAGCGTTTCACATCACGGGTGCAGACCGGCCGGGGCGATGTCTGGTGACCTGCGACCACGCAACCAACCGCGTGCCACCGGATGTTTGCGAAGGTGATCTGGGCATCGCGCCCGAGGACATGGCCCGCCACATCGCCTCGGATGTCGGCGCGCTTGGTGTGGCCGAGATGTTGGCGGCGGACCTGAACTGTCCGATGATCTGGTCGGATTTCAGCCGCCTGGTGATCGACCCCAATCGGGGCGAGGACGACCCGACGCTGGTGATGAAGCTGTATGACGGCACGATAATCCCCGGAAACCGCCACGTGGACGCGGCCGAGGTGCAACGGCGGTTGGCGACTTTGTACTGGCCTTATCACAACGCCTTGGCGCAGATGGCGGCGCGGCAGGCGGATACGGTGATCCTGTCGGTACACTCCTTCACGCCCGCCTTGCGGGGCAGGGCAGCGCGGCCTTGGCATGTCGCCGTCTTGTATGCGCATCAGGATGACCGGCTGTCGCGGAGCCTGATTGCGCAGTTGCAGGCCGAAGGCGATATCTGTGTGGGCGACAACGAGCCCTATGCCGGCTATCTGCCGGGCGATGCGATTGACCGGCACGCCCTGCAAGGGGGGCGGCACAACACCTTGATCGAAGTGCGCAATGACCTGATTGGCGACGCTGCGGGTCAGGCGGCATGGGGGCAACGGCTGGCGCGGGTCTTGCGCGGCATAGTGGGGGACTTGGTATGACGGACTTGGACAAAGCGATCCGCACCGAATTGGAGGCTGCGGCTTTTCGGGCGCTGATGGAGCATCTGCTGGTCAAGCGGCCCGAGGTGCAGAATATCGACCTGATGAACCTGGCCGGGTTCTGTCGCAATTGCCTTAGCCGCTGGTACAACGAGGCGGCGGTGGCGCGGGGGTTGGAGATGACCAAGGACGAGGCGCGCGCGCAGGTTTATGGCATGCCCTATGCCGACTGGGTGGCGCAGAACCAGATCGCGCTGAGCCAGACTGCAGCGGACGCGGACAAGCTGGCGGAATTTGCGGTGGCGTTTCAGAAGAATGTGGGTGGAGAGCCGCCTGCCAAAGGGTGATCTTCGGGCGGTTGGCAGGGGCAGATTGCGGTGTTTCGGCGTTTGGCGGCGACTTGGGTTGTCTGGCTGATCGGGGTCAGATGTTCGCTGACCGTCGATCAGATAGTACCGCCTGTCATCCCAGGGCGATTCAATTGGCCGATTACACCTCTCAGACGGTGGCGTTGCTGGCCGCAGACCCTGTGGCGCAGGAGATTCTGGTCGAGCGGGTCAAGATGCTGAGGCCGGCTGATTCGGTCGGCAATCATGGCGAGGTTTTCGCCCGGCTGAACCCCAGCGCGTGACAATGCGGGCGTCACCCCCGCCATTGTTTCCCAAGCCTTTGGCAATCATGACGAAAGTTTGACAGGATCGTCAAAGGTGGCTTTTCTGAGACAAATTCAGGGGAAGTATTGATGGCGACGATTTTGACGGTGGTGGCATTTTCGATGTTGGTGGTCGGAAGTTTGGTTCTGGACATTCAAGGTTATGTCGACGGCTATGCGACCGAGGATGATGCGCATTTGGAGTGAAGGTTTGACCAACTGCCTGCGACAGGTGGACAGTCGTTTGGGTATGCAGGAATTTGAGAAAAGGCCGCGATACATCGTGGCCTTTTTCGATGAATGAAATGGCTTGACGCGATTTTCGGTGACGTGTGAAGCGACGGCTTTCAGAGGTTGATATCTGAATCTGATGACGCGCCAGACGCTTCAGATCGCGGCCTTGTGCATCTCATCCAGATAGATTTCCCGCAGCCGCGTCACGATCGCGCCGGGTTTGCCCGCGCCGATGGCCGTGCCGTCAATTTCGACCACCGGCATGACGAAGGCGGTGGCCGAGGTGATGAACGCCTCGTCTGCCGCTTGAGCCTCGGCCACGGTGAAGGGGCGTTCTTCGACCTCCATCTGCGCTTCCAAGGCGAAGCGCAGCACGGCGGTGCGGGTGATGCCGTGCAGGATGTCGCTCGACAGGTGGCGGGTGATGATGCGGTTGCCCTTGATGATATAAGCGTTGTTCGAGGTGCCTTCTGTGACCAGGCCATCCTCGACCATCCAGGCGTCATCGGCACCGGCGTTTTTGGCCATCATCTTGGCCATCGAAGGGTACAGAAGCTGCGTCGTCTTGATGTCGCGGCGGCCCCAGCGGATGTCGGGGACCGAGATCACCTTCCAGCCGGTCTTGGCGGCGGGGTTGTCGGCCAGCCCCGGTTTGTTCTGGGTGAACATCACGAGGGTCGGCGGCGTGCCTGCGGGCGGATAGGCGAAGTCACGGTCGCCAGGGTTGCCGCGCGTAACCTGCAGATAGATCATGCCGTCGGTAATATCGTTCAGATGGATCAATGCGCGGTGGGCGGCCAGCAGGTCGGCGTCAGAGCAGGGGGTTGCCATCTCCAGTTCCGCAAGGGAACGGGCAAGGCGGGCGCAATGGCCGTGGAAATCGATCAGCTTGCCGTTCAGGACCGATGTCACCTCATAGACCCCGTCCGCCATCACAAAGCCACGGTCAAAGATCGAGACCTTGGCCTCGGTCTCGGGCAGGTAGTCGCCGTTCAGATAGACGGTGCGGGTCATGGGCGGCTCTTTGGTTATGAGGCTGGTGGTCTGGTTCTGAGGCGCGCGCAAGGGTCAGTTCAGGGCGGCACGGATCAGGGCGAGGGATTGGTCGAGGGCGTCGGCATGCGCAAGGCTCCAATCGTCTTTGACGCGGGCACGGGCCTGCAGTGCGGCGTCGTGGATCACCTCACGCGGGGTGCGGCCGTTCGCGTCGCGTTCGGTCGGGCTGGCC
>JBBQGU010000033.1:0-18644 GCA_038323315.1 Rhodobacterales bacterium | reverse complement strand
GACGGTTCTGAATGCGGGGACGGGCGCTGCGACCACAGCGATGGAGGGGTGGACCGCCTATTGCGCGACCAAGGCCGGGATGCAGATGCTGACGCGGATGATGGCGTTGGAACTGGGCCGTGAAGGTTTGCGGATTTTCTTCTTGGGCATACCGCCTACCGATACCGCCATGCAGGGCAAAATCCGCGCCTCGGGTCTGAACCCGATCAGCCAGATCCCGCAGGACAAATTGGTTCCGACCAATGTTCCCGCCTCGGTCATGGCGCATCTGTGCGGGCCAAACCCCGCAATGACCGACGTCTTGCTGGACGTCCGGCAGGAGGTCTTCACCAAGATGATGGACCTGCCCGCCTGAGCTTTCACTTTGGCCTAAATATCCCCGCCGGAGGCTGCCAGCGGTTCAGATATCCAGATGTTCGACGTTCAGCGCGTTCTGCTGGATGAAGTCGCGGCGGGGTTCGACCACGTCGCCCATCAGTTTGGTGAAAATGTCGTCAGCCTCGGCCAGGTCATCGACCTTGACCTGCAACAGCGTCCGCGCCTCGGGGTCGAGCGTGGTTTCCCACAGCTGTTCGGGGTTCATCTCGCCCAGACCCTTGTAGCGTTGCAGCGACAGGCCCTTTTCGCCCTCGGCCAGCACGGTTTTCAAGAGGTCGATGGGGCCATGCACCATCTGTTCGCGATCCTTGCGCACCATGCGGGCGGGATCGCGATAGGCGTCGCGGGTTTGGGCGGCAATGGTGGACAGCCTGCGCGCCTCACCCGATCGCAGAACGGCACCGTCCAGCGTGCGCAATTCTTCGACGCCGCGCAGCACACGGCTGAGCCGGATGCCATGGTCCTGGGTGATGCGGCCGGACCAGCCTTTTTCATATTCTTCGGCGATCAGGTTCAGGCGGTGGGCGACGGTGTCGGCCACGTTTTGCAGGTCATCATCGGCGCGACCGGGGTCAAAGGCGCCGGCCAAGGCCGCTTGCTCCAGGATGCCGCGCGGGTAATGCGTTGGAAAGGCGTCCAGAATCCGGCGAAACTGCCGGGCGCCGTCGATCACGCGGGCCAGATCGGCGCCAGCGATTTCTTCACCGGTCTGCAGGCGCAAAACAGCGCTATCGGTGCCCATTTCGATCAGGTAATCTTCCAGCGCCGCCTGATCTTTCAGGTAAACCTCAGACTTGCCGCGTGCCACTTTGTAGAGGGGTGGCTGGGCGATATACAGGTAGCCGCCCTCGATCAACTGGGGCATCTGGCGGAAGAAAAAGGTCAGCAGCAGGGTGCGGATATGCGCGCCATCGACGTCGGCGTCGGTCATGATGACGACCTTGTGGTAGCGCAACTTCTTGATATCAAACTCGTCCCGGCCAATGCCGGTACCAAGGGCGGTGATCAGCGTGCCAATCTCCTGGCTGCCCAGCATCTTGTCAAAGCGGGCACGCTCGACGTTCAGGATCTTGCCGCGCAGGGGCAGCACGGCCTGATTGGCGCGGCTGCGGCCCTGTTTGGCGGAGCCACCGGCGCTATCACCCTCGACAAGGAAAATCTCGGCCTTGGAGGCGTCTTTTTCCTGACAGTCGGCCAGTTTGCCGGGCAGGTTCGACACGTCCAAAGCGGTCTTGCGGCGAGTCAGATCGCGGGCTTTGCGGGCGGCCTCGCGGGCCAGGGCGGCCTCGATGATCTTGCCGACGATCACGCGGGCGGGGCCGGGATTTTCCTCGAACCATTCGGCCAGTTTTTCGTTAACCAGGTTCTCGACCGCCGGGCGCACCTCGGAACTGACCAGCTTGTCTTTGGTCTGGCTGGAAAATTTCGGGTCGGGCACCTTGACGGAGAGAACGCAAGTCAGGCCCTCGCGGGCGTCGTCGCCCGTAAAGTCGACCTTCTCTTTCTTCGCAATGCCCGAGGTTTGCGAATAGTTGTTGATGGTCCGGGTCAGGGCGCCGCGAAAGCCCGCCAGATGGGTACCGCCATCGCGTTGCGGAATGTTGTTGGTAAAGGGCAGGACGTTTTCGTGGTAGCTGTCGTTCCACCACATCGCCACTTCGACTCCGATGCCGTTCTTTTCGCCGATCATGTAAATCGGCTGTGCCAGTGCGGAAGTCTTTGACCGATCCAAGTATTTCACGAATTCCTTGACGCCGCCATCATAGTACAACTCGGTCTTCAAAGGCTCGGCGGGGCGCTCATCTTCCAGAATGATCCGGACGCCCGAGTTCAGGAAGGCCAGTTCGCGCAGGCGGTTTTCCAGCGTCTTGAACTGATAATCCAGGTTGGAAAAGGTGCCGGTGGGCAGGTTGATCTTGGCGGAGGCCAGAAAGCGCACTTCGGTGCCGCGCATGCCCGGGGCGGGACCGACGGGATGGACATGGACGACGCAATCGCCGTGTTCAAAGCGGGCGCGGTATTCGGTGTCGTTGCGCCAGACGGTCAGCTCCAGCCATTCGGACAGTGCATTGACGACCGAAACCCCCACGCCATGCAAGCCGCCCGAGACTTTGTAGGCATTGCCGGATTCGTCGGTGTTGTTGAATTTGCCACCGGCGTGCAGCTGGGTCATGATGACCTCGGCCGCCGAAACGCCCTCCTCCTGATGAATGTCGACCGGGATGCCGCGGCCATTGTCGCGCACCGAGACGGAACTGTCGGCGTGGATTTTCACGGTCACGGCTGTGGCATGACCGGCAAGCGCTTCGTCAATTCCGTTGTCCACGACCTCATACACCATGTGGTGCAGACCCGAGCCGTCATCCGTGTCGCCGATATACATGCCCGGACGTTTGCGAACAGCATCCAAGCCCTTGAGAACCTTGATGGAATCCGCGCCGTAGCTTTCGGTTTTCTTGGGCTCATCGGCCATGGTGATTTTTCCCTTAGATGACACGCGATTCATAGCGGTTCGGGGGGGGATTGTCACGCGATTGCCACAGTATTTAGTGGTCAGGTCAGGGCGATGGCGATGCCGACAAGGATCAACAAAACGCCCGAAATCCGGTTCAGAAGTTGCACCCTTTCAGGACTGGACAACAGGCTGCGCGCGCGGTCAAGGAACAGCGCAAGGCCAAGGTTTCCCGCCAATGGCACGATGGCCGAAACGAACAGGATCGCTGCCGTGTCCTGCCCGGTCAGCTTTGTCAGGTCAAAGAAGCCGGGCAGTGCGACCATGTAGAACAGGATGGCCTTGGGGTTGCCGATCACTGCCGCCATGCCGGTCAGAAAGCCTGCCCAGCGGCCCGGTCTGGTCAGTTTGCTGTCGGCACCCATCAGGCTGCCGGATTTGCGCAGCAACAGCAGACCCATAATGGCAAAAGTCACGGCGGCGATCAGTTTGAGGGCGTGCAGAAAGTCCGCATAGACCGCCACGATCCAGCTGAGGCCAAAGATCGCGATGGCGGGCCACATCATGTCGCCCAGCACCACGCCGACTGCCAAGGGCCAGGCCGAGGCAAAACCGCCAGACAGGGTGCGGGCCAGCAGGGCCACCCAGACAGGGCCGGGGACGGCCCACAGGGCGGCCATGCCGGCGGCATAGACGAGGATCTGCCAGAAGGTGATTGTCATGTCAGAACAACCCGCTTCTCAAAAGACTGGACCTTTCAGGTCCAGCGGGTCGGTGTCGGGCCAAAGCCGGTCTCTCAAGGGGAGCATCATGAGGGAAGTGTCGGGCTCGGTGATCTGGGCTTTGTGGTTAAGAATGTTGCGAAAACCGGCAGCAGCGTAGAGTCGGGCGGTGCCGGACAGCAGCAGAAATTCCGCCGGGCTGGTCTTGGCTTCGGCAATCGCCACTTGCAGCAGGTGGGCGGCGATGCCTTGGCCGCGATGGGCGGGGTCGGTAGCGACCTCGGCCAGACCAGCGATGGTCAACAGGCGGTCGCCGAGTTGGATGGAGCGGAGGAGCAGGGCCATGTGGGCAATGATGGGGCCATGACGGACGATCAGGCGCAGGTGGTGGGGTTGGGTGAAAAAGCTGCGGCCGCCGAAATCGGTGTCGAAGCAGCGGGCGAGAAGGGCGGCGATCTCGGCGTTATCTTTGTCGGAAAGCTGCCATTCTGGGATTTTCTCGATCAACATGGGGTTATCTGGCTGATGCCGTCAGATTCGCTGACGCTGAAATGCTGGCCGCGCGGGCCGAGGCTGCCAAACAGGGCGTCCTCGGTGCCGGTCATCAGGGCCTGTATGCCAAGGGCGCAGATCTCGTCATACAGGGCGGCGCGGCGGGATTGGTCGAGATGGGCGGCAACCTCGTCCAACAGCAGGATGGGGGCGGAGTCGGTGGCCAAGGCGCGGGCGTTGGCGAGGATCAGGCTGATCAGCAGGGCCTTTTGCTCGCCGGTCGAGCACTGGTCGGCCGGGGTGGCTTTGGCGACATAAATAGCTGACATATCAATGCGGTGCGGGCCGAGCAGAGTGCGCCCGGCGGCCATGTCGCGGCGGCGGGTGGTGGCATAGGCGGCGGCGAGGTCGGTGGGTTCGGGCTCGGGGTGGATCAGGGTCAGGTCGGCTTGGGGGAAGGCGGTTTCGGCGTTGTGTTGGGCCGAGGCCAGACGGTTCAGGGTGTGGGTGCGGTTGGCGGTGATGTGGGTGGCGGAGGTTGCCATCTGGGATTCGAGGGCGGCGTACCAGTGGGGGTCGGTGATCTGGTCTTTCAGCAGGCGGTTACGGTCGCGCATCGCCTTTTCGTAGGTCAGGACGGCGTCGGCGTGATCGGGTAGGAAGCTGAGGGTCATGCGGTCGAGAAAGCGGCGGCGACCCTCGGCGGTTTCGGTCCAGAGGCGGTCCATGGCGGGGACGAGCCATAACACGCGGAGCAGGCGGGCAAGGGCGGTTTGGGGGGCGGGTTTGCCGTCGATTCGGGTTTGGCGGGGATCGGTGTGTTCGGCCCAGGTTTCTATATCGTGTGGTGCATCGGGCGTTACGATCGATGCCTTGATTTTCCAGCCGAGAGATTCGGGTTTGCGGGCGATATCCTCGGAGGCGGCGCGGCGGAGGCCGCGGCCGGGGGAAAGGAGGGAGACGGCCTCGAGTATGTTGGTTTTACCGGCACCGTTGGGGCCGTGGATGGCAACGGGGCGGTGGTCGAAATCGAGATGCGCTGAGCGGTGGCTGCGGAAATGCGACAGGGTCAGCGAGATCAGACCCGTCACACGCGCATGGGCATCACGACGTAGATCGCGGACATGTCATTGCCCTCGCGCATCAGGGTCGGATCGCCCGAGGAGTTGAACAGGAAGACGGCGTTTTCGCGGTCGACTTGACCAGCAATTTCCAGTAAGTATTTGGCGTTGAAGCCTATTTCCAGATGTTCGTCGGCATAGGCTACGGCCAGTTCCTCCTCGGCGGCGCCAGAATCGGGGGCGTTGACGGACAGGATCAGGCGGTCTTCGTCGAGGGAAAGTTTGACAGCACGGGAGCGTTCAGAGGAGACTGTGGCGACGCGGTCGACGGCTTTGGCGAATTCGGCGGCGTCAACCTCCAGCCGCCGGGTGTTGCCGGTGGGGATGACGCGGGTGTAGTCGGGGAATGTGCCGTCGATGACCTTGGAGGTCAGCTGGATTGCAGTTGTGGCGAAGCGGACCTTGGTTTCCGAGACGGAGACGGCGATTTCAGCCTCGTCATCGTCGAGGAGTTTGCGGAGTTCGCCCACGGTTTTGCGCGGGACGATGACGCCAGGCATTCCGGCGGCGTTGGCGGGTAGGGGGGCGTCGATCTGGGCAAGGCGGTGGCCGTCGGTGGCGACGCAGCGGAGCGTCGGGCCGTCGGCGTTCTTGGCGATGTGCATGTAGACACCGTTCAGGTAATACCTTGTTTCCTCAGTGGAAATTGCGAATTTGGCCTTGTCGAACAGGCGCCGGAGCACGGGGGCCGGGGCGGTGAAATTGGTGGTGTATTCGCTGCTGGCCATGACCGGAAAATCTTCGCGCGGTAGGGTGGCGAGCGAGAAGGTGGACCGCCCGGCGGCGATGGTCAAGCGGCCTGTGGCGGCGTCGGCGGTCAGTGAAACCAACGCACCATCGGGGAGTTTGCGGACGATTTCGTGCAGCATCACGGCAGATACTGTGGTGGAACCGGCACGCTCTACCATGGCTGGGGCGCGGTCAACCACCTCGATATCCAGATCAGTGGCGCGGAGGGAGACTTGCGCACCCTCGGCCTCGATCAGGACGTTGGCCAGAATTGGGATGGTGTTGCGCCGTTCGACCACGGATTGGGCCTGGGCCAGCGCCTTGAGCAGGGTTGCGCGTTCGATGCTGAGTTTCATGGTTTTTGGCCCCTATTTTACCCCCTGCGGGGAATGCGAAGTTAGCGGATTTTCAAGGAATAACAAGGGGGTCAGCGTGGGGGCGTTGCGGAGTGTAAGGGTTTGAGATCGCAGGGTTAATTCGTAAAACGTTAATGAAGGGTGACCAATCTACATTGCGTCTACATCGCGTCTGCATCGCATACACACGGTTAGCACGCTGACTGAGCCGCATTTAAGTCTTTTCGTGTAGTCTTTTGGCCTTGGTCTTATGGGCCAGATGGGGGGCCGCTTTGGCCTCATACGGGGCCAAAAACGATGCTCGACGCGCTCGCAGGCGGAGGTGAAGCCTGACACCGGCGGTTGTTCAGGAACGGCTTCAACCCTGAAGCAATCGCCGCAGCAAAGTGACGTCGTCGGACAGTTGGCTGTCAGTGGCCATCAACTCCTCGATCCGCTTGACGCCGTGCATGATGGTGGTGTGGTCGCGCCCGCCAAAGCGGCGGCCGATTTCGGGGAGGGAGCGCAGGGTCAGTTGTTTGGACAGGTACATTGCGACCTGACGCGGGCGGGCAATGTTGCGCAGGCGCTTTGGGCCGATCATGTCGGCGAGGCGGATGTTGTAATGCTCGGCGACCTTGCGCTGGATTTCTTCGATGGTCAGTTTGCGGTCGGAGGCGCGGAGGATGTCGGCGAGGCAGTCCTGGGTCAGTTCAAGCGTGATTTCTCGGCCCACCAATGAGGCGAAGGCGAAAAGGCGCGTCAGGGCACCTTCCAGAACGCGGACGTTGGTGGTGATGCGGTGGGCGAGGAATTCGAGCACGCCGGTGGTGATTTGCAGCCCCTTATATTGGGCGCGGTAGTATTCGGCCTTGGTTTGCAGGATGCCGAGGCGGAGTTCATAGTCGGTGGGGTGCAGGTCGACGACGAGGCCGCATTGCATGCGGGATTTGATGCGATCCTCGAGGTCTTTGATCTCGCCGGGGGCGCGGTCGGCGGAGATGACGATCTGTTTGTTCTGATCGACGAGCACGTTGAAGGTGTGGAAGAATTCTTCCTGTGTCGAATCCTTGCCGGCTATGAACTGCACGTCATCGACCATCAGCACGTCGACGGAGCGGAAGATTTCCTTGAAATCCATGATCTGACGTTCGCGCAGCGCTTGGACGAAGCGGTACATGAACTGCTCGGCAGACAGGTAGAGGACGCGCAGATGCGGCTGGCGGACCTGAAGCTCATGGGCGATGGCGTGCATTAGATGGGTTTTGCCGAGGCCCACGCCGCCGTATAGAAACAGGGGGTTGAACGTGACGGGGCCACCCTCGGCGACGCGGCGGGCGGCGGCGTGGGCCAACTCGTTGGGCTTGCCGACGACAAAGCTGTCAAAGGTGAAGCGGGCATCCAGCGGGGCGCCGGGCAGGTCGTCGTTATGACGGGCGACGGGTTTTGGGGCGGCTGGGCGCGGTTCGGGTTCGGCGGTGCGGGCGACCGAGAATTCGACGCGGATGATGTTATCGCCCGTGGATTTCATCTGTGACAGGATGTGTTCGGCATAATTGCGCGACACCCAGTTGCCGAAGAAGGTCGTCGGCACCTCGAAATGGGCGACGCCGTTCTTTGTCTCCAGCAATTTCAGCGGTTCGATCCAGGTCGTGTAGTTGTTCTTGCCAATCCGCGCGGCGAGCTTTTCGCGGACCTGCCCCCAAGTGTCGTTTGTCATCTTTGCTCCGTAAGGTATCCCACAGACCCTGGTTGGGCACATGCAAGTTTAACCGTCAGTCCCCACGACCACGGAAAAACGAGGGAGCACAGGTGGCAAGCCATGACGCCGAAGGGTGACCCCCGGCATCAAGCTTGCACACCCGTTGGACATATTACAAAGGAGCCCAGAATCGCTCTGAACCCAATCGTGCTGGTCACAAATTTACCGGGTTTTAATCGGTGAATTTGTGGCAAGTTGCTGATCTAGAACCATTTTTATTGCGCTAACTGTATCGGTTGGCAGAACCGGTGTCGCGCGGGTTGTTCCTAGATTCGCAGTGTCCCCCAAGTCGGCGTGAATCGCAGGATCAACGTAGCAAGCCGCGACGGGGCAGAGCAACCGAACTTGTGGCTTGACACCGGTGTGCCGTGAATCGAATCTTGACCCCTGTGCAAAAGAGCAACGTTTGGACCGAAGGCGCAAAATTTGCCGACTGGACATGAAAAAACGCGCCCGTTGCGGGGCGCGTCAGGCTGTGGATAACCGATCTGGTTCAGGCAGTCGCGGCGGCGCCCAGAACATTGAGGCGGTGCGTCAGGCGGGACATTTTGCGGGCCACGGTATTCTTGTGCATCACGCCTTTGGACACTCCGCGTGCCAGTTCGGGCTGGGCGGCGTGCAGGGCGGTCGCAGCGGCTTGCTGATTACCGGAAGCGAGCGCTTCTTCGACCTTGCGCAGGAAGGTGCGGATACGTGAACGGCGCGCCTTGTTCACGGCATAGCGTGCCTCGGACTGGCGGGCGCGCTTTTTGGACTGGGCGGTATTTGCCATTGATACGGATTCCGGTTTGGATAGGTAATCTTGAAGTGGCGTCTTTAGGACCTGCCCGGAGATTAGTCAACCGGCAAACGGGTCATTTGTCATGAAACTGTGCAGGACGCTTTTCAAGGAAGGCGGCCATACCCTCTTTCTGATCGTCGGTGGCGAACAGGGATTGGAACAGGCGGCGTTCGAACAGCAGGCCTTCGGCCAGGGTCGTTTCGTAGGCGCGGTTGACGGCCTCTTTGGCGGCGCGGGCGGCCAGGCTGGATTTCTGGGCGATGGTCTGGGCGGCTTTCAGCGATTCGGGGATCAGGTCGGCCAAGGGCAGGATGCGAGAGACGAGGCCGGCGCGTTCGGCCTCGGTCGCGTCCATCATGCGGGCGGTCAGGTGCATGTCCATGGATTTGGATTTGCCGATCAGGCGGGTCAGGCGCTGACTGCCGCCCATGCCGGGGATGACGCCGAGGTTGATTTCGGGCTGGCCGAATTTGGCGGTGTCGGAACAGAGGATGAAGTCGCAAAGCATGGCCAGTTCGCAGCCGCCGCCGAGGCAGAAGCCTGAGACGGCGGCGATGATCGGTTTGCGGATGGATTGGAGCACGGCGGCGGCTTGGCCGAAGACGTCCGTGGTAAAGGCCTGGGCGAAGGTCTGGTCAGCCATCTCGCGGATGTCGGCACCGGCGGCGAAGGCTTTGTCACTGCCGGTGAGGATGATGCAGCGGAAGGTGGGGTCATTGTCGGCAGTGGTGAGGGCTGCGGTCAGTTCGGTAAGAAGTTGGGCGTTCAGGGCGTTAAGCGCCTCGGGGCGGTTCAGGCGGATGATCAGGACGGGGCCGTGGGGTTCCAGGATGATGCTGTGCATGGGGTTACCTTTGGCAATGGGGGCAGAAAAAGGAGGAGCGGTTGGATTGGACGAGGCGCTGGATGGGAGTGGCGCAGGTGATGCAGGGGTCGTTGGCGCGGCCGTAAACCCGGAAGGTGTGCTGGAAATAGCCAAGTTCGCCGTCGGTTTGGCGGTAATCGCGGAGGGAGGAGCCGCCAGCCTCGATCGCCTCGGTCAGGACGGTGCGGATGATGGGGACCAGCGGGGCAGCGGGGGTGTCGGCGGCGAGGCGGGCGGGGTGGAGTTGGGCGCGGTGGAGGACCTCGCAGACGTAGATATTGCCAAGGCCCGCGACAACATGTTGATCCAACAAGGCCGATTTGATCGGCGTGCGGCGGTTTTCGAGGCGCTGTGTCAGGTAGGTTTCGTTGAAGTCGTTGCCCAAGGGCTCGGGGCCGATGGCGGTCAGCAGGGGGTGGTCGGCGCCGGTCGGCATCAGGTCCATGGCACCGAAGCGGCGGGCGTCGTTAAAGGTGATGCGGGTATTGTTCGACATGTGCAGGATGACGTGGTCGTGTTTCTGGGGCGCGGGGTGGTCGTGGTGGAAGTGGCCGATCTGCTGGCCGGAGATGAGCATGCGGCCGGACATGCCGAGGTGGATGAGCAGGGTTTCACCCGAGGACAGGTCGGCGAGGATGTATTTGGACCGGCGGCG
Source organism: Rhodobacterales bacterium (assembly GCA_038323315.1). GTDB lineage: Bacteria > Pseudomonadota > Alphaproteobacteria > Rhodobacterales > Rhodobacteraceae > Stagnihabitans. The sequence continues at coordinate 8,352 of JBBQGU010000033.1, read as the reverse complement.
GAGCGCGAGGACGGTGGTGCCGGTCAGGCGGTAGGCCATGTTTGCGGGCAGCGGGAAGCGGAGGTCGGGGCGGTTCACCTCGGCTTGCAGGATCGTCGCACCCTCCATCACGGGCAGGAGGCCGCGGCGGACGGTTTCGACTTCGGGCAGTTCTGGCATATCTGTTCCGGACATATGGGCGCATTGCAGCTTTGGCCCCGGTCCTTATAAGGGCTGTTGAACAGGGAACGGCAAGAGATCATGAGCGAGACCACGCATTTCGGCTATCAGACGGTGCCAGAGGCTGACAAGGCCGGGATGGTGCACGGCGTTTTCACGCGGGTTGCCAGCAAGTATGACATCATGAACGATCTGATGTCGGCGGGCATGCACCGGCTGTGGAAAGACGGGATGATGGATTGGCTGGCGCCACGTGCGGGGCAAAGGCTGCTGGACGTGGCGGGGGGGACGGGGGATGTGGCGTTCCGGTTCCTGAAGCGCGGCGGTGGGCAGGCAGTTGTGCTGGACATGACAGAGGGAATGCTGGTCTCGGGGCGGCACAGGGCCGAAGCGGATCAGATGGCGGGGCAGTTGGACTGGGTGGTGGGAGATGCGATGGCGCTGCCCTTCGCGGACAACAGTTTTGACGTTTACACCATTAGCTTTGGAATCCGGAATGTGACGCGGATTGGCGATGCCTTGACCGAGGCGTTGCGGGTGTTGCGGCCCGGGGGGCGGTTGATGGTGCTGGAGTTCAGCCAGATCCCGAATGAGATGTTGCAAAAAGCCTATGATCTGTATTCGTTCAACGTCATTCCCGTGATGGGCCAGGTGGTGGCGGGGGACCGCGACAGCTATCAGTATCTGGTTGAAAGCATTCGGCAATTTCCGGACCAAGAGGAATTTGCGCGGATGATCCGGACGGCGGGGTTCGGGTTGGTTTCCTATCGCAATCTGACGATGGGTGTGGCGGCGCTGCATTCGGGGTGGAAGATCTAGGTGCGCGGGCCGCATAACCTTTGGCGGCTGATCCGGACCGGGGCGACGTTCGAGCGGACGGGTGCGATGGCCGTGGTGCTGGAGGGGTTTGGCACGCCGCCGGGGCTGCGGATTGCGGCGCGTTTGCTGGGGTGGCCGTTCAAGTGGCTGGGGTTGCGCGGTGACCTTGCCCTGCCGCCGGTGACACGGGCGCTGACGGCTTTGGGGCCGGCCTATATCAAGTTTGGGCAAACGCTGGCGACACGGCCTGACATTGTGGGCGACGAGATGGCGCAGCAGTTGAAATATCTGCAGGATCAGTTGCCGCCGTTTGGGCAGGCACAGGCGCGGGCGATGATCGAGGCGGAGTTGGGCGTGCCGGTCGATCAGGTGTTTTCCGCCTTTTCAGAGCCTGTTGCGGCGGCATCCATTGCGCAGGTGCACAAGGCGCGGATGGTCGCTGACGGGCGCGAGGTGGCGGTCAAGGTGCTGCGGCCGGGGATCGAGCGGGCGTTTCAAAAGGATATCGACGCGTTCTACTTTGCGGCGCGGACGATTGAGGTGCTGGCACCGTTTGCGCGGCGGTTGAGGCCGATGGACGTGATCACGCATTTCGAGGGCCTGGTGATCGGCGAGTTGGACTTGCGGTTGGAGGCGGCGTCGGCCTCGGAATTCGCGTCGAATACCGGGAAGGATGCGGGGTTTCAGGTGCCGCAGCCGGTGTGGCGCCTGTCGGGCAAGTCGGTGATGACGCTGGATTGGTGCGAGGGCACCAATATGGCCGACAATGCGGCGCTGGATGCGGCAGGCCATGACCGCAAGGCGCTGGGCACGCGGGTGTTGCAGTTGTTCTTGTCGCATGCGTTGCGGGATGGGCTGTTTCACGGCGACATGCATCAGGGCAACATGAAGGTCGCGGCGAATGGCGATATCATCGCCTTTGACTTTGGCATCATGGGGCGGATCGACGGCTATACGCGGCGGGTTTATGCCGAAATTTTGATGGGATTTATCCAGCGCGACTACATGCGCGTCGCCCAGGTGCATTTCGAGGCCGGATATGTGCCACCTGACCGGGATGTCGAAGCGTTTGCATCGGCTCTGCGTGCGGTCGGAGAGCCTATTTTCGGGATGGAAGCAACTCAGATTTCGATGGCGAAGCTGCTGGCCTATCTGTTCGACGTGACCGAGCGGTTCGGGATGGAAACGCGAACCGAGTTGATCCTGTTACAGCGGACGATGGTGGTGGTCGAGGGTGTCGCGCGAGGATTGGACCCCAATATCAACATCTGGCAAGTCGCCCAACCTGTGGTCGCGGACTATATCCGGCGCAACCTTGGCCCGGTGGCGCTGTTGCGTGATCTGGGCCGCACGGCGCAGATTTTGGCACGGTTCGGGCCGAAGCTGCCAAAGCTTATGGAAAGCTTGTTGATCCAGCAAGCCGCAGCGCCGCTTTCCATCTATCGGCGATCGATGATGTTGGTTTGGATCGCTGCAGGTGCGGTGATCGTGGCGGCGCTGGCCTTTTGGCTGGGGACAATGGTTTGAGGCTGACGGGATTCAAAGCCGGGGCTGGCGCAGGGCGGTGATCAAGGCGGTCGACACCTCTATCCCGCCGTCAAACAGCGCGGTCGTGCTGGTGCCGGTACTGCGAATCTCATTGACCCTGCCGAAATATTCGACGGCGGTGGTGCCCAGCAATTTATCGCCCTGATAGCTTTCCAGCGACATGTTATAAATGCCGTCAGACAGCCGGTTACCATCGTCATTCAGACCGACCCATTCGTAATCGGCGGATGAGACGGGGATTTCTGTGCGGGCCACCTCATTGCCGTCGGCGTTGGAGACAACCAATACCATCCGATCCGCATATTCTGCCGGATTGGGTGACAGGACGATCGAGGTATCCCCGTCAAAATGAACCGGTGCCGCGACCCGCGCGTCTTTCCCGACCCATCCAACCATCTGCGCCATCGAACTTTGCGTATTCTGCGCCAGTTGCCGGGTCAGAAGGTCGTTGGTTTTGGTTTGCTGTTCGACGGCGGAAAACGTTGCCAGTTGCGAGGCGAAATTGTCCGAACTCATCGGATTGAGCGGGTCCTGATTCTTGATCTGGGCGGTCAGCATAATCAGAAACGTGCTGTAATCCGAAGACCTGGCCGGCGTGGTGGTCGTTGTGGTGGGCGTGTTTGTTGCGGTGATATTCGGTGTGGTGGTCACTTCCATGACATGTCCTTTCAAAGGCGAAGATCGAGGCCCTGCCCCGTGGTCGACAGATTGCGCATTGGCGCGGGGTTGGGGGCTGCTGCTGCAGGAAGGCTGTCAGCATCACCCTCGGAAAACATCGGTTGTGGGGTATCGTTGCGGTCCTTTTGCGCCCATTGGCTGAAGCTGAGGGTCGAGCCGTCAAAACCCGCATCACGGAATTCGGCGCGCAACACCTCGGCATGGCGGCGCAACAGATCGAGGGTGTCGGTGCGCTCGACGGAAATGTTGACCTGCATCCGGTCGTTTATGATATTGAAATCAAATCGCAATTTGCCAAGTTCGACCGGGTCGAGCGTCAGTTCCACACGGTCATCCTTGTCGACCCGAGCCGCCGCCCGCGCTATGGAGGGTGCCAGACCTTGCGGCAGATGACGCGCCTCACGCGGCGTTACGAGGTGGTCAGGCTGAGGGGCGGGTGGCAACACTGCAAACGGAACCGCAGCGGCTGGCACCTGGGTCAGCGGCGGCGCAGCCGTCGTTGGTGCGGTGTCGGTTACGGTTTGTGGGTCAGAGTTGCTGCGGCGGGGCTGATCGGCGGGTGACAGTGGGGTGAGGGCGGGCTGTGCGGTTGCAATGCGGCTTGCAATCGGTTGAGGGTGCGGTGGATGAGACATCGTTTGGGCGGGGCTTTTCGGGGTGATTTGGTCAGCTATCGGTGTTGGCGGGGTCGCGGCAGATTGCTGCAATGGTGGGTTGTTCAAGCCAATCTCTTTGGGCTGCGGCGCGGGCGCAGTGATGGTTTGCTCTTGGCTGTGAACCAGCGGCTTGGCAGTGGGGCGTCGCGGGGTTTGCGGCGCAAGGCCAGTCGTTTCAGAATGGCTTGAACGCTGGATCGCTGCTTTGCCCCGGTCAAGCTGGGCTGTCGCGGAAGCGGCAGTAGTCACAGGTTTCGGCGATTTAGGCACTGGAAATGCCCACAGTTCGGTCTGGTCTTGATGTTTGACAGGTTGGGTGAGGGCGCGGTTGGCACCGGGTGGTGGGATCAGCTTTGACCGAGGGCGTCCAAGCTGGTCGTGAAACGGGCGGTCGTGATAAGGCCGATTTTGCGAAAGCAGCGGCGGAGGATTGGCGTTGTGGGCTGGCGCAGTCGGCCGGCTCTCGTGGGGTGGCTGCGGGGCGATGGCGGAACTGGTCGGTTGCGCGACAGAGGCAGTCGGGACAACCAACATTGAAGGGTTCGGCTGGCTTGGCAAGGCTGGCGGTAGCGCCGAAGGAAGTAGTGCGGCAGGCCATGGCGTTGTGCGCGGCAATATTGGACCCGGTTCTGAGTCCGGGATGGTTTGGGCCGCCCCAACGAAATCAGGGGGGGTGGCTGTGCTCTGCGCCATCAGTGGTCGCAAGGGCAGCGTGGTCTGCAAAGCGCGCGGCAAGTTGGCTTGGGGTGGTGCCGCACGATCCGGCCCCAAGATTGAGGGTGCGACAGCGGCACCCGGACGGTCAGCCGCGGGCAGCGGTGCGGCCACTGGCGATATTTGCAGCGGGGGCAGGCGGCCCACCTCCAGGCGGTAACGCCCTGAGGGCGTAGGCATCTCACGGGCGGTGGTCGCGGGCTCGGGGGGGAGCCGCGCGATTGGGGGAAGGTTTTGATCCGATGGGCTCGGCCGCGGAAGGCTGGCGGCATCTGGGGTGTCGGGGGGTGATGCCGGCTGCGCGGCGGGCTGTATGTGTGCCGGATGTTCAGCCGCCGGGCGTGGGACGGGGATGACGGCAGAAGTTGGTTGCCCGTCCAAAGCCATGGCGGGATGTGGCAGGGGGACCGGCGGGTATTTGGTGTCAGATTGGGCGCCGCTCGCAGACGCAGGATCGATCTGGGGCATCTTCAATTCCGGGGCGGGCTGATCTGCGGTGCGAGGGAGGGGCGCAAGGTTGGCTGCGCCAACCGTCACGACTTGAGCCGGTTGGTGCCCAAGGGTTGCAACTGGGGGTGTGGTTTGTGGTTCGGGTCTTGACGAGGATGTGGGTCCGGATTCTGTCTGGGCGACACCGATCTCGGAGGTTGGAGCGATCTGAACGGTCGTCGATACCGGGGCGCGCCACGTTGCATCGTCCGGGTTGAGCGCGGTCCTGATCGCGCCTGCCTGAACGACCTGGGCCGGTTGGTGCCCGCTGATTGCCAACGGCGCGAGATCTGGCTGGGAAATATCTGGAAAGTTTTCCTGCGGTTTCAGCAAAGTCCTCGCAGGGAGCATTGGATCAGATGGCGGGCTGGCAATCAGACGGGCTGGTGGCCTTGGGTCTGCCGCAGGACCGGGCACAGGAAGCAGTGCGGCGGGAATTGCAGATCGGAGGGATATAGGAAGGTCGGGCGATTTTGATACGGCCGTTGTATTTTCGGGCTGCCGTGGGGCTGACTGATTGGGCGGCGCGGGTGCCTGATCTGGCAGAATGGTGATTTTGACCCGAGGATTGGCGGGTTTGAGGTCGGTGGGCAGGGGGACCTGCATGGTGGGCGACATGGCAACCCTTGGCTTGGCGTCCGTGACGATACCTGTGGTCAAGGTCGAAACTGCACTGTCCGGATCTGGGATTGCCATCGAAGCGTCGGCAGTGGTCGGGTTCACCTCTGCCAGCGGAAGGCTGTAGGCGCCTGGTGAAGTTTGCTGCGAAGGAATGGGCTGAACAAGGTCAATCGCGGTGTTGGTGGGCGGAAGAACAGGTGTCGGTGGTCGGGATGAAAGCGGCGTGTCCCGGACCTTCAACTGAGCGGCGCTTGTCTGGTCCAATCGTGTCACGGTGAGGGGCGCACCGGAAAGTTCCATCGGGAGCGGGACATCGGTGTTGGAGACCGACGGATGGATTCGGGGGGCGGCAATTTCGGACGGAGGATAGGTCTGGAAAGCCGCTTCTTGGTCGCTGGTGGGCGCTTCGCCATTGCCCGGTTCGCGAAGGTTCTGAGGGATGGCGTCGGTCAGATGCGGTGGTGCCGGCTGGACATGATTGTCAGGCGCTATGACCGCCTTGGTTCGGCCATCGGTCTGCGGCTGTTCTGGCAGATCGGTTACGAGCGGGGCGGCTGGCGGCGCGGACGGGTCGGACGGGATGACGTGTTGGGCTGCAAACGAGGCGACGTGGAAAGCGCTTGAGGTTGGTGCGCTCGCCGCGTCCTCAAGTTCGGCGACTGGGGCGGTCGTGACGATTTGGCGCTGGTTCGAAGGGGTGAAAGCCGGATAGCCGGTCATTGGGCGAGGCACAGAACGAATATCTGAGTCGTCGGGCTGACCATTGAACACAGGATCGACGTTTGGGGCCGAACGCTCGTTCTGCAAGAACAGCGCCCATTGGGCCAGCGGCGTTGGGGGTGGAGGGTCGGGTTGTAAAGGGAGGGAAGCAAAGTCGGGGTCTGGGGGATCAATCACAAAAACCGTTTCCGGCATTTGTTGGCTGATATGTGATGCGTCCGCGCCATGATCGGCACCCGGAAAACCGACAGTGAACGAGGGTCGGGTGCTGGGCAGCGGTGCGACTGTAAGGAGTGGGTCGGAGTAAGGTGGCTGGACAGGTTCGGCTTGTGTTGTTGTGTCAGTGATGCCGAATGGCGGTACTGCGACGGGTGGCACCGCAAGGGGCGTGGCCAGCGCCAGATCAGGCACTTTTGGAATGAACGGTGATGTAACCTCAGGCGGGGGTGTGGCTGCAAGTTGCGGCGTCTGGGCCGGTTTCAGGCCATGTGGCACGACAACCTCTGCCACGGCCAAGATCGCGGCGAAGGCATCGCCGGATTGCCGGGACACAAGCGCGGCGTTGGCATCTGCCGTTGCGGGCAAGATGGGACCGGTTTGTAAAGGATCTGGGGTCAGCGATAGGGATATCATGGGATTCGACTTCTGCCGTTGTGCCCTCATCATTCCGTCAACTGGTTACCACTTGTTTACCGCACAAGCGGATAGTGGCGAAAATCCGTTGTAATGGAGAAGCCTGTGCAACCACCCGAATTGCTTACGACCGGAGCGCTGCCGCCCGCCGCAGAGCGCGCCAAGACCGAGCGGCGCGCCCTGCTGATGGAAAAAGCGCAACAGCTGGAGGCCGCTTTTCTGGCCGAAATGCTGACTTACGTCGGTGTAAAACCCAGCGAAGGGTCTTTTTCGGGTGGACAGGGCGAAGAACAATATACCTCGTTCCTGCGGGATGCGCAGGCCAAAGCCATCGTTGACCATGGCGGCATTGGCCTTGCGGAAAATCTGTTCAAATCATTGGTGAAACATGACACAGCCTCCAACTGACACGATCGACCCGCGCGCCGTTGACCTGCTGGATCAGGTGTACGAGGCGCTGTTGCGATCCGACTATGCCGCCTTGCCCGGCATGACCGCGTTGTTGGAGCAGGAACTGCTGTCCCCCAGCGCCACCCTGACCGAAACGCACCTGATCACCATCCGCCGCAAGGCCGCGCGGAATGGGGCCTGCCTGCTGGCGGCGCAGCGGGGCGTCAAGGCGGCGCGGCGCAGGCTGGCCGAGATCAGGTCAACGGCGAATGGGCTGGTCACCTATGACCGCAAGGGCCGCCGCGCCGCGGTGATCGAGAGCCGAAATCTGGCCCAAAGATTATAAAGGTTTCCTTCAAATCCTGCATATTGGGCCCCCTGCAATTAGCAATGTCTTATTTTTTGGGGTGCCATATGGGACCTGCATCCCAGGTGGGGTGGCGCGTTCCGGGTCGACCGGTCGCATTGGAAAGAAAGCCCAATTTGCCATCGACCATGATGGTGCCACAAGCCGCACGCAAAGCGTCGGCTTACCGCAAAGGAAACGGAAATGTCGTCCATTCTGACCAATACCAGTGCCATGGTTGCGCTGCAGACCATGAAAAACATCAGCATGAACCTGGCCAAAACCACATCTGATATTTCGACCGGCAAAAACATCGCCTCCGCCAAGGACAATGCTGCCGTCTGGGCCATCTCGAAAGTGATGGAATCGGATGTACAGGGTTTCAAGGGGATTTCCGACAGCCTCGCCCTCGGATCGTCGACCATCGCGGTTGCCCGAACGGCGGCTGAAACCGTCACCAAACTGTTGACCGATATCAAGGGCAAGATCGTATCGGCGCAAGAAGGTAACATGGACCGCACCAAACTTCAGACCGATATCACGGCGTTGCGCAACCAGATCACCTCGGTCGTGGGTGCT
>JBBQGU010000032.1:0-18721 GCA_038323315.1 Rhodobacterales bacterium | reverse complement strand
CCCCCCCCAAAAAAACCAAGCCGCAAAGTCCAGTACGCAGGGTGCGCTTTCACCGCACCAAGTCGCGCACCTTCCGCACTACAAGGTTTGAAATGCCGCGTCCCAACCCATCGTGCCCGACATCAATCTCCGACACCTCCCAGACATCGCATTCACAGCCTGCCGCCGCCCCCCCGAAATAACGTCCCACGTGCTGCCCATATCAAGAAATCATACCCTTTCGCAAAGATCATGTTTGCCCACTCGACAGGCTCAACCCGCGTCTCCGACCCACTCCCCAAAAATGAAGACTAAGAAAGTCACTAAAAATCAGTGCCTTATACCCCCACCCACATGTGGGCTCCCCCGTCACCCTTGCCTTCGCCCGCGCCAATGCTAGACCCATAACATGCCCTATCAATGGCTCCCCCAGACCGATCCCGGCGTGACAAAACTGCGCCTGTGGCCGCACCGGTCCCTGTCGCGTCGTGGGTTTGTGGCCTTTATCGCCGTGACGGCGGCAATGCTGACCCTGCCCCTGATGACACAGCTTGGAACCGGCGGATTGTGGGTCATCCTCGCTTTCATGACGGCAGTTCTTGGGGGCCTGTGGTTCGCCCTGCAGCACAGTTTCCGCACCGGTTCGGTGACCGAGGATCTGACACTCACCCGCGATCTCATCTCGCTCCACCGCCACAATCCCAGCGCCCCCGCGCAGGACTGGCAAGCCAACCCGAATTGGGTCCGCACTACCCTGCACCCCACGGGCGGCCCCGTGATGAATTATCTGACCCTGTCCGGCAACCAGCGTGAGGTTGAATTGGGCGCCTTCCTGCAGCCCGACGAACGGCAGCAGATCCACGACCGCCTGCAATACCTGCTGTCGACCCTGCACCTGCCCCTTGATAATCTCCCGCCTGCCTGACACCGTCGCAGGTGCAGGAGGGCCGATGCTCGCAATCTTCTTCATCATCGACGGTCTGACGCTTGAGGCCCATGCAGCCCTGCTTGCCGCGACCCTGCAGCACCACAATGGCCCGGCCCACCGCTATATCGGCTATGTGCCCCCCGGTCATGCCATCAGCCCCGCCCTCGTCACCCTGATGGGCCGCTGCGGGGTCGGGTTGCGGCGGCTGCAGACGCCCCCCCGACCGTGGTACAAACCTTACCCCCACGGCAACAAGATCCTCGCCGCCCTCGACAGCCGCGGCACCAGCCATGCGATGTTTCTGGATTCGGACATCCTGTGCCTCGCGCCGCTTGACCTGACGCCGCTGATGTCCGACCGCGCCATCGCGGTGGTGCCCGAGGGGCGGCGCAGTTGGGGCAAGGATCTGACCCGCTGGGAAAGGGTCTACGCCCAGTTCGGCCTGCCCCTGCCAGCGGAACGGATCACCCTCAGCCGCAACCGCAGCGTGCAGTTCGTGCCCTATTTCAACGCCGGAATGATCCTGTTCCCCGAGGCCGTATTGCCCCATGGTCGGCGCTTTGCCGAAAGCTGGTACGACACCGCGATGACGATTGACCACCACGTGCGAGTGGCCAACAAACGCCCGTGGCTGGATCAGATCGCCCTGCCGATCACCTTGAAACGCTTTGACCTGGACTACCTCCTGGCGGATGAGGCGTTCAATTTCGCCGCCTCTGACCGGATTCCGAAACCCGGCGAGCGGCCGATTTTACTGCATTACCACCGCTTTGGCCACCTGTCCAACTGGCCGGATCAGCGTCAGGCGGCGCTGGATCAGACACTTGCCGTGGCAGGCCCCGCCTTGTTTGCCGAATTGAATGCGCTCTATGGCGGTCTGTGGCATGCGCCCCCCATCCTGCCCGAACATGCCACCCAAGATTGACCCTGCGGCAGCTTGCCACCATCTAGCTTGTCATGGTCGTCGCCAACGCCTGATCGGTGCGGGTGTTGCCCACGGCGCAAATGCCGGGGGACCAGACCCTCGCCTATGGCCGTGCGCCCGACGGCACGATGACCCGGATTTGCACGCCGGTCGGCTAGGCTTTCTGCTTACGCCAAACGCGATTTTATCAGGGCACCGACCGAACCGAAATCCATCTGGCCGGTGTATTTCCCCTTCAACACCGCCATCACGCGGCCCATGTCCTTGACGCTGCTGGCCCCAACTTCGGCCACGGCGGCCGCGATGGCGGCTTCGACCTCGGGCGCGCTCAACTGCGCGGGCAGAAATTCCTCGATCACCGCGATCTCGTTGCGCTCTTTCTGCGCCAGGTCCTGACGGCCCCCCTCCAGATACATCCGCACCGATTCCTGCCGCTGTTTGACCATCTTGCCGAGGATCGGCAGAATATCCGCCTCGGTCATCTCTGCTGCACCCTCGCCCCGCAGGGCAATCTCGCGGTCCTTGATCGCGCCCAGGATCAGGCGCAGGCCCGACAACCGCTCGGCGGCCTTGGCGCGCATCGCGTCCTTGATTTCGGCCTGCAAATGGTCGCGGATGGACATGGCGTTCCCCTTGTTCTGGTTGACCCACACCATAGCGAGACCGCCCCGACAGAGCAACCGGACAGCCTTTTGCCAAGCCATTGAAAACCCTCAAAACTCCATTTCCCCCTGACCCTTGACCCCAGCACCCCCCCCAACTAGTGTCCGCGAAATTTCCCTGCTGAGAGCAGCCCCATGTCCGACAGCACCAAACCCACCGCTTGCCTTGCCCTGGCCGACGGCACCGTCTTTTACGGCCACGGCTTCGGTGCCACGGGCGAGACTGTCGCGGAACTGGTCTTCAACACTGCGATGACCGGATATCAGGAAATCATGACCGACCCGTCCTATGCGGGTCAGGTCGTGACCTTCACCTTTCCACATATCGGCAATACCGGCACGACGGTCGAGGATGACGAGACGGCCGATCCCGTCGCCGCTGGCATGGTGGTGAAATGGGACCCGACCGAGCCGTCGAACTGGCGCGCGACCGGCGATCTGGTGCAGTGGATGCTGGCCAAGGGGCGCATCGGCATCGGTGGCCTTGATACGCGACGCTTGACCCGCGCAATCCGCCAACAGGGTGCCCCGCATGTGGCGTTGGCACATGACCCGAACGGCAAGTTCGACCTCGGGGCCCTGGTCGCCAAGGCGCGGGCGTGGAAGGGGCTGGTCGGCCTCGATCTGGCCAGAGACGTGTCCTGCACGCAAAGCTACCGTTGGGACGAACAGCTCTGGGCCTGGCCCGCAGGGTATACACGGCGTCAGGGGCCAGGTCTGCGCGTGGTGGCGATCGACTATGGTGCCAAGCGCAACATTCTGCGCTGCCTCGCCTCGGCGGGGTGCGATGTGACCGTGCTGCCCGCTTCTGCGACTGCCGAAGATGTGCTGGCCCATAATCCCGAAGGCGTGTTCCTGTCCAACGGTCCCGGCGATCCGGCGGCGACCGGCGTCTATGCCGTACCGATGATCCAGGGCGTTCTGGCGCAGGACCTGCCGCTGTTCGGCATCTGCCTTGGCCATCAGATGCTCGCCCTCGCTTTGGGGGCGACCACCGTCAAGATGAACCACGGCCATCACGGCGCCAACCACCCGGTCAAGGATCTGGACACCGGCAAGGTCGAGATCACTTCGATGAACCACGGCTTCACCGTCGACAGCCAGACCCTGCCGCACGGCGTGCGTGAGACTCATGTCAGCCTGTTCGACGGTTCGAATTGCGGAATCGCGGTCAATGGCAAGCCGATCTTTTCGGTGCAATACCACCCCGAGGCCAGTCCGGGGCCGCAAGACAGCTATTACCTGTTCGAACGTTTTGCGGCCGTGATGCGGGCACGCCGGGCCGCCTGACAGACTGGGCCAAATCATCCCCAGACTTATCCACAGAAAGATTCAACCTTAAACGCCTTGTTAAGGCGCCCTTAACCATTGCCGGGCGATTTTGGCCGGGTCGGACGCCATGTCACGGCGCACGGGGTCAGAATGTCCATCCAGTCAATTCGCGCTTTCGACCAACGGGTGATTGCCGGTGCAGTCGCGCGGCGCGACCGTGCTCCGGTCGAAGGCCAGCATGCCCTTGCCATGGCATTGCTGCGCGACGGGGTGATCACGGCACATGACATGGTGCAGGCTTTGGCGCAGGTCAAGGCGGGCGGCGGGCGGCTGATCGATGCGCTGCTCGTGGGCAACCCCCGGCGCGCGGATAAGATTTATGCGGCGATGGGCGCTTTGCTGGGCCTCGGGGTCGCGGACCTGCGGCAACGCCCTGACCCCCGCCTGATCGACCGGCTGGGACCGGCCTTCTGCATGGCGCATCATATCCTGCCTTGGCGCGACAGCGGCGGCACCACCATCATCGCCGCCGCCCACCCCCAGGTGTTTCAGCAATACTATGCCAAACTGATCACCGTCTTTGGCCCCGTCACCCATGCCCTCGCCCCGCAAGCGCAGATCGAGACGGCGATCCTGGACGCGCGCGGACCCCAACTGGCCCGCAACGCCGAAACCTTTCTGCCGCTGAAGGACAGTTGCCGCGACTTTCGCAAGGCGACACGGCGCGGGCTGACCATATTGTCAGTGCTGGCCGTCATGGCTCTGGCGGTCTTGCCGCTGACCCTGTCCGTGCTGCTGATCTGGGTCGCGTTCACGCTGGCCCTGACCACGGTGATGAAATTGTGCGCAGTGCTGACCACCCCGCGTGCCGTGGTGCTGGATGACAAGGTGGTCATCGCGCGGTTGCCTGTCGTGTCGGTCATGGTCGCCCTGTACAAGGAAAGCGACATCGCCGCACGTCTGGTGCGCCGCTTGGGGCGGCTGGACTATCCGCGCGACAAGCTGGACGTGGTTCTGGTGGTCGAAGAGGATGACCATATGACCCGCGACGCCCTGCGCGATGCCGATCTGCCCTCGTGGATGCGCATCGCTGTCACCCCGCGCGGCAAGGTGAAAACCAAACCCCGCGCGCTGAACTTCGGCCTGACCCAGTGTCGCGGCAGCATCATCGGCGTCTATGATGCCGAGGATATGCCCGAACCCGACCAGATCCGCAAAGTCGTCGACCGCTTTCACCACCGTGGCCCCGAGGTCGCATGCCTGCAAGGCATCCTCGATTTCTACAACCCCAAACGCAACTGGCTGTCGCGCTGTTTCACCATCGAATATGCCAGCTGGTTCCGCGTTATCCTGCCGGGGTTGGAGCGGATGGGCCTGCCCCTGCCCCTCGGCGGTACCACGTTGTTCTTCCGCCGAGACGCCTTGGAAAAGTTGGGCGGTTGGGACGCCCATAACGTGACCGAGGATGCCGATCTGGGCATGCGATTGGTCCGCCAAGGCTACCGCACCGAACTGATCCAGACCACCACGTACGAGGAGGCGAACTGCGTGCCCCTGCCTTGGGTCAAGCAACGCTCGCGCTGGGTCAAAGGCTACATGATGACCTATATCACCCATATGCGGCATCCGCGCCTGGTCTGGCAACAGATGGGGACGCGGGGGTTTTTGGGGTTTCAGGTACTGTTTCTGGGGTCCCTGACCCAGACGATGCTGGCCCCCCTGATGTGGTCGATGCTGGCGCTGCACATGGGCTTTGGCCACCCGGTCAGCGCTTGGCTCAGCCATTCCACCATCACCGCGCTGTCGATCCTGTTCGTTTTTGCCGAGTTGTTGAACATCACCACCGGCATGATCGGCCTGCACCGGTCCGGGCAAAAGATTTCCCGCGCATGGGTGCCGACCCTGATCTTCTATTTCCCCTTGCAGGCCTTTGCCGGCTACAAAGCGTTTTGGGAGCTGCTGCACGCGCCGTTCTACTGGGACAAGACCACCCACGGCGCGTTGTCGACGCACAAGGCCTGACGGGCAGGCGCAGGAAACACATATCCCAATCCCAAAATCCGCAGTCTTGCCATGATTTCGCCATCGGACAGCCCAATGTTGGCGGCAAATCGGCTTGGGGGCGATGAGGGGTCATATGATACACAGAACCGCAGCGCGCAAAACCTCGGTCGACACTCTGGCAAAACCCGTGACCCGCGCACCGATCTGGACCGAGGGGCGGCAGCGGCCGAAATTCGACCTGTTGGCCTGGGCCAGTGTGACCCACGCCATCGCCCGGAATGCTTTGGTGCCCGCCATCGAGGATGCTGCCGGGCGGCTCGACCTTTTGGGCCAGCGGGTGAGCACGGGGCAGTTGCGGGTATCCGCCCTGTGGGCCAAGCGGATTTTGCCATCCCATCACAGCGTTGGCATGACGATTCTGGCGCTGGTCCGCAGTCTGAACGCCACAAAATCACTGCTGGTGCCAACCGACCCCCCGGGCCAACCTTCCTATGCCAATGTGACGCGCATGCCAACGCCATTGTCCATCGCGGAAACTGCAAAACTGGAACCCACCCTGCACGCCATTCGCAGCGCTCTGGCCGCACCCGCCGCTGGCTATGCCCTGCCCAAGCCAGTCCAGCCGGCACCAAAGCCAGGCTGGGCACAACCCATCGTCGCGCGCACGCTGCTTGCCATTCTGATGCTGTTCGCCTGGCCCGGCGGAGCGGTGCGGGCGATGCTGTACCATCTGGATGGCGGAGATCTGCGCGACTGGTCATAAGCGCGAAAATCCCTATGCTGCGCCGGACCAAAGGGGCATCGCGTGACCACGGATCGACATACCACCACCCTCATGTTCGGCGTCGGCGCCACCAAGGCGGGCACCAGCTGGCTGCACAATCAGTTGCAGGCCCACCCCGAATGCCATCTGAAAACCATCAAGGAGTTGCACTACTTCTCGCTGACCACGCCGCAACAGTTGAACCGCGCCCTGACAACCGCGCAAACCGACGCCGAGGCCGCCAAAATAAAAGCCCGCAGCGCCGAGCCTGAAAAGCGCGCCTATGCCGCGCGCCGTGCGGCCGATCTGGTGGCGTGGTGCGGGGTCTTGCAGGCCGGGCTTGGCGCGCATGACCGCTACCTCGATTACCTGCAACAGGGCCAGGGCGACCGCCATCTGATCGGCGACGTCACCCCCGGCTACAGCCTGCTACCGTCCGAAACCCTGACACTGATGAGCCGCCTGACCCCCGAGGTGCGGTTCGTTTACCTGATGCGCGACCCGGTCGACCGGTTGTGGAGCCATGTCCGCATGGTCTGCGCCCGCACTGACCGCGCCAATTTTGCGGATGGCGCACTGCACATGATGGCCGCGATCCTGGACGGTCAGCGCACGAACGAGATCGACGGCATCCTGAAACGCGGCGATTACAGCGCGATTTTGGACCGGCTGACGGATGCCGTGCCGCAACCCCAGCGGCTGACGGTGTTTTACGAAGACATGTTCGTGCCCGGCGGTCTGACACCCTTATGCCATTTTTTGGGCATCAAACCTGTCGAACCGGTGGCCGGGGCAAAGGTCCATGCCGGTGTGCCCCTGACCTTGCCGGCCAATCTCAAGACACGGGCACAGGTCTTCTTGCAACACCAATATCAGGCTGTGGACGGTCGCATGGGCCCGATCCCCGCAATCTGGGCTGCGAATCGCGTCTGACAATGCGTCCGCACCGCACTGCAATCGCGCCCATAAGCGTGCGATTGTCTTTGTGGCGGAAACACAGCGGTACAATTGGATAACAACGCGTTAATACCTTAATTGTTTCCGTTTCTGATCACAGTTGACCGTCATATTGGCGACAGTCCACGAAAGGAAACCGCATGTCGCAGCTTGGTCTTAGTACGATTGCCCAGCTTTTGTACCTGAACGAACAGTCGATCGACTTTGCCCGCACTGTGGCAGAACTGGAAGGCGCGCTGTCACGGCTTCAACCGCATCAGGTGCAGATCGCGTGGGATTGTGATGACTTCGTCTGCTTTGACATTCCAGGCACGCGGATCCAACTCGCCTGGTCCGAGGTGGACATGCGCGGCTACAAGGCCTGCCTCAGTGTCTCGGTCGGCCCGGGCGGCGATCTGGCGCGCGGGTTTCACGAGGATATGTGCAGTCGCCTTGTCGACCGCATCAAAAGCCGCTTTGACCCGGTCGCCGTGCTATGGTGTCAGACGGAAGGGGCCATTGGCTCTGACGTGATCGACGACCTGCTGACGACCTTGCCGCATCTGAACAGGGTTTTGCCCGATATTGAGACCGTCCTGGCAGCGCTGAGCCAACAAGAGGCGCGGCTGTCGGCGCAGGCCGCCCCGACGCTGAAGCCGAGGTTCGATCCAAGGGCCAATGCTCTGCGTCCGACATCAAGAAAAGCACCCCTGCGCGTCGCCGCGAATGATCATCCCGACTGGCTGGCACCCGATGACCAGGCATTGGCCAACGTGCGCCGTGCGCTGCACCCCTACCTCGCCAAGCAGGCGACCTATTCGGTGCAGATGCGGCTGGCGGTGCATTCTCTGAACGCCACACTGATCCTGGTCTGGACACCGCTCGGTGCCGCGTTGATGACCTATTCTATTCTGCGGGGCGAGAATATGCGCCTGTCCTCGCGGGTTATGGCCGTCACCGGGACGTTTTTGGCATTGGCGCAGTCGGGGGTCGGTGCAACCGTGGCCGCGATGGCGCGGGCCATCGGCTAAAGCCGGGCCTCGATCAGCCCCTGTCGCTCGGCCCCGGTCAGGGTGGACAAAGCAACGATATAGGTGTGGATGGCGAACAGGACCGCGCCGGTCAGCGGCAGGCGCAGCAGGGTCTGACGCTCGGCCCGCAGATACTTGCCGCCACGGCGGTCGCTGCGCGGGTCATCCTCGCGGCGCGGCTGATGCAGTTCGGGATCGACATAGACCAGCGCGTTCATCCGCCACAGCGGTTGATCCGGGCGCAGGGCGTCGAACAGGCGCTGCACGCGGCGGGCAATATCGGCATCATAGGTCTCGACCGGCTGGTGAATTCCGATCAACGGCCGCCCCAATTTCTGCTGCAACGACCACGAGGCGGGAAAGCACAGCACCGCCCCCGTCAACACATGCTCGTCGCCCTGCTTTTGCAGCAGACACAGATCCTCCTTCACCAACCGCCCCAGCGTGCGCAGCGGATCGCCCGCGTCCAAAGCAACCACCTCTCCGTCAGGCCGCCGGGCATCGGCAGTACCGATCCGAAAGCCGGGCTGATCGCGCAACAGCCCCAGTACCAGTGCATACAATTCCGCCGCCGCATCCTGCCCCTCGGGCAACGCCCCCAGCACGACCTGCGGCACATCCGCAATCAACTGATCCCGCCGCGCCATCTGCCCCGCATAAGCGTCATCCACCGCCAGCCACGGCCCCACCACCGGCTGCACACCGGGCAACCGGGCCGTCACGGGCGACATCCAGGGCGCAAAGGGCAGACGCGATTGCACGATAACCGGCATGATGGCTCCATTTGCGCGCTGCTCTGCCACGTCCCACAGCGCTGCACAAGCCCGCGACCATTTGCGACATCGCAGCGTCGCGCCCAGCCAAGCACCCCCAGCCCCGCCATAGATGCTGACCCAAACGGAGGCTGCCATGGACCAACCCTATTCCGACCGCCGCAAGATCGACCCCACCCGTGGCGACCGCCTTGCCGATGGCAGCCCGAACGACAATGACCGGGTCGAGATCGGGCCAACCCAATTGGCCTTTGGCGAATGGCAGGCGGCGGGCCTGACCCCGCCCAACCTTGCCGAAATGCGCCAGTTCCGCTGGGCGCGGCTGACCCAGGCGCTGGTTGACCGCGACTATGGCGGCCTTTTGCTGTTCGACCCCCTGAACATCCGCTACGCCACCGACACCACCAACATGCAGTTGTGGAACGCCCACAACCCGTTCCGTGCCTGCCTGATCTGCGCCGATGGCCATATGGTGATGTGGGAATACAAGAACTCGCCCTTCCTTGTCACCTTCAACCCCCTCGTCAAGGAATTGCGCAGCGGCGCCTCGTTCTTCTACTCGGTCACCGGCGATACGGGCGCGCAAGACGCCCAAAACTTCGCCAAACAGGTCGATGAGGTGATGCGCGCCCATTGCGGCACCAACCGCCGCCTCGCCGTCGACAAGATCATGGTCTACGGCCTGCGCGCCCTTGAACGCGCAGGTTTCGAGGTGATGGAGGGCGAAGAGGTCACCGAGCGCACCCGCGCCATCAAAGGCCCCCAAGATATTGCTGCCATGCGCTGCGCCCACCACGCCTGCGAGGCCGCCATCGCCGAGATGGAGGCGTTCGCCCGCACCAACATCCCCCACGGCTCCACCTCCGAAGACGCCATCTGGGCCGAGTTGCACCGTGGCAACATCCGGCGCGGTGGCGAGTGGATCGAAACCCGCCTTCTTGCCTCCGGTCCCCGGACCAATCCGTGGTTCATGGAATGCGGGCCAAGGATCGTGCAGAACAATGAAATCGTCGCCTTTGATACCGACCTGATCGGCTGCTATGGCATGTGCATCGACATCAGCCGCACCTGGTGGATCGGCGACCGCAAGCCCCGTCCCGACATGATCGCGGCCATGCACCACGCGCGCGAGCATATCGATATCAACATGGCAATGCTGAAGCCGGGCGTCGCGATCTGTGACCTTATTCATGGCGGCCACCAGTTGCACACCCAGCACATGGCGCAGAAATATTCCTGCAAGATGCACGGCGTCGGCCTGTGCGACGAATGGCCCTATGTGCCTTACCCCGACAGCTATGTGCCCGGCGCCTTTGAACACGTGCTGCAACCCGGCATGACCCTGTGTGTCGAGGCGCTGGTCTCGCCCCAGAACGGAGACTTCTCGATCAAGCTGGAAGATCAGGTGCTGATCACCGAAACCGGCTTTGAAAACCTGACAAAATACCCATTCGATGTCGCATTGATGGGCAACTGAACCACTCCGGCGCACATTAAAAAGCCGGGCGCGGGATGACCCCGGCCCGGCAAATAGCGCAGCTTTTACAAGCTTACATCGTCGACTTCATGACTTCGTTGACCATCATGTCATCCTTGCCTGCACAGGCAGTTTCCATCTTGGTCATCATGTCTTCGGTGGTTTTCATCGCGGTCGCCTTGTCGGCCTCCGACATGGCGTCCATCTTGGTTTTCATTTCGGTCTGCATGGACGTCATTCTGGCAGTGTCCTTTTCGGCGTCGGTCATCGCGGACATGTCCGTCGCCATCTTGTCATCCATGGCTTTCATGTCAGTGTCGCTCATGGCGTCCATCTGCATCATCATTTCGGCATGCGAGGCCGCCGACATCATGCCGGTTTTGTCCATTTTCATCAGATCGCCACAGGTCATCGTCGACATGTCCATCGGTGCTGCGTCTTGGGCAAACAACGGGGTGGACAGAACGCAGGCGGCCGCAGCGGCGAACAGCACGGTGGAATAATTTTTCACTTGTCACATTCCTTGATACAGGGCGCATCATGTGCGTCCGTCAAGCAAACTGCCCACCGGGGCGAATGTTCCTTGCCGGGCGATGCGCCCTTAAACACTCGGCGTCAAATCGCCGCGTCACGGGCATATTCCCGCGCACCCCGACGCCAACCGTTTGTTTCCATTCCACCCTAACTGTTCCCGTCAGTTTCAAGTATTGCCGTCGTAGCCCACCTTGATCAAGCCCGATGGCCCTGCGATATTTGGCCCAAGAACAGCACCCCGCAAAAAGGCCCCCCGATGATCCCGCGCTATTCCCGCCCCGACATGGTTGCCCTGTGGTCGCCCGAAGCCAAGTTCAAGATCTGGTTCGAGATCGAGGCCCATGCCTGCGACGCCCAAGCCGCCCTTGGCGTGATCCCCAAATCCAACGCCGAGGCCGTCTGGAAGGCCCGCGACGTCGCCTTTGACGTGGCACGGATTGATGAGATCGAGGCCGTGACCAAACACGACGTCATCGCCTTCCTGACCCATCTGGCCGAGATTGTCGGCGCGGACGAGGCGCGCTTTGTCCATCAGGGCATGACCTCGTCCGACGTGCTGGACACCACCTTCAACCTGCAACTGGTGCGCGCCACCGACCTGCTGCTGATCGGCCTGGACCGCGCACTTGCCGCCCTGAAAACCCGCGCCTACGAACACAAGGACACCGTCCGCATCGGCCGCAGCCACGGCATCCATGCCGAACCCACCACGATGGGCCTGACCTTCGCCCGCTTTTATGCCGAACTGTCGCGCGGCCGCACCCGGCTGCTGGCCGCCCGTGCCGAGGTCGCCACCGGTGCCATCTCGGGCGCCGTCGGCACCTTCGCCAACATCGACCCCGCGGTCGAGGAGCATGTGTGCAAGATGCTCGGCCTGACCCCGGAACCGATCAGCACCCAGGTCATCCCCCGCGACCGCCATGCCATGTATTTTGCGACCCTTGGCGTCATCGCGTCCAGCATCGAAAACGTCGCCATCGAAATCCGCCACATGCAGCGCACCGAGGTGCTGGAGGCCGAGGAGTTCTTCGCCCCCGGCCAAAAAGGCTCGTCCGCCATGCCCCACAAACGCAACCCTGTCCTGTCCGAAAACCTGACCGGTTTGGCCCGGCTGGTCCGCATGTCCGTGATCCCGGCGCTGGAGAATGTGGCCCTGTGGCACGAACGCGACATCAGCCATTCCTCGGTCGAACGCGCCATCGGCCCCGACACCACGATCACCCTCGATTTCGCCCTGCACCGTCTGGCGGGACTGATCGAAAAACTGGTGATCTATCCGGCAAACATGGCGGCCAACATGAACAAATTCCGTGGGCTGGTGATGAGCCAGCGCGTGCTGCTCGCCCTGACCCAGGCCGGCGTCAGCCGCGACGACAGCTACCGCCTCGTACAGCGCAACGCCATGAAAGTATGGGAGAAAGGTGCCGATTTTCAGACCGAACTCATGGCCGACCCCGAGGTGACTGCCGCCCTGTCCCCCGCCGACATCGCCGAGAAATTCGACCTTGGCTATCACACCAGACATGTCGACACCATTTTCCGGCGCGTCTTTGGCGACTGACCGCCGCCCGTTCACCCCCCCTTAACCGCGCCCTGCCATCCTGCCCCTGCATTCAGAAGAATCGAGGGCGTGATGTCTGTGTCACCATCCATGCTGGCCCGGCTTTCCAGCCCCGACAGTTTCCTGCCCGCGCTCGAGGCTCCGGCCCGTCCGCGCGTGACACCGCGCGAAAAGGCCGCCATCATCGTGCGCCTGCTGCTGGCCGAAGGCTCGCCCATCAAACTGTCCAGCCTGCCCGATGACATGCAGGCCGCTTTGGCCAAACAGATGGGCCAGATGCGGCGGGTCGACCGTGCTACCCTGCAATCGGTGGTCTTGGAATTTCTGGCCGAACTGGATGAGGTTGGCCTGTCCTTCCCCGGCGGGATCGAGGGGGCCTTGTCGATCATGGACGGCCATATTTCGACCGGTGCCGCCACACGGTTGCGGCGCATGGGCGGCATATCCTCGTCCCAGGACCCGTGGGAACGGCTCACAACGATCCCGGTCGATATGCTGGCAGCGGCCCTCGCCGATGAAAGCATCGAGGTGGCTGCCGTCGCCCTGTCAAAACTGCCGGTGCAAAAGGCCGCCGAACTGCTCAGCAAACTGCCCGGCGCAAAGGCGCGCGCGGTGGCCTATGCGGTGTCGCTGACCGGCAATATCGACCCGGATACGGTGCGCCGCATCGGCATGGCCCTTGCAGCCGAGGTAGATTCGCAACCGATCAAGGCGTTCGAGGTTGATGCCGGCCAACGCGTCGGTGCCATTTTGAACATCGCGGCCGCCCTGACCCGCGATGACGTGCTGAAAGGATTGCAGGAAACCGATGCCGGCTTTGCCGAACGCGTGCGCAAGGCGATCTTTACCTTTGAACATATCAAGGCTCGTCTTGCCCCGCGTGACGTGCCCAAAATGGTCCGCATCATCGATCAGCTGGTGCTCGTCACCGCGCTGGCCGCAGCCGCAGACAACCCGCAGCAAAACCCCTCGGCCGAACATATTCTGGCCAACCTGTCGCAACGCATGACCCAAAGCCTGCGCGAAGAGATGGCAACGCGCGGCAAGATCAAGGAAAAAGACGCCGAGGATGCGATGAACGCGGTCGTCACGGCCATCCGCCAACTGGAAGGCAGCGGCGAAATCACCCTCGTGGCGCCCGAGGATTAGCGCCCCCTGCCCGAACGCACCAGATTTCTCTCAAGAAATTTGAAAATTTTCGCAGAAAATTTGCCCCCGCCGCCACGCGCCAGATAATGTTCCCCACCATGACGCGCCAATGTCTTAGCAAACAGTGAACCTCCCCGGCTATCCTATTGTGAAGGCTGAAAACCACGACTGCCCAGCGCAACCTGTCCCCACCATTCCCCCCACAGAATCCTCCCCCCGACCTTGCGCAGACCCGCCCCCAAGGTTAGCGTCCGGCACCACAACCCCCGAGGCCGTCGTGACCGTATCCACTCTGCCCCATGCCGGCGCGAAAGCCTTGGCCACCCGTCGCGGCGTCCTGCTGCTGGCCTGCGGCATCTTCTGCTTCACCGCAATGGATGCCGTCGCCAAGATCCTGATACATCTGTATCCGACAGCCGAGGTGATCTGGGCGCGGTTCGCCGGGCATTTCCTCTGTGTCGTGCTGTATCTTGGCCGCCGTTTCAAAGCCTCGCTCGTCACCGCGCTGCCATGGTGGCATGTGATCCGCTCGGCCACCCAGATCGGGGCCACCGCGTTTTTCTTTATCAGCCTCAACTACATAGGTCTCGCCGAGGCGACCGCCCTGGCCGCCATCAGCCCGCTTTTGATCACCCTCGGCGCCAGCCTGTTTTTGGGCGAGCCTTTGGGCCGGGCGCGCATCATCGGCGTGGGCCTGGCGCTGCTGGGTGCCCTGATCGTCATCCGCCCCGGAATGGGCGTATTTACCATGGCCGCCCTGCTGCCCATGGCCTGTGCGGTCTTTTATGCCGCCAACATGCTGCTGACCCGGCTGGTCGGCAGCCGCGAAACCCCCTGGGCGTCGATGATCTATGCCTCGGGGTCGGGGATGCTGCTGTTCTCCCTCATTCTGCCGTGGTATTGGCAACCCATCGCCCTTCAGCATATTCCGCTGTTCCTGATCCTCGGCGCGCTTGGTGCGGCAGCACAACTGCTGATCATCCGCGCCTATTCCATGGCCGAGGCGGGGGCGATGGCCCCCTTCGGCTATCTGGACATCGTTTTTGCCACCATCTGGTCGATTGCCGCCTTTGGCGTCTTTCCCGACCACTTCACCCTGATCGGCGCGCTTGTGATCGCAAGTGCGGGACTTTATGTCTGGCGGCAAGAGGCGGGCCGCGACAAGCCTGTGGTCTGAACCGGCGGAACATCTGTGCCCAAAACATCCTCGCCCTTCTTTCTGCCGCTGGCCTATGCGCAAAACCTGCTGGTCTCTGGCCTGATCGGGTCATTGCGCCTGCTGCCATACGGCCCAAGGGTGGCATTCAGCGGCTGGATGATGCGGAACTGCATCGGCCCGATCGCAGGCTACCGCGCCCGCGTGCATGCCAATCTGAAACTGATCTGGCCAGACCTGCCCCCGGCCCGCGTCGCCAAATTGACCCATGACGTGCTGGACAATGTCGGTCGGACGCTGGCGGAATTGTACTCGCCGCAAGAGTTCAAGGCCAATGTCGCAAACTGCACCCTGCTTGGCGCGGGTCTGGAACAGGTCCTGACGGCGCAGGCGCAGGGGCGCGGGGTGATCCTCGTCTCAGGGCATTTTGGCAACCATGACATTGCGCGCGCCGTCCTCGCCTCCAAAGGCATGACGGTGGCGGCCCTGTACCGCCCGCAACGCAACCCCTATTTCGACAAGCATTTCGCCGCGACCATCCGCGCCATATCAGAACCCCTGTTTCCGCGCGGGCGACGTGGCCTTGCCGATCTGGTCACCCATCTGAAAAAGGGCGGCATGCTGGGGATGCTGATCGACCAGCATATGAGCCACGGCGCGCCCCTGACCTTTCTGGGTCACCGCGCGCTGACTGCCCTGTCTGCCGCAGATTTGGCGTTGAAATACAACTGCCTGCTGGTGCCGGTCTATGGCATCCGCCAAAAGGACGGCCTGCAGTTCGAGCTGCTGATCGAACCCGCCATCCCGCACTCGACCTCGGCCGAGATGACCCAGGCCCTGAACGACTCGCTGGAGCGCCAGGTCCGCGCCCATCCCGGCCAGTGGTTCTGGGTCCACCGTCGCTGGAAGTGACTGCTTCAAACGTCGCTGGAAGTGACTGCTTCAGACGTCGCTGTAAGTGACTACTTCAAAACCGACGCCGCCAGGATCAGTCCCGGCCCCGGTTTCTGCAAAATGACCACAACCGGATCGCTGCCCAACACGGGCAGGGACAACTTCAGATCATCGGTCCCCGGCCACTCGGCCACCTTGGTCCAAGACGTGACGATGTTGGTGTAGGTGATGGTCTTGCCCGCATTCTCGCCATGTTTGATTTTGACCGTGGCCGAGGGGCTATAGCGCACCAGCTGCACCACAACCGGCCCCGTCAGGGCGGCCTTGGCAATGGCGTGAATCATCAGCACGTCGCCCACCCGCATCAACTGCAAGCCGATCTGCGGCTGTGCCATCTGATGACGGCGGATATCGCCCTCGACCTTGCCTGGGTCGCTGCCCTCGACCCTGTCCATGCCTGCGACGATCATCTGCGGCGTATAGATCGTGTTGCTGCCGATGGCGCGGGCATAATCTTTTTGTCGGTCGGTGAATTTGGGGCTGGCAAACTTGTCCGCCCAGCCGATGTAATCCCAGTAATCTACATGCAGCGCCAGCGCGATCACGCCGGATTCATGCGCCAATTGCGCCAGATAGGCATCCGCCGGCGGGCAAGACGAACAGCCCTGCGATGTGTACAGTTCCACCACAACGCCCGATGCGCCCTGCGCCAGAACCGGCTGGGCCATGCAGATCATCAGTCCGCATAGGGCCGTGACAAATTGACGCATCATGTGTGGGAACCTTTCTCTTGCAGCCCATCTCTACTGAAACAACCTCTGCACCGCCAATCAAGGTTTTGCGAGCCGCTCCGTACAGATTGTTCACGTGACCGTGGCAAGTTGCGCTCAGCTTGCTATTATTGGGTTGCGTGTTCAAGGCTTGGGCACAGGCTCTGGATTTACGGCATACAATGGCATACAATAAACCCGACACCGACTGATTCCGCGTTCCCAGGCTTTGGCCATTCCTTCGTTCAGATGAGGCAACCATGACCGTCACCGTTGGCCACGACAGCGCCAAGACCCGTACCAGCCTGACGGCGGGCGGCCAAACACTGTCTTACTATTCCATTCCCGCCGCCGAACAGGCCGGCCTCGGCGATTTTGCCAGACTGCCCGCCGCGTTGAAGGTGGTGCTGGAGAATATGCTGCGGTTCGAGGATGGCAAGACGGTGACGCTCGACGACATCCGCGCCTTTTCCGACTGGGGCAAGATGGCCGGCAAGAACCCGCGCGAAATCGCCTACCGCCCGGCCCGCGTCCTGATGCAGGATTTTACCGGCGTCCCCGCTGTCGTGGACCTTGCCGCCATGCGCGACGGCATCATCGGCCTCGGCGGAAATCCTCAATCCATCAACCCCTTGGCGCCGGTTGACCTTGTCATCGACCATTCCGTGATGATCGACGAATTCGGCACCCCCCGCGCCTTTCAGGCCAATGTCGACCGCGAATACGAACGCAATATGGAACGCTATGTTTTCCTGAAATGGGGCCAAAAGGCGTTCAACAACTTTCGCGTCGTGCCGCCCGGCACTGGCATCTGCCATCAGGTCAATCTGGAATACCTCGCCCAAACCGTCTGGACCGATACCGACCAGACCGGCGCGATGGTCGCCTATCCCGATACCCTCGTCGGCACCGACAGCCACACCACCATGGTCAACGGTCTGGCCGTCCTGGGCTGGGGCGTCGGCGGGATCGAGGCTGAGGCCGCGATGCTCGGCCAACCCGTGTCGATGCTGATCCCCGAGGTTGTCGGCTTCAAACTGACCGGCGCCATGGTCGAAGGCACCACCGCCACCGATCTGGTGCTGAAAGTCGTTCAAATGCTGCGCAAACACGGCGTGGTCAACAAGTTCGTCGAATTCTACGGGCCGGGGTTGGACCATCTGCCCCTCGCCGACCGCGCCACCATTGCCAACATGGCCCCCGAATATGGCGCGACCTGCGGTTTCTTCCCGATCGACGACGAGACCATCCGCTATCTGCGCGGCACCGGCCGCGAAGACTCGCGCATCGCCTTGGTCGAGGCTTATGCCAAGGCCAACGGCATGTGGCGCGGTGCCGATTATGACCCGATCTACACCTCGACCCTGTCGCTTGACATGGGCACCATCGTGCCCGCCATTTCCGGCCCCAAACGCCCGCAGGATTACCTTGCCCTGACCGAGGCGAAAGCCTCCTTCGCCAAGGAAATGGTCACTTCCTTCCAGCGTCCCCAGGGCGTCGAGGTTGCGGTCAAGGATCATGACTACACCATGTCGTCGGGCAAGGTCGTCATCGCCTCGATCACCTCTTGCACCAACACCTCCAACCCCTATGTGATGATCGGCGCGGGTCTCGTCGCCCGCAAGGCCCGCGCTTTGGGCCTGAAATCAAAGCCTTGGGTGAAAACCTCGCTCGCCCCCGGCTCTCAGGTCGTCAGCGAATATCTGGAGGCTGCCGGCCTGCAAGCGGATCTTGACGCCATAGGTTTCAACCTTGTCGGCTATGGTTGCACCACCTGCATCGGCAATTCCGGCCCGTTGGACCCCGCGATTTCGGCGGCCATCGGCGAAGGTGACCTTGTCGCCGCCGCCGTCCTGTCCGGGAACCGCAATTTCGAGGGCCGGATTTCCCCCGACGTCCGCGCGAAC
>JBBQGU010000031.1:0-19006 GCA_038323315.1 Rhodobacterales bacterium | reverse complement strand
ATGCGGGCGAACAGTTTGATATTCTTGTCAAAGACTTCGGCCAGAGCATGGGCAGCCGCCTCGCGCGTCGCACGGTCGTTGTCGGTGAACAGGTTCAGCGTGGCTTCAAGGTTCAACGCCTCCTCCTGCCCCGCGACCTTGAACATCAGCCCCGCCATGGTCTCATCAAACAGCCGGTTCCACGCACTGGCGCCCACGACGCTCTCATCATGCAGGAACTTCTCCAACTCATCCGACAGTTGGTAGGGCCGCATGGCGCGCAGGCGGTCGAAGACGGGTTTATAACGGGCAAGCGCGGCATTTTGCGCCAGCAAGCCAGATAAATGGGCCTCGTCCAGCCGGTTGAATTCCAGCGTGAAAAACACCAACGGGGTCGTGAAATCCGTCACCTGATCCTGCGCGTCGGCCATGAACTTGGCGCGGTCGCTGTCCATGGTGTTCTGGTAATAGCGCAGGCCGGCATAGGACATGACCCGCCCCGCAACGGTGTCGATCTGTTCATAACTGGTCACGCAATCCAGCATCTGATCGGCGGTCAGGTCCGCCAGTTTGCCCTCGTATGTCACCGCAAAGCCCGCACAGCTTTGTTTCAGGCGGGCAAGGTCGGTGGTATATTCGGGGCTGTCGGGGGCCGGATACAGGTCGGTCAGGTTCCATTCCGGCAGATCGCCAAGCGCGCCGGATGCGGCATTGGCGTCAAACAGCGGGCGGGGGAAATTCAGGGTCATATCGGGCTCCATCTATCGGGCTTTGGCGTCATGTAGGGGCGAAGCGGGGCAGGGTTCAAGGGTCGAGTGCGGGATCGTGAAGTGCTGCAAGGTCGTCGGCCTGATCTGGCGTTGCGTCCGGCAGCCAGCGCAGCAGGCGCGGGTGATGCAGGTCCAACCCGCATTTGCGACGGTTGTTGGGGGCGGTGCCGGTATAGTCCATCTCGAACACCAGCGCGGCAGGCACCTTTCTGACCGGCCCGAACTTTTCCAGCGTATGGGCGCGGACCCAGGCCATGATGGCGGGGGTTTCGGGCAGGGTCAGGGTCAGGCGGGCGATGGGGATGGGCACGCCGTCACGCCACAGGGCCAGCGTGATCTCGGGTCCCGCAGGTTGGACAAGGATCATTACGGCGCGCAGGGTGCGGGGCGGCTGGTTGGTTGGCGGCACCAGTTTGGGCAGGGTGGTGCGGAAACTGCCTGCGGCGAGGCGGTTCAGGATGGTGTTGGCATATGGCGGCAGGCGCGGCCAAAGGGCCGCCAGCGTGGCGCGGGCGGTCAGCGGGGTGGCGTGGGTCAGGGTCTGGATAACTTCGGTCAGGGTCGGCGGCGTGCCTGTTGCTGCTGGCAACAGCAATGCGGCGGTTTCGGCGCGGTCGCCGGTCACGTCCATGCACGCGGCCAGCAGGAAGTCGGGGGTGCCACTCGCCTCGACAACCCAGGTCAGGATCAGGTCAGGCGCAGCGATGCGGCGCGGGCGCTGGCCAGTCAGCAGCGCCAGGGCGGTGGCGAAATCCTCGGCGGTGGCCTCGGCCTGATAGGCCGCAAGGGCGGACTTGTCGCGGGGCAGGGCGGCGCACAGGGCGGCAAACCGGATCACGTCGGCATCCCCGGACCAACGATACCGGCCTGATAGCCTTGGCTTTCCAGCCAGGCACGGAACGGACCGGTATAGCCGTGGGTGGCAAAAACCTGCGTCGCCCCCGTGGCCTTGATCGCCGCATTCAGGCCCGGCCAATCCGCATGATCCGACAGGGTAAAGGCGGCATCCAGCCCCCGGCGCCGCGCGGCAAGGGTCATCCAGCCCGAGGCAAAGCCGACCGACACCGGGCCGATTGTCCCCAGCAGGTCACTGTTCAGCACATTGGGCGGCGCGATGATCAGCGCGTCGCGGGGCAGGGGCGACAGGCCGAGGCGGTGCGTGACAGGCAAGGTATAGCCCTGCTCCCGCAGGATTTCCGTCACATCCTCGACCGCACCATGGGTATAGATCGGGCCTTGGGCAGGTATCCCCGCCATCAACCGCTGCGCCTTGCCGAACGAATAGGCGGCCAGCACCGACACCCGGCCCTCGGCGGCATTGGCGCCCCACCACTGGGCAATCTCCCGCAGAACATCGGTATCCGGCCGCCACTGAAAGATCGGCAGACCAAAAGTGCATTCGGTGATGAAGGTGTGACAGGCGACCGGCTCAAACGCCTCGCACACCCCGTCCGGCGTCACCTTGTAATCCCCCGAGGCGACCCAGACCTCGCCCCCACGCTCGATCCTGATCTGTGCAGAACCTGGCACATGACCTGCCGGGTGAAACGACACCGTCACCCCGCCGATCTGCCGACGCTCGCCATAGGCCAGGCCCTCGGCCTCGATCCGCCCCAAACGGTGCCGGATCACCGGCAGCGCCAGATCGGTGCACAGATAGGATTTATGCCCCCGATACGCGTGATCCGAATGGCCATGCGTTACCAAGGCGCGCTCGACGGCATGGTGGGGGTCGATGTAAAAGCCGCCATCCGGACAATAAATGCCCTTCGGTGTAAAAGTTAATACCGGTGCCCGCGTCATCATGCCAAGGTAACGCAAACCCATCGGCGCCGTCAGTCCTTCATTCCGCCCAAATTTCGGGCATCATGTGACAAAAAAGCGCCGATCCCGCCAAAGCCCCTTTCGACGGACCGCAAGGCGGGATTAACTGGGACAAAACAAGACGGGAAGGCACGGATGTCCTCGACTTTCAACGAGATGTACCAGAACGGCGAAGTGCGCATCCCCTATGCAAGGCTGGAAGAGTGGACCAAATCCATGCCCGGCCCGGTCCGCGCCCAGAAACAGGCCGAGGCCGAGGCGCTGTTTCGCCGCATCGGCATCACCTTTGCGGTCTATGGCGAGGGCGGCGATCCCGACCGCCTGATCCCCTTCGACCTGTTTCCCCGCGTCTTTACCGCCACCGAATGGGCGCGGCTGGAACGCGGCATCAAACAACGCGCCCGCGCCCTGAACGCCTTTCTGGTCGATGTCTATGGCCGGGGCGAGATCGTGCGCGCAGGCCGCATTCCCGCCAGTCTGATCTATCAGAACGAGGCTTACGAAAAGGCCGTCGTCGGTTTCATCCCGCCGCAAGGCGTGTACAGCCATATCGTCGGCATCGACATCGTGCGCACCGGGGCCAATGATTTTTTTGTGCTGGAGGACAATTGCCGCACGCCATCGGGTGTCAGCTACATGTTGGAAAGCCGCGAGATGATGATGCGGATGTTCCCCGCTCTGTTCCGCGAAAACCGCATCCTGCCGGTGGACCGCTATCACAGCCTGCTGCGGAAAACCCTGAACTCGGTCGCACCCGCGAAATGCACGGGCGAACCCACGGTGGTGATCCTGACGCCGGGCCATTTCAACAGCGCCTATTATGAACATTCCTTCCTCGCCGACCTGATGGGCGTGGAACTGGTCGAGGGGGCGGATCTGTTCGTCGATGGCGCCTTTGTCTATATGCGCACCACCCAAGGCCCGCGTAAGGTCGACGTGATCTACCGCCGGATCGATGACGCCTTCGTTGATCCCTTGTGTTTCCGGCCTGACAGCATGCTGGGCGTGCCGGGGCTGATGGATGTCTATCGGGCGGGCGGCGTCAGCATTTGTTCGGCACCGGGCGCAGGCGTGGCGGATGACAAGGCGGTTTATACCTATGTGCCCGAGATGATCCGGTTCTATCTGGGCGAGGAGCCGATATTGAACAACGTCCCCACCTGGCAATGCGCCAAACCCGATGACCTGAAATACGTGCTGGACCACCTGGCCGAACTGGTGGTGAAAGAGGTTCACGGCTCGGGCGGTTACGGCATGCTGGTCGGGCCAAAATCGACCGCGGATGAAGTGGAACTGTTCCGCCACAAGATCACCGCGAACCCGGCCAATTACATCGCGCAGCCGACGCTTGCCCTGTCTGCAACGCCGACCTTTGTTGACGAAGGCGTGGCCCCCCGGCATGTCGACCTGCGGCCCTATTGCCTGGTCGGCGAAAGCATCGAACTGGTGCCGGGCGGGTTGACCCGTGTGGCGCTGCGCGAGGGGTCGCTGGTGGTGAACTCGTCACAGGGTGGCGGGGTCAAGGATACCTGGGTTTTGGCGGAGTAACAGATGCTGTCTAGGACTGCCGACAACCTGTACTGGATCGCCCGCTATATGGAGCGGGCCGAAACCGCCGCGCGTCTGCTGGAGGTGGGCGCGCGCATATCCTTGCTGCCGACCGAGCAGGGGTACCGCAACGAATGGGACAGCCTGCTGCGGTCGACCGGCACGGCGCGGGCCTTTGGCGCGAAATACGGCGTGCCGGTGCAGTGCAACATCGAAAGCTTTCTGTTCTTTGACCGCGACAACCCGTCCTCGGTGGCGTCCTGCATCACGTCCGCCCGCGAAAATGGCCGGATCGTCCGCACCGCCCTGACCAGTCAGGTCTGGGACGCGCTGAACACCGCCTTTCAGGAAATCCGCCAGATCGAACAGACGCCCCGCGGCGAGTTGGAATTCTCGCGGCTGACCGACTGGACGATGAAGCATTGCGCCATGGTGCGCGGTGCGATAGATGCCACCCTGTTGCGCGGCGACGGCTATAACTTCTTGAATCTTGGCTATTATCTGGAACGCGGCGATGCCACGGCGCGGCTGATGGATGTGAAATACTACGTCCTGCTGCCGCGCGCGACCTATGTGGGGTCGGGGGCCGACAATGACCAATGGATGATGATGCTGCGGGCGCTGGGGGCCAACCGGGCGTTCCACTGGGCCTATGGCGGCGAACTGACGGCGTCCAAGATTGCCGATTTCCTGATCCTGAACCCGCAATGCCCGCGCGCCCTGATCACCTGCGTGGCGGGGGCCAACAACCACCTGTCGCGGCTGGCCAAGATGTACGGCACCGTCACACCGGCCCAGACGCGGGCGACGGAACTGCTGTTCATGCTGGAAGGCGCGTCGCCCACCTCGATATTCGAAGAGGGGTTGCACGAGTTTCTGACGCGGTTCATTGGCCTGACGGCGGATATCGCCCATAGTATCCACGAATCCTATTTAAGCGGGGATATGCGCTGATGCTGCTGAAGGTCGATCATGTGACGGTTTACAGCTATGACCGTGCCGTGCGCGGCATCGTGCAAAGCTTTCGCCTGACGCCGTCGGTGTTCGACGGGCAAAAGGTGGTGGACTGGTCGGTTCTGGTGCCGGACGGTGCCCAAGGCTCGGTGTTCCGCGACGGGGCGGGCGACTGGATCGAGGCTTGGGTGGTCAAGGGCCCGGTCTCACAGATCGAGGTGCGGGTGTCGGGCCTGGTGCAGACAACCGATCTGGCCGGCGTGCTGCGCGGTCACCGCGAGATGGTGCCGCCCGAATGCTATCTGCGCGCAAGCCCCGCGACGTGGCTGGACGCGCCTTTGATGGAACTGTCCAGGGTTGCGGACGAAGCCCCCGACCGCCTGTCCGCCGCCCATGCCCTGATGCAGGCCGTGGCCGACACGGTCGCCTATAAACCCGGCGTCACCCATGCCAAGACCACGGCAGCCGAGGCTTTGGCGCAAGGCGAGGGCGTCTGTCAGGACCACGCCCATATCATGTCCGCCGTGGCGCGGGCGGCGGGCATTCCCGCGCGCTATGTCTCGGGTTATCTGTTCGCCGGTCCCGACGAGACGGCACACGAGGCGGCGCACGCCTGGGCCGAACTGCACCTGCCGGGCCTTGGCTGGGTCGGCTTTGACGCCGCGAACCGCTGCTGCCCCGATGACCGCTATATCCGGTTGGGGTCGGGCATGGACGCCCAAGATGCAGCGCCGATCCGCGGCTCGGCCCGGTCGACCGGCACAGAAAGTCTGACGGTACAGGTTGCAGTTCAATCCGTGCAGCAATAGGGTCGCCGCCCTAAGGGAGATTCAGGGATGACCTATTGCGTTGGCCTCTTGCTGAACGAGGGCATGGTGATGCTGTCCGACACCCGCACCAATGCGGGCCTGGACAACATATCGACCTATCGCAAGATGTTCTTTTTCGAAGACCCCGGCGAACGGGTGATCGTGATCCTGACGGCGGGATCGCTTTCGGTCACTCAAACCACTTTGGCACGGCTGAAGGATGCCATTGGGGCGCCCGACGCCAGCGAGACCACCTCGATCCTGAAGGCGCCCTCCATGCTGAAGGTCGCCCATATCATTGGCGACATGCTGGCGACGGTGCGGGTTGAGGTGGATGAAAAGATGTCGCAGGGCCAGGGCGTGAACGCCTCGATGATCGTGTGTGGCCAGCGGCGGGGCGGCGAGATGCGGCTATTCCTGATCTATCCCGAAGGCAATTTCATCGAAGCAACCGAGGACACGCCGTTTTTGCAGATCGGCGAGCATAAATACGGCAAACCGATTCTGGACCGGGTGATGAAACGCACAACCTCGCTGGAGGATGGCCAAAAGGCGGTTCTGCTGTCGATGGATTCGACGTTGCGGTCGAACCTGTCGGTGGGGATGCCGCTGGACCTGTGCGTGATCGAGAAAGACGCCTGCAAGGTGACGATGCGCCGTCGGATCGAGGCGGGCGACGGCCGTTTTCGCGCCATGAGCGAGGCGTGGAGCGGCGCCCTGCGCGACGGGTTTTCGCAGATCAAGCTGTAAGCAAGATGAGTGTTTAAGCGAGTATGACGCTGTCAGGCGTGTTCGGCGAACAGCTTGACCGCGCTGGCAGTGAACGCCGCCCGTGTCGCAGGCACCTCCATCAGCACCTCGTGTTCGGCCGCGTCATACATCTCCAGCCGACCCTGTGGCCACGTCGCCATCCGCGCCAGTACCGGGCGGATATCGATGACCTTTTCTTCGGTTCCCAAGGCGCAGATCGTCGGGACCGCAGGCGACGGCAACGCCCGCAAGGCGGCGCATTCGTCCATGGCGGCCCTCAGCCAGCCATAGGACGGCCCGCCCAAGGCGAGACCTGGGTATGCGGCGCATTGTTCGCGCATATAGGCCCACATGTCGGGGTCGCGGGTCAGGGTGTTGCCGTCAAAGGGCGCTGTCAGGACATAGCTTTGGCCATTGGTGCTGAGCGCATGGCGGTGCTGAAAGTCGAACCAGCGCGCGGCGCTGGTCAGCATCTGCGCCACGGGCCTCAGGTAATCGGCCATCAAGATCCCCCACATCGGCGCGGAAAAGGCCGCGGCGTGAAACGGCAGGCCGCGCATCAAGGACCGCAGACCGATGCAGCCGCCCATGGAATGCGGCATCAGGTACCACGGCTTGGCCAGGTCTTGTGTTGTGGCACACAGCAACAGCGCGTCCATATCCCGTTGATATTCCGCAAAAGCCGTCACATGGCCCACCATCCGGTCAGCCAAGGCCCGGTCCGACAGCCCTTGACCGCGCCAATCAACCGACATGACGGCATAACCTGCTGCCGCCAGATCGACGGCAGTCCGGCCATATTTCTCGACATATTCGGTCCGCCCCGGCAGCACGAACACCGTTCCGCGCGCACCGCCCGCATTCCAGATCGCCACCCGGATCCGCACACCGTCTGTCGTGGTCAGCCACAGCGCCCGCCCGTCCGCCGGGCCATCCGCCACATCGCCGTAATAGGGCGCAATCACCCCAGCACCTGCCCCAGCTTCATCGCCAGCCCCATCGAGCCGTCCACGGTCAACTTGCCGGACATGAAGGCGCTGGCGGCGGACAGGTCGCCCGACAGCAACTCCCGAAACACCTCGGACGAGGCGGTCAGCGTCACCTCGGCCTCCTCGTCGCCCGCGCGCACGCCCGCGCCGTCCAGCATGATCGCCCCCTCGCCCGGAATGACAAACTTTGCCACCCCGTCAAACCCGCCCGACAGCTTGGCTGCCAGCAACTCTACCGCCGTCTCTATGACCTTGCTCATCCGCTGTCCCTTTCGTGATCTGCCGCCACTGGTCTTTTTCCACAGTTGCGCTACCCTTCCGTTATGAAAGCCATAAGCGCCCTGCACAACTGTATCCTTGCGGCATTTATGTTGATGGGCACACCTGCATGGGCAGATACAGCCCGGCTGGACGATCTTTTCCAGCAATTGCAGACCGCCACGGATGTCGAGGCGGGCCAGATCACCGACAATATCTGGATCGAATGGTCGAAATCCGGCTCGCCTGCGATGGACCTTTTACTGAAACGTGGCCGCGATGCGATGGCCATTGGGATGCCGCAACTGGCAATCCAGCATTTCACCGCCCTGATCGACCATGCGCCCGACTTTGCCGAAGGTTACAACGCCCGCGCGACCGCCTATTACCAAAGCGGCGACCTTGGCCCCTCGGTCAGTGACATCGCCAAAACCCTGACGCTGAACCCACGCCATTTCGGGGCACTGTCCGGCCTTGGCGCGATATTCGAACAGTTGGACGAACCCGCCAAGGCATTGGAGGTGTTCAAGGCAGCGCTGGCTATCAATCCGCACATGCCGGATATAATAGACGCCGTTAAGCGGCTGGAAACCAGTCTGGGCGGGCAGAACCTTTAAGGCAGATTGATGGATGTGAATGCGCGCCTTGCGGGCCGGGTCACGGCTGTGCTTGGCCCCACCAATACCGGCAAGACCCATTTTGCCATCGAACGCATGCTGGGCCACCGCACCGGCATCATCGGCCTGCCGCTGCGCCTGCTCGCGCGTGAGGTTTATGATCGCGTGGTTGCCCAACGCGGCCCGTCGGTCGTGGCCCTGATCACCGGCGAGGAACGCATTCTGCCGCCGCGCGCCACCTATTACGTCTGCACGGTCGAGGCGATGCCCATGGACATCGGCATGGACTTTCTGGCGGTGGACGAGATTCAGCTGTGCGGCGACCCCGAGCGCGGCCATGTCTTCACCGACCGTCTGCTGCGGGCGCGGGGGTTGATCGAGACGCTGTTTCTGGGCTCCGACACCATGCGCCCCGCAATCGCGGGCCTGATCCCCGGCGTGCAGTTCGTGAAACGCGAACGCCTGTCGACCCTGACCTATACAGGTGCGAAAAAGATAAGCCGGATGCCCGAACGCAGCGCGATTGTCGGCTTTTCGGTTGATAATGTCTATGCCATCGCCGAACTGATCCGCCGCACCAAGGGCGGTTGCGCCGTTGTGATGGGCGCTTTAAGTCCCCGAACGCGGAATGCCCAGGTCGCCATGTACCAGAACGGCGATGTGGACTACCTCGTCGCCACAGATGCCATCGGCATGGGGCTCAACCTCGACATCAAGCATGTCGCCTTCTCCTCGATGGCCAAATTCGACGGCCGCCGGATGCGCGCCCTATACCCGCAGGAACTGGGCCAGATCGCCGGACGGGCTGGCAGGCACATCGTCAACGGCACCTTCGGCACCACCGGCGAGGCGCGGCCCTTTGACGAGGATGAGATCGAGGCGATCGAAACTCATACCTTTGAACCCGTGCGCAAGCTGCAATGGCGCAATGCCTACCTCGAATTCGGCAGCGCGCCCAAGCTGATCCGCAGCCTGGAATCCCCCACCTCCGACCCCTGGCTGTCACGCGCCCGCGACGCCGATGACGTGCTGGCGCTGAAGGCGCTTAGCGCCCAGCCCGACGTGGCCGACCGTTTGACCAGCCCGCAACGCGTGCAACTGTTGTGGGATGTCTGCCGCGTGCCGGATTTCCGCTCAGTGTCCGAGACCGAACACCTTACCCTTCTGGCCCGGCTTTTCGACTTTTTGACCGGGCGCGGCCTCGCGCAGACCCGAATCCCCTCCGATTGGCTGGGAAAAGCCGTCGCGCGCATCGATATTCCGGGCGGCGACATTGACACAATCTCAAAACGTCTGGCCTATATCCGCACTTGGACCTATGTTGCGCAACGCAATGGTTGGGTCGATGACGAAAACCATTGGCGCGAGGAAACCCGCGCTGTAGAAGACCGCTTGTCAGACGCGCTTCATGCCGCCTTGACGCAACGATTTGTTGACCGGCGCACCAGCATCCTGATGCGGCGGTTGAAGCAGAAGGAGACCCTCGTGGCCGAGGTGAATGACAAAGGCGAAGTGACCGTCGAAGGCGAATTCGTCGGGCGTATGGAAGGATTCCGCTTCCAGCAGGATGGCACGGGGGCCGAGGGGGCGACCCTGCGTCAGGCCGCCATGGCGGCGCTGAAGCCGCAGTTCCATCTGCTGGCGGACAAGTTCTACAACGCGCCCGACACCGAGATGGACTTCACCACCCAAGGCGGGTTGATGTGGGGCAACTCGGCCATCGGCAAGCTGGTCAAGGGTGGCGAAGCCAGCCGCCCGCAGGTCGAGGTGTTTGTCGAGGACGAGGTCGGCACCGACATCGCCGACAAGGTGCGCCGCCGTGCCCAGCACTTCATCGACCGCAAGATTGCGGCGTTGTTCGAACCGATGATGGCCATGGCCCGCGACGAGACGCTGCAGGGCCTAGCCCGCGGCTTTGCGTTTCGTCTGGTCGAGGCGATGGGCGTCTTGGCCCGTGACGCTGTGACCAATGGGGTCAAGGAACTGGATCAGGACTCGCGTTCTGCCCTGCGCAAGCATGGCGTCCGGTTCGGTCAGTTCACGATCTTTCTGCCCCTCCTCCTGAAACCCGCTGCCACCCGTCTGCGTCTGGTGCTGTGGTCGCTGTGGAACGGCTTGCAGGATTTCCCAGAAAGCCCGCCTCCGGGGCTCGTGACGATCCCCAACCTGCCCGAAGTACCGCGCAGCCATTACACGCTGGCAGGCTATCACCCCGCCGGTGCCCGCGCGATCCGCATCGACATGCTGGAACGTCTGGCCGATCTGTTGCGGACCAAAGACAGTCGCGCCGGGTTCGAGGCGTCGCCCGAGATGCTGTCGATCACCGGCATGACGCTGGAACAGTTCGTCGGCCTGATGGCCGGTCTGGGTTACAACGGTGAAAAGGGCGAACGCATAAAGGTCAAGGCGGCCCCCGCACCTGTCAAGGTCGAAGAACCGACCGAACCTGTGTCGTTGAACCCGGTCCCCGAAGAAATCTCGCTGATCAATCCGGTCCCCGAGGAGGTGTCTCTGACCCCACCCGAAGCCGAACCAGCCCCCGAGGCCCCCCCCGAGATGGAGGGGTTCTACACATTTACCTGGGCCCCCAGACCCCGCGAAAGGCCCGCCCGCCCCGAGCGCAGTCCCCAGCCCGACCGCGGCCCCCGTACCCCGCGACCGCCGCGTGCTCCAGCCGTGGCGGCC
Source organism: Rhodobacterales bacterium (assembly GCA_038323315.1). Classification (GTDB taxonomy): domain Bacteria; phylum Pseudomonadota; class Alphaproteobacteria; order Rhodobacterales; family Rhodobacteraceae; genus Stagnihabitans. Next base: position 7,823 of record JBBQGU010000031.1, on the reverse strand, counting down.
CCCGCCGCCGAGGGTGCGTCGGTTGCCGAAGCCCTCCCCGAAACTGCGCCGACAGACACCCCACGCCCGCCCCGCACTGAAGGCAACCGCCCCGAGGGCAACCGACCTGAGGGCAACCGTCGGGGCCAAGACGGCCGCCGCGACAACGCCAACCAGGGCAAACCCCGCGAATCCCGCCCCTACGAAGGCAGCAAGCCGAAATTCGACGGCAAATCTGACCGCCCCGAGCGGAACGACCGTGGCCCGCGCAAGGATGACACCAAGAAAACCTACGAGGCCCGTCCGCCCCGCGTGGAAAAACCCATCGACCCGGACAACCCCTTTGCGGTGCTTGCCGCGTTGAAGCTGAAAACCTGATTGGCCGGGCCCGGCGCCCGGTCAGTTCCCGCCGCCCAGCCGAAACTTCGGCTGGACAAATGGCTGTGGCAGGCCCGGTTCTTCAAGGGCCGCGGTGCAGCAGCGGATATGGTGGCCGAGGGCTACCTGCGGCTGAATGGCACACATTGCAACAAACCCGGCCATGCCGTTGCACAAGGGGATGTGTTGACCTTTCCGCAAGGCAACCAGATACGTGTTGTGCGCGTTCTAACACTGGGCATTCGGCGCGGACCCTTTGCCGAGGCGCAGGCCTTGTATCAAGACCTCGCCCCGACCGGCGAACGACCCATCTTGAATCCCCCTGACCCATGAATTAGTCAGGTGTCAATCTTTGAATAGGACGCCAAGCCGATGACTTATGTCGTGGTCGATAACTGCATTGCCTGCAAATATACCGACTGTGTGGAAGTATGCCCCGTGGATTGCTTCTACGAGGGCGAAAACATGCTGGTCATCCACCCGGATGAATGCATCGATTGCGGTGTGTGTGAACCCGAATGCCCCGCCGACGCGATCCGGCCCGATACCGAACCGAACCTTGAGGTTTGGGTGACGTTCAACCGCAAATATGCCGAACTTTGGCCGGTGATCGTGACCAAGAAAGACCCGATGCCCGATGCCGAAGCGCGTGACGGTGAAAAGGGCAAGCTGACCACCTATTTCTCCGAGGCGGCGGGCCTCGGCGGCTGACGCGCAGGGCGGGCGATTCGCCGTTGACTGGGCAAACGCCCGCCTTCTTCACTTTTTGTTGTGGATTTACCGCAAACCGCCTGTTTTAGAGGCCCAGGCCGCTGCGTCGCAGTTGGAAATGGTCGATTTTTGTGTTATACACATGTCACAATCAACAAAGGATGCCTGAAACCCACCCAGCGCTGCTCGCCTGTGTGGGTTTTTCTGACGAAGGATTCCGGGACAACGACGCGGCTTATGGCCGTGGGCGGGGAATTTTCGTCTTAAATGGCTTGGCCCCAAAGGGAATGACTGATGACCAAAATGAAGAAGCCTGAGTTCCACCCCAACGAGTTTGTGGTGTACCCCGCGCATGGCGTGGGTCGCATCATCTCGATCGAAGAGCAAGAGATCGCCGGTTTCCGGTTGGAGCTTTTCGTGATTTCGTTCGAAAAGGACAAGATGACGCTGCGTGTGCCGACGCATAAGGCGACCGAGATCGGGATGCGATCGCTGTCGACTCCCGATCTGATCACCAAGGCGTTGGACACGCTGAAGGGGAAGGCGCGGGTCAAGCGGGCGATGTGGTCACGCCGTGCGCAGGAATATGAACAGAAAATCAACTCAGGCGATCTGATGGCGATCGCCGAGGTCGTGCGCGACCTGCATCGCAGCGACGACCAACGCGAGCAAAGCTATTCCGAACGTCAACTGTACGAGGCGGCGCTGGAGCGTCTGACCCGTGAAGTTGCCGCCGTGGCGGGGTCCGACGAGGCCGGCGCACAGCGCCGCGTCGGCGATGTGCTGGTCAGCCGCGCCGCCTGAATTTCGAAGTTCGGCAGAACTGCGGTCCCTTCGGGGGCCGCCGTTTTGTTTGTCGCAAATCGGTGCCGGATGGTCTGAGCCGTGTCGCCAAAGCCCGCGCGCATGGCTTACAATGGCTAGGAATTGACTGGAATCCGCCGTCCCCCGCATCATTTCCGTGCCGTCATTCTTCGGTCGCCCCGCGAAAAATGACCGCACGGGACTGATGATCGGCAGTTCAGAGCCAGAACGCCGCAGACTCCCAAAGGATACCGCTTGACCGAGACTCCACAAACCCTGCCTGCTTTCCGCGCCGTTCTGGCCGTTCTGCCCGTGGCCGATGCCAATGCCATCAAAGCGGCCGAGGCGCGCAACGGCGTCCTGACCAAACCGCCGGGGGCACTGGGGCAGATGGAACAGGTGGCGATCTGGCTGGCAGGCTGGCACGGCACCGCCAAACCCCGCATTGATCGCCCCCAGATCGCGATCTTCGCGGGAAATCATGGCGTTGTGGCGCAGGGGGTCTCGGCCTTTCCGGCCGAGGTGACCGTGCAGATGGTCGCCAACTTCCGCATGGGGGGGGCTGCAATCAACCAACTGGCGCACTGCTTTGGCGCCACGATGGTGGTTCAGGAACTGGACCTGAACCGCCCAACCGGCGACTTTACCCAAACCGAGGCGATGTCCGAGGCCGATCTGCTGACCGCCCTGCAATGCGGCTGGAATGCCGTTGACCCCCACGCCGACATCCTTGTGCCGGGTGAGATGGGCATCGGCAACACCACCTCTGCCGCCGCCATTGCCTGCGCCCTGTTCGGCGGCGCGCCTGCGGATTGGGTTGGGCGCGGCACGGGCGTCGATGACGCGGGCCTTGCGCGCAAATCCGCTGCGGTGGCCGCTGGCCTGAAACTGCACCTCAACCGCGACCCGCTGGAAGTGCTGCGCTGCCTTGGTGGCCGCGAGATTGCCGCCATGGCGGGTGCCATGTTGTCCGCCCGCGCCAAACGCATCCCCGTCATCCTGGACGGCTTCATCGCCTGCTCCGCCGCCGCTGTCTTGCACACGGCCAACCCCGCCGCGCTTGACCACTGCATCGCAGGCCATGTCAGCGCCGAATCCGGCCATCAACGCCTGCTGGACACCTTGCGCAAGCCACCCCTCCTGAATCTCGGCCTGCGCCTTGGCGAGGGTTCAGGTGCAGCCCTGGCGCTTGGCATCATCAAAGCCGCCGCCGCATGCCATTCCGGCATGGCCAGCTTTGCCGAAGCCGGCGTCGCGGAAGGCTAACCGTTCGTCCCGGTCTTGACCCGCTGCTTGTCCAACTCCTGCAACAAGGTCAGCTGCATCTCGCCATCCAGTTCCTTGGCACGGGCGACGAAGGCTGCGTTCAGGTCCATCCGCTCGCCCGGAACCCACAACTCCGCCAGCGTCAGCATGGCCGACCGGTCCAGCCGGTAAAAGGTCTGCGACAGCGCGGACGCCTCGTAATCGGTAAATCCCATCCCCTCCAGCACATAACGCCCGGCGCGGACCGAACTGTCAAATGTCTCACGCACGATCTGGTTGGCACCCGCCTGAAACAGTTCATAGACATGGATGCGGTCGCGGGCGCGGGCCACGATCAGGATGTCGGGCCGCTTGGCCCGCGCAAAGCGCACCAGCTGCGTGGACTTGTCCTTGTCGTCCAGCGCCACGACCAGCGTCTGCGCCTTCATCAGTCCGGCCGCCTCCATCAGTTCGGGTCGCGTCGGGTCACCGAAATAGCTTTTGACACCGAACCGGCGCATCGTCTCGATCATGCTCATGTCATTGTCCAGCACAACGGTTTTCAGCCCGGAATGCCGCACCAACCGGTTCACAACCTGCCCGAACCGCCCCATCCCCGCGATGATCACGTCGCCCCGCTCGTCGATCACATCGTCAGGGGCCTCGGGGGCCCGTGCGGCGATCTGGCGGGCAATCGCCTCATAGCCAAAGAACAGCAAGGGCGTCAGCAGCATGGACAGGCTGATCACCAACTGCGCAATCTGCCCCATCTCGACCCCGATGGCATTTTCGTTGCGTGCGATGGTGATGATCAGAAATCCGAACTCGCCGCCCTGCGCCAGCCCCAGCGCAAACAGCATCGTGTCGCGCCCCTTCATGCGGAACAGCAGCGCCACCACGAACAACACCGTGGCCTTCAGCAAGATCAGCCCGACCACCAGACCCACGATCAACAAGGGTTGCTCGGCCAGCAGGCCAAAGTTGATCCCGACACCGACGGTCATGAAGAACAGCCCCATCAGCAGGCCCTTGAACGGCTGCAAATCCGCCTCCAACTGATGGCGAAACTCGGAATTGGCCAGCACCACCCCGGCCACAAACGTGCCGAGGGCGGGCGACAAACCGACCAGAATCATCAGGAACGCAATCCCCAGCACCAACAGCAACGAGATGAACGTCGACATCTCGGGCAGTTTCGCAGCGTGGATAAAGCCAAAGACCGGACGGCTCAGGTATTGCCCCGCCAGCACAATTCCCCCGACAATCCCCAGCGTCAGCAGCGTGATCCCCCAGGCGGGCAGGTTGTGCACCATCGACACCAGGGGTTCCGCCACGCCCGGTTCCACAGCCTCGATGCCGGCGCCGCCGCCCATCGCCAGGAACGGCATGATCGACAGGAACGGCACCAAGGCAAGGTCTTGCGTCAACAGCACCGCAAACGTGGCCCGCCCGCCTTGGGTCCGCATCAGTCCCTTTTCCGAAAGCGTTTGCAACACGATGGCAGTCGACGACATCGCGCCCAACATCCCCAGGATCACCGCAACCTGCCATGTCACGCCAAACGCCAGCGCCGCACCGCCGACCAACGCCATCGTCAGGGTAACTTGCAACCCGCCCATTCCGATCAGTTTTTTGCGCATGTCCCACAGCGCCTGCGGCCGCAGTTCCAAACCGATCAGGAACAGCATCAGCACGACGCCAAACTCGGCAAATTCCTGCAAATCGGCCGATTCGGCACCCGTAAGGCCCATGATCGGCCCCATCAGAATCCCCGCTGCCAGATAGCCCAGCACAGATCCCAGGCCAAGCCGCACCGATAACGGCACCACGATGACTGCAGCCCCCAAATAGATTGACGCTTGCAGCAAAAAGCTTTCCATGGCGAATTCCAGATTTGAATTACAAATTCATCACGCCATTTTGCGCAGCGGAACGCAAGACCCTAGCCCCGCGACGGGTGGTAAAGTCAGAAGCCGAACTTCGCCAATCTGCGGCCAGTCTGCGCGACTGTCAGGTGGGCAAAGACAGCGTTAACATCCGGCCACCCTTTTGATATTGCACGGCAGTTGCGGTAATCGCTGCAATGCGCCCGCCGTCGATGCTGTCGCCGACCTTGACCTTTTTCACACCGCCTGCCGGTTGGCGGATCATCGCATAACGCCCGGATGACGTGCCGAATATGCCCAACAAAGCGACACGCGACAGGTTGATCGCGTCTTTGGTCGTCGCCTGTTTGGCGACCGAAGCATTGGTCGGCAGGGCCGGTGCCGCCATCTCGACCTCGGGTTCGGCCTGCGCTTCGGGTGCCACGGCGGCAACCTGTTGCTGGGGTTCTGCTGCGCGTACGGCGGCGGCGACGGCGGCATCGACCGCCTGATCCATCCCGCTGGGTCGCGCGGCGGGCTTTTTCGACACCGCTATGGCCAGTGCCGAGGGTTTGACACCGTTCACCGCCAAGGAGGCGGCAGCGGCACCGTTGGTCGGTTCGGCACCGGCTGCGACGGCGGCGACTTCGGTCACCGGCGTGGTCAACGCGGCAGGGCGCGATTGCGGGCGCAGCGAGGCGAAGCGGCTGTTGGCGGCGGGCGCCAGCACCTCGCCCTGTTTGGCGGTCGCCGAGGCCGGATCAACCAACCCCTCCGGACGCGGTCTGGGCCGCTTGTCGGCCAAAGCGGGGTCAAAGGCAAAGGTTTCCGACGGCAGCGGCTCATTGGCGGCAGTCGACGTGGTGCTGTCAGCGGCAACGGCGGCTGTGCCACCAATCGCAGCGGTCGAGGCGAGGGGCGCGGCCAAGGCGGCATCGGCTGCCGGCACAACAACGTCATTCGGTGCGCCCGACACCGTGGCGGTCAGCGCGGCGGTCAGCGCGGCGGGTCTGGCGGGCGGCACGATTTTTGGGGCGCCTGCGATCAGAAAAACGCCCTCGGGCGTCAAGATCCCCTCGGGCGTCGGTTGAATGCGGCCCTGCGCGTCAAAGGTGTACAGCATGCCGAACGGTGGGGGCGGAGTATAGGCATCGGGCGCGGCATCCGTAATTGCCGCGACCTGCGGCAGTGCCAACGGGTCCGATGTTTGGGGCGGCGCATCGGCATCTGCCAGGAAAATCTCATCCTGCGGGTCATTGCCAACCGTCGCGGCCTGCGCAGCCTCGGTCGTGACCAAGGTGCCGGGGGCAGGCTCTGGCACAGGTTCCGGTGCTGGCTCGGGTGTCGGCTCAGGCGCAGACGCAACCTCAGCCAAGGCGGCAGCGGGTTCGGTCACCAACAGTGCCGCAGGTTCTGCTGCGGCATCGGCAACGAATGCAGCCGTTTCAGCGGGTTGTGTGGCAGCCGCAGCGTCAGGCAAGGTTGCGTCTGTCAAAGCCATATCAACGACGGCTGCGGCGTCCTGACCATCCGCCAAGGCCTCATCCAGTGCCGTGGGCAGGGCATCGTTGGCCGTCACATCGGGCTCAACTGAGTCAGGAACAATTGCGTCGGGCGTTGCAACCGCTGCAACTGACGTATCGGGCGCAACCACCTCGGCGGACGAGGCCACCCCATTGGTCACCGGCGCAGCATCGGGATCAGGCTGGTTCGAGGTCAGAAAATAGCTGGACCAGGCCGCAACCAAAGCCAGGGCCAACAACAGCAGGCCCGTCAGGATCAGGCCCAGATAGCGCGGCTTGCCACGCGGCGCGACCGGGCGGCCATCAAGGCCGGTGGCGGTCTTGACCATCGGTTTTGCGGGGGCGGCTTCATCCTCGGCCAGGGCCTGCTTTGGCAGTTGCACCACGTTGCGGTCGCGCTTGATCTGCGGCACCGGCAGGCCGGAATTCAGGGGTTTGGTACCCCTTGCAGCCGGGAACTTGCTGGCCATTGCGGATCCCTTGCCCGGAAACGGCACGGTGTCGCGGCTGGCATTCGTCAGGGTGGGTGCAGGCTTGGCCATGGAGGGGCGCGGCACCGAGGGGCGCTGTTGCGGGGCCGGGCCCAGATTGAGCGACTTGCGGGCCTTGTCATCCACGGCCTCGGCTGCGGCACGGCGGCTCGCAAAGGCCGCGATCACGGCGCTGGAGGGGCTGGGCGGCACGGTGCTGTCAGGCATCGCCTTGGCTTGTACCCCGGATGGCTCGGCGCGTACGACCTCGGGGATCGCCTTCGGCGCGGCAACAACCGGCGGAGTGGCAACCGGAGGACTGGCCAAAGGCGGGGCGGCAACTGGCGGGGCGGCAACCGGCGGGGTGGCGACAGGCGGAGGACCAGGCGCGGTGACAGCCTGCGGCGGGCCGTCATCGGTCACGTCGACGGCCATCGGTGCTTCGTCCACCAATTCGACGGCCATGGCCGCCGGATCAAAGCTGGCGACCCCTTTTGCGGGGGCCCGGGCTGCGGTGAAATCCGGCAGTGGATCATTGGTCACAACGGGCGCTGTCCCCCTGGCCGGTTCTGGCACCCTGACCGGCTCAACTGCCTTGACCGGATCTGGCACCCTTACCGGATCTGGCACCTTGACCGGCTCAACCGCCTTGACCGGCTCTGCCGCTTTCACGACAACGGGCTCCGGCAGGGGCACAGGTGCATCGACCCTGGCCACGACATTCGCTGCGACAGGCCGGTCGACCCCGACCTTGTCCACAGGCTCGGCCCGGGGCGGCTTCGCAGCCGCCTCGGGCACTGAAGCCTTGCCAAACTCCCGCACCATCACGGATACCGGGTCTTGATCCC
>JBBQGU010000030.1:0-19078 GCA_038323315.1 Rhodobacterales bacterium | reverse complement strand
GAGGAACTGACCCGGATCGCGGCGGTGCTCGACAGCGCAAAGGATCAGCGCGGGGCCGCGATCATCAGCATTTGCATGCTGACCGGCGCGCGCGTTGGTGGACTCACCGCTGCGGGCGTGCGTCGACACGGTGGCCAGCATCCTGCGTCCGCGACCGCGCCTTGTGCACGATGCAGCGCAGGATGGGGCGGGTCTGCCAAAGTCGGCCTGACCCTCAGACCGGTTCTTCACCGCGCAGCTTGCGCCACAGTGCTGCGAGCCGCTTGCGAATGGTGCTTTCCTCTGGCACCTCACCTGACCGCGAGTTCTGCACGAACCAATCTTGCACCAGTGCCACCAGCGCCGTTTGTGAAGCGGGCACTCCTTTGTCGAAGATGAACCACGTAAGCCACGCATACATCGCGTCCCATTCATAGCGCGGGGTCGCACCTGTATTCGCGGCTGGTCGGCGCAGCAGGTCGCGTTCCTCCTCAAACTGCTGCACCGAAAAGGCAGCCAGCAGCAGGTCCGACGACCGGATTGGCAGACCTTCGGGAGGATCGGTCACCTTCAGCCAGGTCTTGCTTCCGGGTGGCAAAACACGCTTCAAACGACCGTGCTCATCACTCGGGCCATACCTGCGGAACATCGGCATCAGTTCGGCAATCGGAACCTCGACCAGCCCTGCGACGGTCTCATCACCACAACTGACCGGAGGGATGCCCGCCAGAACCTGAAAATGCCCTGCTGCTGCCCAGCCCGCCACATCCGCCGGATGGCAGCCCCAGCGCGCAGAAATCTCATAGATCGAATAGAAGGCGATCGGCGGCAGAGGCATAGATAAAATCCTTTCAGACATGAGGCTTCCTGCGGCCAAAGCCGTCGGAATGCGGGGTTACGGAACCCGCGATGCCAAGCATGCGGGCGGACTGGTCTACGAGCTTTTCATCGAGGAAAACGGCCTGTGGGCCAGAGCCGCACCCTGGAGGGATGCTGACGTCTGACTGTGTTCGTCTTTTTTGATTCTTGTTTGCTGCTCACCCCAAGAATACGCATCCTATGGGCGAGTTTGCACGCACGAACCCGTGATAATTAAATTCTCCAGCTGGGTCGGATGGCACCCCGGCGGAAGATGGCCGAACACTACCGGAACTGGTCGCTCCGGCAATTCCGCCCCCTCCAAATCCCGTGAAACACCCCTGAAAGCCGGTCAATGCGGCCTGCCCGGAAGGATCGGGCACTGTCGCTCTGCGACCGACGCTGAAACCATCACGCTAGCGGGCCTGCCATGGGCGCTTACTCGATCTCACCAGTGGTCCAAAGATGTAAAAACTCAATGAAACAAGGGGTGGAATTGATGTGCTGGTTCCAATTCCACCTTCCGCCTGTATTCCACCCCTTGCGGTCTGCTTCGCTGCCCTTGCCCCGGTCAGAAGGGCGAGAGGAAAACGGAGCAGCCGATGAGACAACCCTTCCCCGAAGCACCACATGAGCCGCTGAACCTGCTCGCAGACTGGATCAGCCGCGAGCAGCTGGCAGGCGAGCTTGGCATCACATCCGACACGCTCGCCAGATGGGAGGCGCGCCGCCAAGGGCCGCCCTGCACACGCATAGGGAGAAAGTCCCTTTACCGGCGAGCCGCCGTGCAAGACTGGATCCGCGCGCAGGAACAGGTGCATCCGGTGCGTAAATCGCGGGGGCGGTCATGACACTGCCCGTCCGCCACTGCACCCCATGGCCCTCTGAACGTCTCGCTGAGGCCCGGGCCGTTATCGCCGCTGTCGCCTATCACAGCGATCACCTGATCCGGCTCGCCTGCAATGTCCTCGTCGCCCATGGCGAGACTGCGACCGAGCGCAAGGACGCCCGCGTGCTTCTGGTCGTGATCGACGCTCGGCGGCCGATCCGACAGGCCCAACGTGAGGGCGATAATGGGAGGGCCGGGCGATGACCCGCCGCGGCACCCCGGAGGCCGATCTTCAGCGCATGGTGGTGCAAGCCCTGCGCGTCGTCCTGCCCCGCACGGCGATCACCCCGGCTTCACGTCCAGCGCTGGCGTGACGAATTCATGTCGATCGATGCCACACAGACTCCTCCCCGTGTGGTGCGTGATGACCCTTGCTCCCCTCCGCGGTTCAAGTCTGACCGCGCATTACACTGGTGAGATCGGCTGCGGTTGCTGAGGCAAGAGGTCGGAACGTGTCATTGAGGCCAACCGATGAGATTCCAAGCTGACATGTCGGCCGGTTTCGCGCGTGCATTGCCGCAAAAGTGCGCCGCACTGCGGTCGAAAGGGGTGTTGCACAAATGGTGGCAAGCCCCTATTTGGCGTATGCCGGTCGCTTTGGGGTCGGCGGATGTTCTCAGGGCGGGGTGCGATTCCCCACCGGCGGTGTTTGGTCAGCAATGCCCATCAGCCCGCGAGCGCCTTTCTTCGGAAAGGGTCAGCAGACTCGGTTCAATTCCGAGGCCGACGGTATAGTCCGGATGGAAGAGAACGAATGGCAGGCCAAACGCACCTCCTTATCGGGAGGGGCGATGTATCTGCCGTTTTGCCCTGCGTCATCCTGAATTGAAGGATCGACCATGGGCACGGCAATACTATCCACATCAGACCAACGGGTCCTTGCAGCCTTTGCAACGGCATTGGCTGCTGCTGGGGAGTTTGTCGGTGCCACCGCGCCAAACCCGCCCGTGGGCTGCATCATTCTGGACAGCGTGGGCAATGTCTTGGCAATTGCTGCCCACCCGCGTGCAGGCGCGCCCCATGCCGAGGCGCTGGCGATCGCACTGTGCGATCAGGCGGGCACCCGGCACCTCATCGACACCGTCATCGTGACGCTGGAGCCGTGCAACCACACCGGCCGCACGCCACCCTGTGTCGAGGCCATTTTGCGCACCCCGGCGCGGCAGGTCTGGATCGGCGTGGCAGACCCCAATCCCCAAGTGCCGGGCGGTGGTGCTGCGCGGCTGGCGGCGGCGGGCCTGCGTGTGGGCTATCTGGCGGAACTGGATCACCCCGAGGCGCCGCAGCTTGCGTTGAAGGGGCATCGCCTGATTGCGCCTTTTGCCAAGCAGGTGCGGACGGGTTTGCCTTGGGTGACAGTCAAGCAGGCGCTGAACCGGGAAGGGTCGATGTTGCCGCCGTTTGGGGCGAAGACCTTTACGTCCGAAGCCTCCCTGCTGCTGGCGCACCGCTTGCGCAAACGGGCCGATGCCGTGCTGACCGGGTCAGGCACCGTGCTGGCGGATGCGCCGGAATTCACCGTGCGCCATGTGGCGGATTTCGCGGACAAACGGCGGTTCCTGACGATCCTGGACCGCCGGGGCCGGGTGCCACCAACCTATCTCGACGCCGCCCGTGCGCGTGGCTTTGAGGTTTTCATCCAGACGGATATCGCCGCCGCTCTGCGTCATCTGGGTCAGCTTGGCGCGCTGGAGGTGCTGGTCGAGGCCGGGCCTGCCCTGCTGCAAGCCATGCGCGAGGGTGACTTATGGGACGAGTGGATCACCATCGAACAGGGCGAGGGTGCGGACCGCGTCACGGTCACGCCGCGCGAAAACACTGACAGAAAGGGAAAATAATGTTTTCCGGCATCATCGAACGATTGTCGAAGGTCAGGCAGGCGACCCGGCAGGACAGCACGCTGATCCTGGTGCTGGAAACCGGCTATCCGGATCTGGACCTGGGCGAAAGCATTGCGGTCAATGGCGTGTGCCTGACTGTGGTCGAGTTCGACCCCGACGGTCTGGCAAAGTTCTTCGTCAGTGCCGAAACCATCGACCGGTCCAACCTTGGTCACCTGATGGACGGCGGTTTTGTCAACCTCGAACGCTCGGTCCGGCTGGAGACGCGGCTGTCGGGCCATCTGGTGCAGGGCCATGTCGACGGCAAGGCGCAACTGGCCCGTATCACGCCGCAGGACGGTGCCTTCCTTCTGGAACTGACCATGCCCCGCCCTGTCGCGCGGTATTGCGTCGAAAAGGGTTCCATCGCGCTGAACGGCATCAGCCTGACGCTGAACGCGGTCGAAGACCACCCGGATCACACACTGATCCGGATCACCATCATTCCCCACACCTGGGAACACACCAACCTGCAACACCTGACCCCCGGCGCCGATGTGAATGTCGAAGTCGATGTGATGGCCAAATATGTGGAGCGTCTATGTCAAGCCTATCTGTAGCCTTAGCCCAGCTGAAAAAGGGCGGAATGGTGCTGCTGGTCGATGACGAGGACCGCGAGAATGAGGGCGATCTGATCGTGGCCGCCGAATTCGCCACGCCCGATGTGATCAGGTTCATGGCCGTGCATGGCAGGGGGCTGATCTGTCTGGCCCTGACCGGCGCGCAGGTCGACCAGTTGGGATTGCCGCCGATGGTGGCCACGAACAAGGCACGGCGCTCGACCGCGTTCACCGTCTCGATCGAGGCGACCGAGGGGATCACCACAGGGATATCCGCCTTCGACCGGGCCCATACGATTGCGACGGCGATCCATCCGCAGGTGCAGGCCGGCGACATCGTCTCACCCGGCCATGTCTTTCCTTTGCGCGCCAAAGAGGGTGGCGTGCTGGCCCGCAACGGTCATACCGAGGGTGCCGTCGACCTGATGAAACTGGCCGGATTGCAGCCATCGGCAGTGATCTGCGAGGTGATGGGCGAAGATGGCCACATGGCCCGCCGCCCGGAGTTGCAGGTCTTCGCCGAACGCCACGGCCTGCCGATCCTGACCATCGAGGAGCTGGCCGCCTATCGCCAGCGCACGGAAATTCTGGTGGAACGGGTGGCGCAGGCCGAACTGCCCTCATCTTTGACCGCTGCGCCGTTGCAGGTCCATGCGTTCCGTAGCCTCGTCGACGGGCTGGAACATCTGGCCATCGTGAAGCCATCTACGTCGGGCAAGACACCGCTGGTTCGCATCCACTCCGAATGTCTGACCGGCGACGCGTTTGGATCACTGCGGTGCGATTGCGGCCAGCAGCTGCAAGAGGCGCTGCGTCTGATCGCCGACAGCGAAGGCGGTGTCGTCATCTATCTGCGCGGTCAAGAAGGGCGGGGCATCGGTCTGGCCAACAAGATCCGCGCCTATGCCTTGCAGGATCAGGGCATGGACACGGTCGAGGCAAACACGGCACTCGGCTTTGCGCCAGACCTGCGCGATTATGCGATTGCCGCCCAGATCCTGCGAGTGCTGAAGATGCCGACGATCGACCTTCTGTCCAACAACCCGCTCAAAGTCACCGGTCTGGCAGCCTGTGGCATCGAGATCCATGAACAGCGCCCGCTGATCATCGCCCCCAACACGTTCAACCTGCGCTACCTCGCCACCAAAAGCGAGAAGTTCGGGCACATCCTGTCCCATCAGCATTAAGGTTCAGCCATGACCACACCCCACCTTGCCATTGTCCTCAGCCGATTCAACCCCGAGGTCACCTCTGGCCTGCTGAACGGCGCCTTGGCCCATCTTGCGGAACACGGCATCATCGCCCCACAAATCTATCACGCCCCCGGCGCGTTCGAGATCCCGCTTATCGCAAAAGCCCTGGCGCAATCAGGGCGTTATGACGGCGTGATCTGCCTTGGCTGCGTCATCAAGGGCGACACGGCGCATTTCGAATATATCAGTCTTGGCGCCACGATGGGCCTGATGACCGCCTCGCTGGACACCGGCGTGCCGCTGACCTTTGGCATCCTGACCACCTATTCGGACGAGCAGGCCGTGGTCCGCAGCCGCGATGATGCCCACAACAAAGGGCGCGAGGCTGCCGCGGCCTGCGTCGAGGCGCTCGAAACCCTGACCGCCATCCGGCAAGCCGTCTGACCCCTGCGTTGAAACTCGACGCATCAGAAAACACCGACCCGCGTCTTACGGCCCGTTCCCGTTCCGCCTGCAGGGGGGGTATTTTCAAAATGAAGGAAGGATTTTTCGCTCTTCCGCAAAGCCCCACGGGACAGTGGGACAAGTTGTCATAGAACGAGAAGGGATGGATCGAGTTCATCCGCATCATTTCAGGCGGACGTGACCCGAGCTTCACCCCGGAGCGGGTTCGCAAGCTGCGCGAAGTGCTCGATGCGGGATGAGGCACGTGGCGCAATAGCGAGCAGTTCCGCCCGGGGGGTGAGCCGGGAGGTGAGATTGAGACCACAAGGTTGCTCCTGCCTGCCCGATGCTGCGACAATCAACTCACCGGTTGGCTCGTTAAGCGCCTCTCAGCCACCTCCCCCAAAAAAACCGTGGTTCGGTCGCACAGACAAGGATGCAGCTTTATCTTCATGATCAGAACTCCCGCCGAGAATCGGCGGCGTATAACTTGGCCGGTATGAATGCAAAGCTGACAATCACGTGCTTTCCCGTTTCACCCTTCGGCAGATCAAGCCGGATTCCATGCATGGTCCGGCATCATGCGACGAAAAAGTGGTTCGGAATCTTCATCGATCTTTTTTCAACAGACTGATTTTTCGGGATTTTATGATTTGGTCGGAGCGAGAGGATTCGAACCTCCGACCCCCTGCTCCCGAAGCAGGTGCGCTACCAGACTGCGCTACGCTCCGACCGTGGTCTGCGGGTTACCTTGGCGCGGCGGGGTTTGCAAGGCCCTCACGATACATCGTCGCGGTCGGTGGCCTTGGCGTCAAAGAATTTGAACAGCGCGGTCAGTCGTGGCAAGAGGCCAAGGTCAAAGCGACTGCGCGCCTCGGTCACCGGTTTGGTTTTCGAGGCCGATGTCCCCTCTCGCATGACGATATAGACCCCCGAGGCAATGATGATCAGTGTCCCCACCAAGGTCCACAGATCGTGGCTCTCGCCAAAGATCAGCGCGCCATAGACCGAGGCCCAGATGATCTGGCTGTACTGCATTGGCGCGATGATGGCGGCCTGGGCCCGGCGATACGCGGCAATCGACAACAGCCCCGCAATGAACCCCATGGCCGACATGGCGGCGATCAGTCCCAGATGCTCGATCGGCATGGGTTTGTAGACAAAGGCCAGGGCGGCACCGGACACGACGAAGTTCGCGATCATCGGGTACAGCATGATCACCACCGACCGCTCTGATTGCCCGGTCAGCCGCACCAGAATCGAGCTGACCGCAAAGATCACCGCGGCCGCGATGGCCGCCAGATGCCCCAAGCCCAGTTGAGTCTGGCCGGGCTGCAGCACGACAACCACGCCCACCAATCCCACCACGATCGCAATGCCTCGGTGCAGGCCGACCTTTTCGCCCAGCATCGGAATGGCGAACAGGGTGATCAGCAAGGGCGACGAAAAGAAGATCGGATAGGCTTCGGACAACGGCAGCGCCGAAAAGGCATAAAACCCGCACAGCACATTCAACACCACAAGGCCGGACCGGATCAGCGTCATCTTGGGCTTGCGCGGGCGCAGATTGCCCTCGCTCCGGTCGCCCATCAGCATCATCGCGACCAAGGGAAAGCTGAACAAGGTGGAAAAGAAGATGGTCTGAAAGACGCTGTAACTCGCCCCCATGTATTTCACGATGACATCGGCCGTGGCGAAAATACCGAACGAGGTCAGCGCCAGCATGGCGCCTTTTAGGTTGGACTGACGGGGCGGCATGGCTATCCTGTTCGCGGCAAAGGTGATTTGGGTTACAATGATGCGCCTGCCCTTGGATTGCGCCAAACCGCAGCAGTTTCAAGCGCAAAGATGCGGAGCGACCGGCCTTGTGCCGCGATTTGGGCAGGTTCGCGCCGGGTCAGGGTGGGCATTCCCGCCCCGATGCCGATGCCCAACCCGGACGGGACAGTTTGAACGTCCTGTCAGATATGTGACAGACGCGTCTGCCTGCGCCCGGCGGCGAACAGCAGGGCAACCCCGGCGGCGATGATCACGCAAATGCCGATGGCGGCAGACTGCGACGGCACCTCACCCCACAACACAAACCCAAGGATCGACGCCCAGAATATCTGCGAATATTGCATCGGTGCGACCACAATGGCCGGCGCCACACGGTAGGCCGCGATGATAAACAACCCGCCGGCCGTGCCAAGCAACCCCATCTGAACCCCGATATACCAATCCATCGGGGTCAAAGGCTGCCAGACGAACGGCATGATCAGACCCGCAGCGATGACCTGCGCCGCAACCGGATACAGCAGCATCACGCCGGCCGTCTCCCGATGCCCGATCTTGCGCAGGATCAACGAGTTCGATGCTCCGGTGATCGCGCCCAAAATCGCCGTCAGATGCGCCAACTGGAACTCGGTCGAGCTGGGCTGCAAGGCGATCAGCACGCCGCCAAAGCCCACCAGAATGATCACCCCGCGCAAAGGATCGATCCGCTCGCCCAGCAAGGGCCAGGCCAGAACAGTGATGATCATCGGCATGGTGAAAAACACGGCATAACACTGCGCCAGCGGCAAATGGGTAAAGCTGTAGATCACGAAAGCCGACCCGAACAAACTGATCACCACACGCAACACCGTCAGTCTCGGCAGGGCGGGCCAAAGGCTCGCCTTGCGGTCGGTCCAGAACATCTGGATCAGGATGGGGGGCAAGGTGCAGCAAGCCGCAAAGAACATGACCTGAAACGTGGACATGCCATGGCCCAGGGCCTTGATCGAGACATCCGTACAAGCATAGGCAAAAAACGACGCCAACGCAAAAAGCGCGCCGCGCAGAGGAGAGGATGAGGATTGCATGATCAGACACTGCCAGAGACCGGCTATCTCAACGCCTCAATCCCCGCCAATGCAAGGTCGTTTTCATCAGCGGCCGCACAAAGTCGGGGCCGCAGGCTATATCCCCATGTGACCGGCGATCCTCCTACAAACTGGCCTGCAACGCGGCGACAACCGCGTCGCCCATCTGCGTGGTGGTGACCGGGCTGCCACCCTCGGGGCCCATCAGATCGGCGGTGCGCAGCCCGTCGGCCAGCACCTTTTCAACGGCCGTTTCGACTCGCGTCGCCTCGTCTCCCAGATCAAAACTATAGCGCAGCGCCATCGCAAACGACAGGATGCACGCGATCGGATTGGCCTTGCCCTTGCCCGCGATATCGGGCGCGGACCCGTGAACCGGCTCATACAGCGCCTTCGGCCGCCCATTGGCCTGCGGCAAGCCAAGTGACGCCGAGGGCAGCATCCCCAGGCTGCCGGTCAGCATCGCCGCCATATCCGACAGCAGATCGCCAAACAGGTTGTCCGTCACGATGACATCGAATTGCTTGGGCCAACGGCACAACTGCATCGCGCCCGCATCCGCATACATATGGGTCAACGCAACATCCGGGTATTCCTTGTCATGAATCTCCTGCACGACCTCGCGCCACAGAATCCCCGACTCCATCACATTGGCCTTCTCCATCGAGCAGACCTTGTTGGCCCGCTTGCGCGCCAGTTCAAACGCCGACCGCGCCACCCGCGCAATCTCGCTCTCGGTATAGCGTTGCGTGTTGATCCCGACCCGCTCGTTGCCTTCCACGAAAATCCCGCGCGGCTCGCCAAAATAGACGCCGCTGGTCAACTCCCGTACGATCACGATGTCCAGCCCCGCCACGACCTCTTTTTTCAGGCTGGAAAAATCGGCCAGCGCGTCAAAGCATTGCGCGGGGCGCAAGTTGGAGAACAGGTCCATCTCCTTGCGCAACCGCAGCAGGCCCCGCTCAGGCTTGACACTGAAATCCAGTTTGTCATAGGCCGGCCCGCCAACTGCGCCCAGCAGCACGCAATCCACCGCCTGCGCCCGCGCCATCGTCTCATCCGTCAAGGGCGTGCCATGCGCGTCATAAGAACACCCGCCGACCAGCCCTTCGCTGACATCGAAACCGATGCCGCGCGTGTCGAACCATGCGATGATCTTCTTCACCTCGGCCATGACTTCCGGCCCGATGCCGTCACCGGCGAGGATAAGGATAGAGGGGTTTGCCACGGGCATATTCCTTGCGTGATGGTTTGCCGTGGCCTAGCCAAACCCCACCCCATGGTCAAGAGAAGCCTGCCTGCTTTCATTTTGATAGAAATATCCCACAGGAGGTCTGGAGGATGTGAAATCCTCCAGTGCCCTACCAAACCACCGCCATTTGCCGAAATGCCGCCGCCAGATGCTCCAGCACCCGCCGGACGCGCGGGTTTTGCCGCAACGCCTCGGGCGCCACCAACCAGACCGGCAGTGCGGGCAGTTCGACAAACGCGGCGACCCGTTCGACCAGCGGGTCCGCGTCGCCGATCACGCATTGCGCACCGCCAAGCCCGCAACCCGCCCGCACCAGGTTCCAATAGACCACCTGATCATCGCAGCGCACCGCAAAATCCTCGCGCCGCTTTGGCAGACTCAAGGCGACCATCAGCCGCAACACCAGATCATCCTTGTCGAACCCAACGAAATCCATCGCCATCAAGTCCGCCATGGTTTCAGGCCTGCCGCAGCGGTCCAACAGATTGCGCGCGCCATACAACGCCATCGGCAGGTCGCACAAATGGCGCATCACGACATCGCTTTGCGTGGGCCGGTACATGCGCAGCGCGATATCCGCCTCGCGGAACGACAGGTTTTCGGTGCTGTCACTCGGCACCAGTTCGATCTCGATCCCCGGCTCGTGCTGCCGCAGATCGGCCAGCATTGGCGGCAACAGATGATGCGACACCACCCGGCTGGCCGTCAGCCGCACCGTTCCGGACAAAGACTGCTCGCGTCCTGCGGCGATCAACGCCAATTGCGCAGCCGCATCCCGCATCGTCCGCGCCGCAGGCAACATCGCAGCCCCGGCATCCGTGACCTCATAGCCGCGCAAGGCCCGAGTCAAAAGACCGACCTGCAGCGCCGCCTCCAGCTCCGCGATGTGCCGCCCCAAGGTCGGCTGGCTCAGCCCCAGCGTCCGCGCTGCGGCTGACAAAGACCCCGTCTCGGCCACGGTCAGAAAAGATCGGTACAGGGTCCAGTCGGGGGCA
Organism: Rhodobacterales bacterium; assembly: GCA_038323315.1. GTDB lineage: Bacteria > Pseudomonadota > Alphaproteobacteria > Rhodobacterales > Rhodobacteraceae > Stagnihabitans. Next base: position 8,185 of record JBBQGU010000030.1, on the reverse strand, counting down.
TCCATACATTACCGTATAGCACACCAATAAATTAGACCAATGCCCATACGAATACAACGGATCTAATTTCAAACCATCCAAGGAAAGGGACACATCATGACAAACACGGTTCTGGTTCTGGGCGCGTCGGGCCTGTTCGGCGGCCACGCGGCGCGGTCGTTTGCGGCGGCGGGCTGGACGGTACGCAAATATCAGCGCGGCACCGATATGACGGCGGCAGCCATGGGCGCCGACCTGATCGTCAACGCGCTGAACCCGCCCAACTACCACGCCTGGGACCGCATCATCCCGGAAATCACCGCACAGGTCATCGCCGCTGGGCTCGCCTCGGGTGCCACAGTTCTGGTGCCGTGCAATGTCTATAACTACGGCACCCAACCCGGCCCTTGGGGTCCTGACACACCCCAACGCCCCGCCTCGCGCAAAGGGGCCATCCGCGTGCAGATGGAGGCCGATTACCGCGCCGCCAGCCAGCGCGGCTTGCAGGTGATCCTGTTGCGCGGTGGCGATTTCATCGACCCTCAGTCGCCGCGCAGCTTCTGGAACATGGTGGCACTGAAATATGTGGCCCATGGCAAAGTGGTCAGCCCCTCGCCCGCCCATGTGAAACGCGCCTATGCCTACCTGCCCGACATGGCCCGCATCGCCGTCACGCTGGCCGAACAGCACGCCACGCTGCCGGCCTTTACCGACATGCCCCATGCAGGCTATACCCTGTCGATGGCCGATGTCGCCGACGCGTTGCAGCGCCTGACCGGTCAGCCCATGCGCCTCATCCCCTTCATGTGGTGGGCCGTCCGTCTGGTCAGCCCGTTCCGGGAATTGGCGCGCGAGTTGATGGAGATGCGCTATCTTTGGACCAATTCCCACGCCATCGACCCCAGGCCGTTGCAGGCCCTGCTGCCCGACTTCCAACCAACCCCGCTGGATGATGTACTGCGCCAACACCTGACTGTCCTTGCCCCCACCAGTCATGGCAGGTTCAGCACCGCCCAAACCGGCCAGTGACGCGAGGCTGCGGCCAGCGTCGCCGCAAAAGGGTCCTGTTGCGGCAGCGACAGGACCCCGGCCCCCGTCACCTCGACCACCGCTGCCGGCAGAATAACATCCACCCGCAGCCCGCCAACCCCCTTGCCGTAAACGGCGGTGTCCATCGCCGGGTCCCCGTCATGCCGCTTGTCCACATGCCCGTCCTGCCCCCTTGGCCCCAAATCCTGTAGCGCTGGCAGTGCCATCAAGGCCGCGATGGCCTCATGCCGCCCATCGCCATCGACCGGGTCCAGATTGCTTTGCCCCAGCACCACAAACGGAGCCACAGGCGCAGACCAGGGCAATTCCCCCGCCAACAGCTGCAACCAAAACACTGCCTCATCGTGATTCCTGCGACCATTGCGATCCTCGACCCCGTCAAACACCGGCGGCGTGGCATACCAGACCAGCAGATGCAGCGCCTTGCCGGTCGCATACTCCACCGCGACATCATAATGCCCCGAGGTGGACAGAACCTGCAGCGCCTTCGTCGCCTCGGTCATATCCGGCGGCAAATCCGCCCCCGGCAGGTCGCGCCACAAAAGCCCCGAGAAATCCCGCACCGCCCCAAGCGGCCTGCGCGACAATATCGCCATGCCGGCCGAGCCTGAAAAACGCCCATAGCCCTGCGCATCCCGCGCCTCACCCAAAACCCCATTGCCGTCCAGGTCCAACCCGGTCTGCACCCCCGTGTTGGGCCGCAGCGCCAGCAGATAGGGATAATCTATCCCAACCTCGCCCAGATTCTCGGCCAGGGCGGTCACAGCCTCCGCCCCATAGTCATAGTCGATCCCGGTCAACAGCAGCACATCGGCGTCCAGCCGCGCCAGCACGGCCACCACGGCCTGTACCTGCGGATCGTTGCGCTTGCGGATCGCCTGCAGCAGCAGACCCGGCCCGGCGCGGGTCAGTTCGGGGTTATAGGTGGCGATCCGCAGCACATCGGCCATCGCAGGCCAACTGCAAAGCCAGATCAGACCGGCGACAAGGCAGCCGGTACCAGCCCACCCTCGGCGCGGCGACGGTCGGCGATCATGTCGGCGACCCGGCCCATCGCGATGCCGCGCATGAACAGGCTTGCAGGAAGGAAAGACCATGCCGTCATCGTCCAGATCAGAGTTTGCGGCGAGGTCAGTTGCAGCGGCGCAAAGCCGGAGGAGGCGACCTCGACCACCAATGGGATCAAGAATGGCAGCAAAAACCCTAACGCAATGTTAACGCGGGCGTCACGGGTCAGCCTGGCCACCACATCACCGCACGAGGTCGGATCAAAGGTCGGCAAATTCACCCAGACATTGAACGGCCGGTCGCGCCGTGGCCATTGTCCCAACCGCAGTTGAACGGCGAAAACAGCCAGCGATATCAATGAGATCAAATAGGACATCCCCGCCGCCGTGCGCACCGCGCCAATCTGCGCCTCGCTGGCATCTGCCCCCATCATAAGCGTCGCCAGCCGCACCGGGCTGTACGGGAAATCCATCGACAACCCGATCAGCGCGCCCACGGCATGGATCAACTCGGTCATCGTCGAGGGGTCCATCCGCCCCCGCTCGATCGCCGACAGGCAGAACACCGTCGCGAACAGCATCAGAAACCGGATGCGGTTGAAGGGTGGCGCATCGCGGAACTCGAACAGCCCCGGATACACGGCATTGTATTCGACAAAGGTCAGGGCAGCCGCAAACAATGCGACAAGCGCCACCATCTGCTGGCTGTCCACCCGCAGGTCGATCAACAGGATCGTCGGCGTGGCGATGACAAACATCACCAGGACCGCACGCATCGCTGCACCCGTGATCCGAGAAAACACCACGCCCGCACCCTCTTTTCGGACGAACCTGATTCTTTGCCAGGCCCTTGTTCCGATGAATTCCCGCACATTGTGACGGGTCGCCTCAATCTTGCCCAATTTGTGCCTTCTTTCAGTCTGTCCCGCAACCGCTTGGTTAACTTGACGTAATCTGTGTGGCACTTTCACGGACGAGGTGTTGCAGGATTGAATCAATCCCATGGTCAAAAAAGGGCCGCCTAGAGGGGGGGGCCCAAGGCGGCGCTAGATGTGGTGGTAAGGCGGATTTCAGGCCCAAGGGCGCAAGCCAGCCGCCTTCTGCTCAAAGCTGTCGATGGCGCTGACCTTCTCCAAAGTCAGACCGATGTCGTCCAGTCCGTGGATCAGACAATGCTTGCGATGGCTGTCCACCTCAAAACCAAACACCTGACCATCCGAGGTGGTGACCGTCTGCGCCGCCAGATCCACCGTCTGCCGGGCATTCGCCCCACGGCGCGCATCGGCCATCAGCGTATCCACCACGTCCTGCGGCATCACGATGGGCAGGATGCCATTCTTGAAGCAGTTGTTGTAGAAGATGTCGGCGAAGGATGTGCTGATCACACACCGCACGCCAAAATCAAGCAAGGCCCAGGGCGCATGTTCCCGGCTGGACCCACAGCCAAAGTTATCGCCGGCCACGATGATCTCGGCATGGCGATAGGCAGGTTGGTTCAGCACGAATTCCGGGATTTCCGAGCCGTCCAGATTGTAGCGCATCTCATCAAACAGGTTTTTGCCAAGGCCTGTGCGGGCGATGGTTTTTAAAAACTGCTTTGGGATGATCATGTCCGTGTCAATATTGACCAGCGGCATGGGGGCCGCGACGCCGGTCAGGGTGGTGAATTTGTTCATAAGAAACTCCTGATCTGTGGGGGCGCTCGTCCCTCCCGTGCGGGCGGTCCTCGCTCCAGCGAAGACGCCCGCAAGGGCGGATGAGCGGTGCCTTAAACGGTTACGGTCATGAATTCGCGCACATCGGTCAGATGACCGGTGATCGCCGCCGCTGCCGCCATGGCGGGGCTGAGCAGATGCGTCCGCCCCCCGCGCCCTTGACGCCCCTCGAAATTGCGGTTGCTGGTGGCAGCACAACGCTCGCCCGGGCTCAGCTGATCCGGGTTCATCGCCAGACACATCGAACACCCGGCCAACCGCCACTCAAAGCCCGCGTCGATGAAGATCTGCGCCAGCCCTTCCTGTTCCGCCTGCGCCCGCACCAGACCCGAGCCCGGCACGACCATGGCGCGCAACCCGTCCTTCTTCTTCTTGCCCTTCAGGATGGCGGCGGCTGCCCGCAGATCTTCGATCCGGCCATTGGTGCACGACCCGATGAACACCGTGTCGATGGCAATCTCGGCCAGCTTTTGCCCGGGCTTCAGGCCCATATAGTCCAGTGCACGCTGCACAGCCTCAACCTTGCCGCCGGTGAAATCGGACGGGCTGGGAACCACGCCGGTGATCGGCAGAACATCCTCGGGGCTGGTGCCCCAGGTGACGACGGGGGCGATATCCTCGCCCTTCAGCGTGATCGTCTTGTCCCAATGGGCACCCTCGTCGCTGAACAGGGTCTTCCAATAGGCCACGGCGGCATCCCAGGCGGCACCTTTCGGCGCATGCGGGCGGCCGAGGCAATAGGCATAGGTTTTGTCATCCGGGGCGATCAGGCCGGCACGGGCACCGCCCTCGATCGCCATGTTGCAGACGGTCATGCGACCTTCCATCGACAGATCGCGGATCGCCTGCCCGCAATATTCGATGACATAGCCGGTGCCGCCAGCGGTGCCGGTGGCCCCGATGACCGACAGGGTGATGTCCTTGGCCGTGACGCCGGGCAGCAGGTGGCCGGTGATCTCGACCTTGAAGTTCTTGGCCTTGCGCTGGATCAGGGTCTGCGTGGCCAGCACATGCTCGACCTCTGACGTGCCGATGCCATGGGCCAGAGAGCCAAAGGCGCCATGCGTCGCGGTATGGCTGTCGCCGCAAACCACCGTCATGCCGGGCAGGGTCCACCCCTGCTCGGGTCCGACGATATGCACGATCCCCTGGCGGACGTCGGAGACGGGATAATAGTTGATGCCGAAATCGCGGGCGTTCTTGTCCAGCGCGTCAACCTGCACCCGGCTGTCCTCGGTCATGGTCGCGGCATTGGCACGGTCGAGCGTGGTGGGAACGTTGTGGTCCGGCACGGCGATGGTCTTTTCGGGCGCACGGACCGTGCGGCCCGTCATCCGCAGCCCTTCAAACGCCTGCGGGCTGGTGACTTCATGCACCAGATGGCGGTCGATGTACAAAAGGCAGGTGCCGTCCTCGGCCTGGTCCACCAGATGGTCATCCCAGATCTTGTCGTAAAGTGTGCGCGCGGTCGAATTCTGAGCAGTCATGGCTCTCACTTTCAGCGATGTTTCGGGTAAGGCAAAGTTCGCGCCAATGCGCAAGGAGGCGTCACTGACGTGCGAGAACAGACCGCAACCGCTGGGTAAACCGCCAGGGCAGGCGGTCGTGATCGGCCATGTCGAAAAAACGATACATGGCACATCAGATATGCTGAAACGGTGTTAGTGGCAAGATTGATCAAGGGGGCAGGAATGGAGTGGTTCAGGGCGCTGACAGGTCTGACCGGAGACGACCCGGCGACGGTTCGGGCGGGCGTCGTGGTTCAGGGTGACACGCTGGTGATGCCCAACGGTCGGCGGCTGGTCGCTGGGCGACTGGATATCCCGGCTTTGGCCGATCTGCCACCGCCGCCGCAGGGGCCACGGCGGTTGAACCTGCGCGAAGTCGTGGCGGATGTGCAGACCCTGCATGCCGATCCCGCCAATGCGGGCGCAGTGTTCCAGGTCGCCTCGCAGTTCAACCTGCTGGAGATGGTCGGACCGAACGTCACCCCCGAACACGGCATCGCCCGCTATGCCCATGACAAAACCCAAGGCCCGGCCTGCGCCATGGCCTGTGCGGCAGGCACGATCTGGCGCAACTATCTGGTGGCTTTGGGCGATCAACAGGGCCAAACTGTGGCGCGGCAGATTGATACGATCAGCGATCTGGGATCGGCCTTGGGCAACACTGGCGGCATTCAGTGGCAGATGAAAAATGGCTACGCCTTGCCCCGGCCCGGCGGATTGGCGCGGGTGGCGCAGGCGATTGCGGCGGCGGACCGGCAGACCCTGAAGGCTCTTGTCAGGGTCGGCGTGCAGCACGGCACACAGGTCACGCTGGGAACGGCTAACCATCTGGTGAACCAGGTTTATGCCAGCGCGCTGCCCATCGCCTATGCCCCCGCACCCCTGACCGACTGGCAACCCCTCGCCCGGCTGGTGCTGGAGGCGGCCTATGAGGCGACATTTGCCGTGGCCCTGCAGACTGCCACGCAAACCGGGCTGAACCGGCTGTTCCTGACACGGCTTGGCGGTGGCGCCTTTGGCAACCCCGCCGACTGGATCACCGACGCGATTGCCAGGGCTGCCACACGATTTGCGGCCTGCGATCTGGACGTGGTCCTGGTCAGCTATGGCCGCCCCAACCCAGCCAACCGGGCTTTGTTGGCCTGACATGGTGGAAATGCCGCCGCAGTGCCCCATATCTACGCGTGGAGGTTCCATGGAACTCAAGCACCTTCTGGCCGTTTTGATTCTCGCCACCATGCAATTTGGGGCAGGAAAGGAAGCCATGGCTGACACTTACAGATCAAACGAAACCCCGAAATACACGGTCGAGCGCAGCGAAGGCGATATCGAATTGCGCGCCTACGCCCCCCGCATCATGGCCGAGGTCGCGGTGACCGGCAGCCAGTCGCAGGCGGTCAGCGCCGGGTTTCGCATCTTGGCGGGCTATATCTTCGGGGCGAATGAAGGTGGAGACAAGGTCGCGATGACCTCGCCCGTCACGCAGGTGCCGGGCGACAGCATCGCCATGACCACCCCCGTCACCCAGATGGCCCGCGACGGCAACTGGCTGGTGCAATTCATGATGCCCGCCAGCTTTACACTCGATACCCTGCCCAAGGCCCGCGACCCCGCCATCCGCCTTGTCAGCCTGCCTGCGGACCGTCAGGTCGTGATGCGCTTTTCCGGCATCGCCTCCTCCGCCACCCTGACCGCGAAAGAGGGTGAGTTGCGGTCCTGGGCGCGGGGTCAGGCCCTGCAAGTCACGGCTGGCCCGTTCTACTACTTCTACGACGCTCCCTGGACCCTGCCTTGGAACCGCCGCAACGAGGTGGCGTTTGCGCTGAAATAATGCGGGTCCGCTTGCCAAACGCGCGATTCGCGGATATCCGCGCTGGCTTACCTGTTGGTTACAGCATCGATTGAGGTTTCACGCCTTGAATGATACGCTGTGCCCAGCCCTGCGCCAGGGTTTCATCGGCGCTTCTCTGGAGGACGATGTCCTGTCTCATTCTGACCCTGCGACCGGTTTGCCGGTCGGCCCGCGAGCCCCGCGCATGAGCGCCGCCGCAGCACCGGATTATTCCCCCGAACAGGTGCTTGCCGCCGTTCTGGCCTCGGTCGACGATGACAAGGCCGAGGAGGTGGTGCAGATCGATCTGCGCGGTCGGTCCGATGTGGCCGACTATATGGTGATCTGCTCGGGCCGGTCCTCCCGTCAGGTGGCGTCGATTTCGGAAAAGCTGGCGGATAAACTGCGTCAGCAATTCGGACTGGCAGCCAAGATGGAAGGCAAGGAGACCGGGGATTGGGTGCTGATCGACGGCGGCGATGTCATCGTCCATGTCTTCCGGCCGGAAGTGCGGGATTTCTATCAGCTGGAAAAGATGTGGACGCCGACCGGCGCGCATCGGACCCCTGCGGCGGGCTGAGGCTGCCCCGTGCGGCTGCATATCTGCGCAGTTGGTCGGCTGAGGGCCGGGCCGGAGCGGGTATTGACCGACGACTATCACGCACGATTCGACCGAAGCGGGCGGCCTTTGGGGCTGGGCCCGGTGTTGGAACATGAGGTCGAGGACAAGAGGGGCGGCGGGATGCCGGCGGAGGCGGAACTGCTGTCGCGGGCGGTTCCGGCGGGGGCTTTGTTGGTGACGTTGGATGAGCGGGGGCGGGTCATGTCCTCGCCTGAGTTTGCCGCGATGCTGGCAAAGTGTCGGGATGGCGGGCGTCAGGATCTGGCCTTTGTGATTGGCGGGGCGGATGGGATTGATCAAGGGCTGCGGGCGCGTGCCGAGGCGTCGGTCAGTTTCGGGGCGATGGTCTGGCCGCATATGTTGGTCAGGGTCATGTTGGCGGAACAGTTGTACCGGGCGACGACGATTCTGGCGGGGGGGCCGTATCACCGGGTTTGACTTGGGTGTTTCACGCGTGGGATGAGGTTGGTCGC
>JBBQGU010000029.1:0-19158 GCA_038323315.1 Rhodobacterales bacterium | reverse complement strand
GGGCCGAAATCGCACTGGATCATGCGCGCGTCGCCAAGGATCCTGCCCGGCTACAAGTCTGGGTCAACACCAAGCTGGGCGAGTCCTGGGAGGACCAGGCAGGCGATACCGTCCCTGCCGATCCACTGATGGCGCGGCGTGAGGATTGGGGCAGCGACCTCGCCCCCGGCGTGGCCGTGCTGACGGCGGGTGTTGACGTGCAAGGCGACCGGATCGAGGTGCAGGTCGTCGGCTGGGGTCGCGACGAGGAGGCGTGGGTCATAGACTACCGCGTGCTCTGGGGCGACCCTTCCGGCCCGCGCCTCTGGTCCGATCTCGACGGCGTGCTAAACAGCACATGGGGTGACCTGCCCGTGCGTGCCGTCGCCGTTGATACCGGCGGTCATCACACCAAGATGGCCTACGAGTTCTGCCGCACCCGCCTCGCCCGCCGCATCTGGGCGATCAAAGGCCGTGGTGGCCCCGCCATCCCCGTCTGGCCGCGCCGTCCCACCCGCAGCAACAAGGCAAAGATTCCGCTCTTCATCATCGGCGTCGATGCCGTGAAGGACGCGGTCTATGCCCGCTTGAAACTTACCGAACCCGGCCCCGGCGCCATCCACTTCCCCCGCCGCCTCGATGCCGACTATTTCCGCCAGTTGACCGCCGAACGCGTCGTCACCCGCTTCGAAAAGGGCCGCCCTATCCGCTCCTGGCAACCCAAGCGCGACGGCGAACGCAACGAGGCGCTGGACACCTTCGTCTACGCCCACGCCGCCTTGCATGGCCTGATCAGCATGGGGATGCGCCTGAACGAGGAGGCGGAGGGGATGGGCAGGCGGGCAGCAATACCACTGCGCCCCACGTCAGGTTTGATCAGGTCCGCGTGGATGAGATGATCAGGGCTTGGGCCATGAATAGGCTGTGTCTCGACACGCCGTATAGTTTGCATCCAGTTGATCGCTCAGCAGGATCAGCGCCGTAAGGCGGCGCACCATTGCGGTTACTTCGCGCGCTTCTTCCTTTGTCAACGGTCGGCCAAGGATCGCTTCCTCGCGATAGGACAGCCATTTCTTAACGACCAGGTAGCCACCGATCACATAATCCCACGTCGCCTGTGGCACACCGCGCCAGAAGGTCGTATCATTCAGATACACGTCGACCGCGCGACCAAGCAGCGCAAATCCACGCGCTTCGTCGATGCCCTTTGCGGCGAAGCCCTTGCGCAGCGCATCCTTCTCGGCATCGGTCCAGTCTCTGGTTTCAGTCTTGCCAATGCCCGGATTGACGCGGCCCTTGCTATCCTTGGAACCCCAGCCTGCCTTGACCGTCAGATTAGTGCTCGAGATGTTACCCATCACCCGGAGGTGTTCTTCAATGGTGCCGGTCGTGACGCCCGATACCGCGGCCTCAGTGTCCAATAACGCTGCGACATCTGCGCCTAGCGCGAGCGAGGTGTCGAAGATCGGGCGCGTCTCAGGTAACGGGATACGCGGCCAGTCGATGGCGATGCCGTCGGCGTTGTCGCCCAGATATTGCGGCGCATAGGTGATGGCGAGGGCGTGGTGCCAAGGTGCAGCGGCGATTGCGGCATCACTGTCGGGATCAGACAGGCCGAGGTGGGATAGCCAAGCGCGAGCAGGTAACGAAAGGTTTGCAGAGGCGCTTCCGGCCAGCATGCCCTGCGCTGGCACATGCTTCGTCATTGGAAGGTAATAAGAATGACCGCGCTGTGCATCGTTGTCCCCGAGGCAGCGGGTGAAGAAGACCGGTGCGCCTTCGGGATCGGCCACGCCCGAGGGACGAGACATCAGGAACTGGTTCCCGCCCGAAAATTGAGTCCAGAGTTCCGGTCGCGCCCTGTTCCAAACCGACGAAACATTCGTGAAATAGGCGTGGCGCATGTCGAAGGGGCGCGAGATATAGCGAACCACTCGTGAGGCATCAAAGACTTCCTCAGCCAGTGCTGACTTCCGTGCCTTTTCCGCATTGTGCCCCGAGGCATCCTTGGTGAGCAGAGGTGCCGCCAGTTCAAGGGTCTTCCAATCAATGGCGTGATTGAAATAGGTCTGCATCCGAGCGGTCAGCACGGCCTTGTCAATGTCGATCAGCGCACCTCCACGCTTTTCCATCATGCCGTTCAATGGCTCCAACGCCGCCAGTTCCGGTAGTTTCGGCCAAGCGAGATAGGTACTGCCGACATCCCGCGGTTTGAAGGACAGCTTGTTCCACGGTTGCGGATCCGCAACCTCATACTGGGCATCGAAAGGCGTCACCGACAAACTGTCCAGCAAGCTTTGGCGACGGGCCTCAGCCCGCCCAGCGTCGATGTCGTCACGATACCGAATGACTTTCGGCTCGTTCGGCACACCAGTTTTCACTGCAAGGCTAATTGCAATTCCCTGCCGGATGCCTGGCGAAAAGCCTCGCATGGCGAAGACTGTTTCGCTGGTGGTGCCGTCCGGGGCGTATTCCGTTTTGTTCCGGTCCCCGTGCATGTTTTCGACCCAGATTTTGTCGAAGCTTTGCAAAAGGTGCTCGCGCATCACGACATAAGACAGTTCGCGCGTGTACGAATAGTTCAAAATGTAGGAAACGATGCCACATCCGGTTTGCGCGATCCGCCGTTCGGCAATCCGGAAAAACCGGACGAAAAGGTCATCCAGATTGAACTTCTTGATCTTCCACTTTGAAATCAGGCCGTTCTTGTATGGCTCGACCAGCCCAGCCTCTTCGTCTGGGCTGGTACCTGCAAAAGCATTGTAGGGCGGATTGCCGATCACCACGAGGATCGGCACATCACGCTTCACATGCTCAGCTTGGTCGCGTTCCTCGTCCATTTCAGGAAACAAGGGCAGAGATGCCTTGGGACCCTTCGGCGGCGCCCATCCCGTTAGGGCATTGGTAAGATAGATGGCCGGGCGCTCACCTTTGGCTGCATCGACCGGCGCGCCGAGGTTGGCCAAAAGGTTGCCAACCTGCCAATGGGCGATCACAAAAGGGGCCGACATGATCTCAAAGCCGAAGATACGCTCGCGGGCAGCCTCCTGTACATCCTGGCCAATCAGGGCGTCCTCACCTTTGGCGCGTAGCGTCTCCTCGATCTTGCGCAGTACCTCGACCACATAGGCACCCGTGCCGCAGCAGGGGTCGAGGACAAAAACGTTCTTGTCAGCCAATCCGTCAGCGATGCCCATTTCGGTGCGCAGGACTGTATCAACCCGCTCCACCATATAGCGGACGATTTCACGCGGCGTGTACCAGACGCCCATCTGCTTACGCAGTTCAGGGTCATAGGCTTCGAGGAACGGTTCGTAGAAGTGCTGAACCGCCTCGCCGCTGTCAAAGGTCTTGAAGAATGCCGTGCGATCCACCCGGTTCAGGGCCTCTCCCGTGCGGTCGAGGACGTCCATCAGGCCAAGCGGCGCAAGACGGCTGGGTTTGGCCACCTCCTCGAAAAGGGTGCGGATCATCGGTACGGTCATGATGTAGGCGGCTGATTTCCAGTCGAACTTGCCGGTGCCGCCTCCCTTGGCCCAGATCACCCATGCCGAAAACACGCCGTAGAACAGGGTTTGAACAAGGGTTGAGCGGAAGAAGTGCTCGCCTTTCTCACCCTCGAACTTGATGCCCAGCGTAGTCTCCAGCGCAGTGCGCAATGGCGCAAGAGCCGTGGCGTCCTTTTCCTCTAGCGTGGCAAGCGCGTCGCGGGCATAGGATGCAAGGAACCAGGCGATGTCGCCGGGCCGGGTCAACGGGGCAGCGTTCATCATCACGCGGCGCAGGAATTCGCCAAGGTGAGTGGCATGGATTTTTGCTGACTTCTGTGGATGAGCTGCAAGTGCCCAGAAGCTGGCCTCGTCTGCTGCGAGCTGGAAGAATTCGCGTTCAATCGGTTTCCCGGTTTCATCCTCCCCGATAAGGCGGAATTCTCGATAGTTAGTGATTAGAACCAAGCGATAATGATCGAAGTATTTCGTCGCTTGTTTGCTCTGCGATGTCTGCCAACTGTTGTCGCCGAGCGACTTGACCTCGATGACTCCGCGTTCAGGAACCTCCCCCTGCCCGGGTTTGGGCGCACCGTTGGCACACTGCTTCCTGCTGTAAAGCCCGAAATCCGGATGACCCGCGCCAGTGCTCTTCAACTGACCGTTGCAGATTACAGCTGGGTCGAGAAGCCTTCCAAGGTCATTCAGCAAGTTTTCAAGTGCCGAGTAGTAGGAGGTTTCGCTCGTCGCACCACCGGTGCCCCGGATTTCAGCCATGCGGTGCAGATATGTACGGATCGCGGTCTCAACGGGTGTCACTACATCAATCTCCAAACTCGAGCAGCCCAGACAATTCAACCGGGGTTTGTTTGAGCCTATCCATGTGGATCCGGTTTTACGAGTGTTTTCAAAGATTACCAATCATTCTGAATAGTCAGCGTCGGACCAAGAAGCGATCCTTACCCGCATGCGCAACCTGTTCCATCGCCTATTCGTTCGCCCCGGCACTCGTGCATTTGACGCTGCGGGTGGCGGGCGTCGTTGGGAGGGGGCGCGGACGGTTGATGGGCTGAACACGGCGATCCTCGCAGGCGCGACGACGGCGGCACGACGGGCCGGTTGGTATGCTCGTAACAACCCGTGGGTCGCAGCAGCCGTGGACAGCTTGGTGGGCAATGTCGTCGGTGCGGGGATCAAGCCGCAGTCCACCCATCCTGACCGGGCGGTGCGCGAGCGACTTCAGGTGCTGTGGCTACGTTGGACCGATCATGCCGATCCGAGCGGGCTTGCCGATTTCTATGGACTGCAGGCCATGGCCGTGCGGGCCATGATCGAGGGCGGCGAGAGCTTCGCGCGCCTGCGCGTGGTGGCAGATGCCTCGGCCGTTCCGTTGCACATCGACCTGCTGGACCGGGACCAGGTGCCGACGGACCTGCACCACGATATCGGTGGCGGCGCACGCGTCCGGGCTGGCATCGAGTTCAACGGCGCTGGGCAGCGCACGGCCTATTGGGTGATGCGCGACCGGCCTGGCGATCCGCTGACCTCCCTGCGGCTGGAACCGCTGCGCTTGCCCGCGACCGATTGCCTGCATCTGTTCAAGCCACTTGCGGCTGGCCAGTTGCGCGGGATCACCTGGCTGGCGCCGGTGCTGCTGCGACTGCACGAGTTGGATCAGTTCGAGGATGCAGCACTGGTGAAGGCCAAGGTGGCAGCCCTGTTCACCGGTTTCATCACCGATCCAGATGGCACGGCTGGCGGCCTGACCGGCACCAACACCAACGGCGCGCTGACCGTGGGCATGGAACCCGGCAGCCTTATCCCCCTGCCGCCCGGCACCGACATCCGCTTTTCCAACCCGACCGAGAGCGACGCCTACGGCCCCTTCGTCAAAAACCACCTTCGCGCCGTGGCTGCTGGCATGGGCCTGCCGTATGAACTGGTTTCCGGCGATCTGGAAGGCGTGACCTATTCCTCGATCCGGGCCGGGCTGATCGAATTTCGCCGCCGCGTCGAACAGTTGCAGCACAACGTTGTCGTCCACCTGTTCTGCCGCCCGGTCTGGGAGCGGTTCGTGCGCGTGGCAGTTCTTTCGGGCGACCTGCCCGCCCGCGATTTCGACCGCGATCCTGCATCCTATCTGGCCTGCGAATGGTTGCCGCCCAAGTTCGATTACGTTGATCCGAAGAAAGACGTCGAGGCCGAGATCCTCGCCATCAACGCCGGTCTCAAAAGCCGCCGTCAGGCGATTTCCGAGCGAGGCTACGACGCCGAACAGGTCGATGCCGAGATTTCCGCCGACAAGGCACGCACCGATGCGCTGGGCCTGAGCTTCGGTGCGCCGCCCGCCGCCAAGGAGGGCATCCCCGATGAATGACGCCGTTACCCTGTTGACCCGTCGTGCCGACCTGGCCCCGGCCAGTGCCGATCGGGACGCTCGCACCGTCGAGGTGATCTGGTCCACCGGTGCGCCCGTACGCCGCCGTGACATGGCTGGCCAATATGTCGAACGCCTCAGCCTTGCGCCAGAAGCGGTGGACCTGTCGCGCCTGCAAGGGGCCAGTGTTCTTGATGCGCATCGCCAGTCTGCCGTGCGCGATGTGCTTGGCAGCGTGCAGTCTGCCGCCGTCGATGGCCAGCGCGGCACGGCGCTGATCCGCTTCTCGTCTCGGCCCGAGGTGGAACCTCTCTGGCAGGACGTGCTGTCGGGGATCCTGCGGCACGTCTCGGTCGGATATTCGGTCGAGGAGTGGGCCGAGACGACTGAGAACGGCACGCGGGTTCTGACCGCCGTGCGCTGGATCCCCCACGAGATTTCCCTAGTCCCCACCCCGGCTGACCCGGGTGCCCGCATTCGCATGGAGACCAATATGAACGATACCACCATTACCCCTGCCCCGCTCGAGACTCAGACCCGCGCCGCGATCAACACCGAGATCCGCTCCATCGCCCGCATTGCCGGGCTGGATCAGTCTTGGATCGACGGCCAGATTGACGCCGCCGTCGATGCCGACACCGCCCGCCGTGCGGCCTTTGAGGCGCTGGCCAACCGCAGCGCGCCTACCATCCGCACCGAACAGGTGCGCGTCGAGATGGGCGAGAGCCAGGACGACCCGGCCTTGCGGGCCCGTCAGATGGGCGAGGCCCTCTATGCCCGCATCAATCCTCGGCATGACCTCAGCGAACCGGCCCGGCGTTATGCCTATGCCACGCCCGTAGACATGGCCAAGGAACTGCTGACCCTGCGTGGCGAGTCCACCATGGCCCTGTCGCCCGCCAGCCTCGTCACCCGCGCCCTACACACGACATCGGATTTCCCGATCATCCTTGGCAACACGGTGGGTCGCGTATTGCGCGACGCCTACCAGGCCGCCCCTTCCGGCATCCGCCGTCTTGGCCGCCAGACCTCGGCGCGGGATTTCCGCTCGGTGAACAAGATCATGCTGGGCGAAGCCCCGCTGCTGGAAAAACTGAACGAGCACGGCGAGATCAAGTCCGGGACGATGGCCGAGGCGCGTGAAGCCTACAGGATCGAAACCTGGGCAAAGAAGATCGGCATCACCCGGCAGGTGCTGGTGAACGATGATCTGGGTGCCTTCTCGGACCTCGCCCGCCGCATGGGCCAGGGGGCCGCCGAGACTGAGGCGCGGATCCTCGTCACCCTGCTGGAGGCGAACAGCGGCAACGGCCCGACCCTGTCAGACACCAAGGCGCTGTTCCATGTCGATCACGGCAACAAGGCAGGCACCGGCGCTGTAATCTCCGACACCACCCTCTCCGCAGCCCGGCTGGCGCTGCGCACCCAGAAGGGCATCGACGGGCGCATCATCCGCGTGACGCCCAAGAACCTGCTGGTGCCGCCCGCGCTGGAGACCGTGGCAGAGAAGTGGCTGGCGACCATCGCGCCCGCGACCGCCGCCGATGTAAACCCCTTCTCGGGGGCCATGTCGCTTGTGGTCGAACCGCGTCTTTCCAGCGCGACCCGCTGGTATGTAACCGCTGATCCTGGTGAGATCGACGGCCTCGAGTTTGCCTATCTCTCGGGCAACGAAGGGCCCCAGGTCGAAAGCCGGTCGGGCTGGGATGTGGACGGTGTGGAAATTCGGGTGATCCTGGACTTCGGTGCAGGCTTCATCGACCACCGTGGCTGGTTCCAGAACGCAGGCGCGTAATGGCCGACCTTGCCCAACTCACCGCCTGGCGCGATGCCCTGATGGCTGCCCGGTATCAGGGCGTCCGCACCGTCGAATACGACGGCAAACGGGTCACCTACGCGACCGATGCGGAAATGGCGGCCGCGCTGGGCGACCTCAACCGCCAGATCACCGGCACCACGGCGCGCATCGCCGTGGTCCGCATCCAATCCTCGAAAGGGCTTTGACCATGAAGAACCATATCCAAAAGGGCGACGTCATCACCGTGGCCGCCCCCGCAGGCGGCGTCGCCTCGGGCGAGGGCGTGATCGTCGTCAACATCTTCGGCATCGCCGCCTACTCTGCCGCCGCTGGCGAACCCGTAGAACTGGCAACCATCGGCGTCTATCAACTGCCGAAAGCCACCGCTGCCGTGCTGACGCTCGGCGCACGCGTGGCGTGGGACAACACCACGAAGAGCATCAACGTGCCGGGCACGGGGCGTTTCCCAATGGGCATCGCGACCGAGGCAGCCGGGAACGGCATCACCAGCGTCGCTGTGCGGCTGGATGGCGTGGGGACCGTGGCGGCCTAACGAGTATATTGCTTTCTAGCCAAGCAAGTTATGCCCATTTAGCAATTGGTTTTTCGTCGGCGCGCCGTCAACATAGACACGGTAAAGTGGTTGGTCGGGCCACAGCTAGCGGAGGAAGATCGTTTGGTGCGTATAGTGTTTTGTGGCATTGGCTGGATGGGCCGATATCGGGGCTTGGCAGGCCAACCGGACAAAATTGTCGGGGGCGGTCGATATGTGAAAGAGAACGAAACGGGCCACGAAGTCTGCAACTTCCTGCGCTGCGATGACGGCAACGTCTATGGCCACGTTGAGACGATCCGCGGCGAAGTGGATCGTCAAATCCACATCGAGAAATGGGGCGGAAATGGCGGGTCGTTGACCGGTGTCGACATCGTCTGGATGGCCACACATCCGCAAGACGGAGGTCGGCGGGTTGTCGGCTGGTATAAGGATGCCACGATCTTTCGTGGACGCCAGACCTTCCAGCACCCACCCTCCAAGCAACATCGCATCGACCACATAGACACCTATCGCACGATTGCGCTGTCAGGAAATGCACATCTGCTCGACATTGATGAGAGAACGCTGGCCATGCCGCGTGGTCCCGGCTGGATGGGACAAACGCAATGGTGGTCGCCACCTGACGATACGGGCGGTCAGGTCCACGACTTCATAGAGGAGGTTCGCCATCTCCTCCTTACTCGCGCCGACACAAAGACGCCGGGACATGGGGGCAGCGCCGACGCAGGCACCAAGAGTAGCCCAGACACCGCCAGCGATCCGTACACGCGATACATCAAGGAAAACGAAATTCAGGTCAGCCCTCGGCACAATCAGCTGCAAGGGCAGTTTCAGGCGTTTCTTGCGACCATCGGTGTACAGGCGGTGCAGGCCAACCTCGAGAGTGTGGATCTTCGGTATCAGGATGCGAAACGAGGAACCGTGCTGGTAGAGCTGAAGCCGTGTGACATGATGAATGTCCGCTTTGCGATTCGAACTGCGATGGGACAATTGCTCGACTATCGGCAGAGATCAAAAGGAGAAGCAGCATTGTTGATTGTGGCCGAGACGAAGCCCAACGAAGAAGATCGCGAACTTGCCCGCTCAAATGGCTTCGGGTTGGCCTATCCATCCCAAGGCACCTTCAAGCTCATCTGGCCATAGGTGTGTGTGCTCTTGTAATGGACCCAGTCAATAAGGAGCTTGGATGGTCGCCGTTGCTCTAACATCAGGCGATTGCTTGTTGGAGAAACGGGTAGCAGCAAGCTGCTCATTCCCGGTGTTCGCCCTCGCGGAACGCCATGTCTGAGATTTCGCGGAGGCGGGCTTGGTAGTGGTCAAGCGTGCCGACATGGCTCCAATTCACCTCCTCTGGGCTGCATCCGAAGTGGTCAGCGCTGTGAGCCACCAGCCGCGCCAGCATGGCGTCGATCTCGGTCTTAGCGGCGATGAAGGCGTCCAGCGCGGCTTCGTTGGTCTTGGGCATGATGGTCCCCGAGTTGGTTTCGAGGACATGACGGCTCTGGTTTGCTCGCTGGTCAAGTTCAATCGGACGCAGAACGTCCCGCGAACATTCGGCCATTCCCGTGTCGCATGGGTGTTGCACGGAAGAAATTGGAACGGCTGTAAGCCTTTGGAAACACGCAGAAACGTGTTGTTCTGCGTTGCAACGCAAAAAGGGCCCCGCAGGACGCCTTGCATTGGCCTAAGCCTCTGATATCTTGTGGTTTTTTTTGGTTGCGGGGACAGGATTTGAACCTGTGACCTTCAGGTTATGAGCCAGATTTCCCACAACATCTAGAGCCTTGATTATTGACACAAAATCCTCCTTACTCCGGCAGGCCGCTGTAATTGCAACCGTATCTGGCGCGACCAGATGTAAACCAGCGCCAGAGAACGACAAAAACGGCCATAGGCTGTGTTGACACAGTGTTGACACGAAGGAGGCAAGGCATGTCCGAGAAGCTAAGCGAAGCCACGGCCCGAAAGGCCCTGCCACCGGTGCGGGGTCAGACCATCCTTTGGGATGGCGAGGTGAAGGGGTTTGCCTTGCGGGTCACGCCTGGTGGGGCCAAATCCTTCATCCTTGTCTACCGGGCCGAAGGGCGGCAACGCAGGATCACGCTCGGGTCTTGGCCGGACTGGACCGTTGCCGCCGCGCGCGAAACCGCCAAGACGATGAAGCGCGAGGTCGATCTGGGCACTGACCCGATGGGCGACCGGCGGGCGCAACGCGAAGCACCGACTGTGCTTGAAATGTGGGACCGTTATGCTCGCGAACATCTACCGAAGAAAGCCGAGCGCGGTCAGGCCGACGAGCGCATGATGTGGGACAAGATCATCCTGCCGCGTCTTGGCAGGATGAAGGTCGCGGCGATCAGCCATGACGATATTGATGCGCTTCACCGTGACATCACCGAAATCCGGGGTACGCCAGTGCGGGCGAACCGCACCATCGAGGTGCTGCGCAGGGCCTTCAACCTCTCAATCCGCTGGAAATGGCGCGACGACAATCCCGCCTCGGGCGTGCATCGCAACGAGGAGGAAAAGCGCAATCGCTTCCTGAACAAGGTAGAAATCGCCGCTCTGGCTCGCGCGCTGAACGACCATGGCGAGCCGGTGTCGGCCAATGCCATCAAGCTTCTGATGCTGACCGGCGCGCGGAAAGGCGAGGTGCTTGGGGCGACATGGGAGATGTTCGATCTTGAAAACGGGGTCTGGACCAAGCCCAGCGGTCATACCAAACAGCGCAAGCTGCACCGCGTGCCGCTGTCTGGTCCGGCCATCCAGCTATTGGTGGACATCAAGGCAACTGCGCGCAGCAAGGCTGAGGCTGTCGGCGAACGACCGCCGCGCTATGTTTTTCCTGGCGCTACCGGAAAGCCCCTGACCGATGTAAAGCGGACTTGGGTTTCAGTCTGTCGAAAGGCGGGGCTTGGCGCGGAGGTTCCGCTGACCGATACCAAGGGCAAGCAGATTCTTGACCGCGAAGGAATCACAAAGACCGAGTTCCAGCCGAATGTGCGGATCCACGATATCCGCCATTCCTTCGCCAGCATCCTCGTCTCGGCCGGGGCGTCGCTGCCGTTGATCGGCCAGATGCTGGGGCATACGCAGGTGCAGACGACCCAGAGATATGCCCATCTGTTCGACGATCCCCTCCGCAAGGCCGCCGAGACCGTGGGCGCTTTCATGCAGCAGCCTTTGCCTACGCAGGGATCCGCAAGTGAAGCTGATCAGCGATGACCGAACAGCACCTTCACGGCCCTCCAT
Organism: Rhodobacterales bacterium; assembly: GCA_038323315.1. GTDB lineage: Bacteria > Pseudomonadota > Alphaproteobacteria > Rhodobacterales > Rhodobacteraceae > Stagnihabitans. The sequence goes on along the minus strand of JBBQGU010000029.1, from coordinate 7,708 downwards.
CGGGAGCCATTCCGCTGAGCGATGCCATGAAGCGTTTCTTGCCCGCCGAAATATGGGAAGAGTATGACCGGGCCAAAGAAGAGCGACAGAACCTGCCGAGGCGGCCCAACTTTTTCTCAACTCAGATGCACGATTGGGAAGAGGCAAAATCTGCTTACAACAGCAAAGCACGAACTCGCTCGGCCAAAGCTGGCCCAACTAAAGTATGGGCGGATATGGTGGGAGCAATGAAAGCGAAGCTGGAAGAGGGCGAACTGACCGGCTTTGCACACGACGATCCCCCTTTTGGTCCGTGGCGCAAAATCTCCGCGTCTGCGTGGCGGGCGCTGCGTATCAAGAACGTGGCAAAAGGTCAGGCCACCGACGGCACGAAGACGCTCAGCGATATCCACATCCTTCCGTCTGGTCTCGCCGATCACATGCCCACTGGCGTGCCCGGCCGCCCCTCGAAGGGCATCGAGATCATCAGGGCCGAATTCGAACGGCGCGTGGCCGCAGGTGAAATCGCGGCGTCTCTCGCAGCAGAGTCAGGCGCACTCGCGGCTTGGTATAACCGGACCTATCCCTTGCGTGATCGCCCCTCCCCCAAAACCATCGCAAACAACATTCGCTCTGACTACACGGCGGCCAAGCCCAAACTGGCCTGACCGCCCGAAATTATCGTTTCGGGGACCATTTCGGGCGGCTATTTCGGGGGTTTGGGTTTCGGCATTTCTCGTTCATCGGCGGCGCATTGCGTCGCCCCGCATGAAGGAGACGCAGATGAACTTGCCAGTATCACCTCCCGATCAAACGGCCACAGCACAGGTCACCGAACATGAGGATTTTCTCGAGGGCTTCATTTCAGAAGAAGCTTATGCGGCCCGGCGCGGGGTTTCCTTGCGCACCTGCCAGCGCGACCGCCAATTGCGCCAAGCCCCGCCCTTCGTCCTCTTCGGTCGGCAGGTGCTGTACCGCACCGAGGCGGTACGCGACTGGTTGATTGCCCGGGAAAAGACAAACACGCGCAAACCAACCGCCCCGCGCATGGGGACGGGCAAGTGATCATCCGCCCCAAAACTCGCCACGGGCTTGGTTACAAGCCCCCTGTAACTCCTTGCCTAGCCAAGCCCACCGCCGGGCTCCAGTTTCTTGCCTTAGTGAGGTTGGGCTTTCGGGCCGCGGGCTGGAAACACAGGGAAATCGCCGCCTTCCTCGGCACCCGCAAGCAGGGTTTCATCTGATGGCCGAGGCACAAGAGTTGACGGTCGCGCTGGGCGGAAAGTGGCATGGCCAGTACGGGACCGCACCTTGCCCGGTGTGTCAAAGCGAGCGCCGCAAGGACCAGTCGGCCCTCACGGTAAGTGACGGTCACAGGGGTCTTCTGCTCAACTGCAAGAAGTCGGCGTGCAGCTTCACCCAAGTCCTTCGGGCTGCGGGCGTTGCCGCCAAGCGCCGTGACGGTGACCAGCCCTTCGCCAAGGTTGATCGGGTGGCGGAGGATGCAAGGACATCAGGTTACGCAGAGAAGCTCTGGAAGGAATCGCTTCCGACTAAAGGGACTTCGGCTGAAGTCTATCTACGCAATAGCAGGGCGATAAGGTGCAAGCTCCCAGCCTCCCTTAGGTTCAACCGGTCTACTTGGCTCGGCCCGTCACGCCAGACCCTGCCGGCCCTGATCGCACGGATCGAAGGGGGTACGGGTTTTGCCGTTTCCCGGACGTACCTTCGTCCTGATGGATCGGGCAAGGCAGACTTGCCCAAAGACCAGCAGAAAATGATGCTTGGTGGAGCCAAAGGAGGCCATGTGACCCTGCAGGTTGGATCCGGTTCGCTGGTGATTGCGGAGGGAATTGAAACCGCTCTTTCCCTGCCCTGTTTACTGGATCTTGGTCCCGCGACCATCTGGGCCGCACTAACTGCTGCCAACTTGCGAACTGTTCAATTGCCGGCGGCATCCGGTCACCTCGTGATCGCGACCGATGGGGATGATGCGGGCCAGAGGTCTGGCGAGGAACTGGCAACACGCGCTGCGCTCTTCGGCTGGACAGTGGAGTTCCTAACAGCGCCCGCAGGCAAGGACTGGAATGATGTACTGTTTGAGCGGGTGGCATCGCATGATGGTGGCAGCTTCCTTGAAAACGCCAAAAAAGGAGGCTCAAATGGCATTTGACACCCTCAATTGGGCAATGGGTCAGAATGAACTCAATTCTACGATGCAGCTCGTGTTGATTAAATTGGCGCACTATCGAAACCAGAAGACTGGCCAGTGCAATCCGAGCCAGAAAACGCTTGCTGCCGCCTGCAACATATCGGTCTCGACCCTCAACTTGCACCTGCGCCTCCTTGAGGACAAAAACCTGATCCGGCGCACTCGCCAGTTTGACCGTCGTTCGGGGGCCGCTCGTTCCACGACATACGAATTCCCGGAGGCGCCGCCAGTGATGCGATCCCGGGATCGCAAAAGCTCTCAGTGAACACCCCCGCCTCTCCGGCTGATCGGAGCCCCCCTCTCCGACTAGCGCTAACCCGCCTCTCCGACAGATCGGAGACAAACTTGGAAGTGAACCGGGAAATGAACATGGAAGATCCCGTGAAAAGAAAAAATCAGTTAAGTCGAGATGAGTTTCTTGGCCCCCTACCTTGCAACCAACATGCTGAGCCGTGCGGTGATGCTAACTCAGGCCAATTGGCATGGCCATCAAAGGTGAGAGATCAGACTGATTGCGCGCGCGCTTTTTTTTTCACGGAAGTGCCCTTCAGCTTTCGCAAGTTGGCCATGGCCCCCCGGCCTTGGTTCCCCCGCAGCCCAGACCGCATGCGGGGGGCGGAAGCGCGGTAAGTCTCTAGCGTCAAATATTTTTTCTGGGTTCGCGCCTTGGGTGCGCACTCTTGGGTTCGCAGGTACGCACGCACCTGCTGATCGTTGTTTCCGCCTCCCTGCCCTACCTCAACTGGCCCGGTGTTCATCGCCGGGCCTTTTCCTTTTCAGGAGATCGCCCCTTGCAGATCGACATGATGCAAACCGCCCGGCTGGTGCCTTACATCCGCAACGCCCGCACCCACTCGGCCGATCAGGTGGCCCAGATCGCGGCGTCGATTGCCGAGTTTGGCTTCACCGACCCGATCTTGATCGGCAAGGACGATGTGATCATCGCCGGACAAGGACGGCTGATGGCGGCCATGGCGTTGGGCCACAGCCCTGTCCCGGGCCTTTCCGGCGTTCTACTTCCGGCGCGCGTGCCGTTGGGCGATCCAGGCGGGAAGGATGGAGATGAGGGCGGGGTCGGGGTCGCCTTCGGCCACCTGCTTGAGGGCGCGGAGGAGGCGCTTGTCGTCGGTGCCAAGGCTGCGGGCGGGCCAGGCGCGGGGAGCCGCCGTGACGAGGGCCGCGAAGCCCGCGCACCAGTCCTGCAGCCCCTGCGCGTCGAGGGTGGCGATGCGCGCAGCCATGACGACCGGGTCGGGGGCGGCCTGCTCGATCTGATCCATGCGGGCCGAGATCGCGGCCATCACCCGGTTGATCGCCCCGTCGCCGTGAAACTCGATCCCGCCCAGCAGGGCGCCCAGCCAGACCTCAGGTGCGGGGGCGACCGGCGCGATCGAGACAGCGGTAAGATAACCGTTCAGGAAGGCATCGCGCAGGCCCGCCCCGGCCAGATCAACCTCGGCCAGCAGGGCGACTTCCCCCTCGTGGGCCTCTTCCGGCGCGGCACCGGTGCCATCATCGGCCCTTGCCTCCAGCGTCATCCCGACGATATCGTGCAGGATGGGGATACGTTTCAGGGCACGGTCCGCGGCCAGCGCCCGGGCGACGGCGGCGAAGGAACGCCACAGCGGGTCCTGCCCGGCGTGCAGCACGGCGGCCGAGGTGGCGATGATCCGCGCCCAGAATTCACGGCGGGTGGCAAGGTGCTTCCAGACCGCCGCCTCGCGGTCCGTGTCGGTGCGGGCGCGGGCCAGGGCCGCGCGCAAGGGGCCGGTATCCTCGAACCAGCTGACAAGATGGGGAAAGCGGTCTGCCCAGGTGGCGCTGGCCGCGATCAGTGCGCCATCCTCCGCAGCCCCCGGGGCCGCGCCCAGAGCGGCCAGAATGTCGGCAGTTGCGAAGGGCTGCGGTGACAGCGCCTCGGGCCCCCAGATTTCAGCCACGCCCACCATGCCGGGCGCGGGCAAAAGGCCCAGGGCAAGCGCCTCGCCCAGGCCCCGGGCTAAAATTGCGGGCAGCGCGGCGGGGGGCAGGTCGATGGTGTCGATCTCGTCCAGGATACGGGCCAGCAGGGTCTTTTGCCGGGTCGCACTGTCGCAGGGGATCAGGAAAGCATCCTTCACCCCGTGGCCTTGTTTCAGCATGCACATCGCCACCGCGCGGCGGCCGCCGATCTGCACGGACGCGATCAGGCTTTGCGCGCCGACGCCGTCAGGCAGGCTGGACGCAGCGCGATGCACCTTGACGGCGGGGGCCGCAGGCAGCGCCCCGCTGCGCATCTGCCGCCGGATCAGGGCATCGACCGCCATGCGGGCCGGGTCGTTAGGCAGCCATTTGCGCAAGGTCGGCAGCAGCGCGGACAGGTCGGGCGGCAACCCGCGGCGGGACAGCAGTGCAGTTGCCGCGGCAAGGCGGATGTCGGCCCGCGGGTCGAGGAGCCAGTACAGGCCCAATCGCGCCTCGACCGCACCGGGGCGGGCTGCGGTCATCGACACCAACATCGCAGCCACTTCCGGCGGCAGCCCGGCCAACAGTTCGGACAGCGCCGCATGGGCCTGGCCGTGGGCATCGCCCGCCTCGCGCAGGACCGGGTCTAGGATTTCGTCCAGGTCCGGCATCGCTGCCCGGTCGAGTGCATGGTCCGGGATGGTGTCGGTCGTCAGTGTGACAAAGGGCGGCGGCACGAGACCGGCCGAGGCATGGGCCCGCGCCAGCGCCAACCGCTCGGCCATGGCCAGGGGCACCTCAGCCTCTCGTGCCTCGACGGCAGCGGCGAGGGCGGACAGCAGAGCGGCCCCCTCGGGCAGGTCGTTCTCCTCAGCCATCCGCGCCTCGTCCAGAGCGGTTGCCAGCAGGCGGACGGCGGCACGGGCAAGGTCGCCCTTCCCGGCCAGCGCCACCCAAGCAACCGGAGCGATGCCCGCAGGGTCGCGCAGCAGCGCCCGCCCCCCGTCGCGCAGCAGCCGCGCAAAGGTGTTATCGTCGCGGGCGCGGGCAAGGGCTGTCAGCAAAGGGTGTGGCGCATCGGTCATGGCAAAAACCTATGACACGGAAGGGTCGTTGCCAAGCGCTCTGCCCCGTGCGTGGTACCCGATCCTCAAAGGGGAGCGATGCGCATCGCGATCTTCTACGGACAGCAGGTCAGCGCCACACGCTGCGGGTAGCCCCTGGCAGAAGGTGTTTGACCCACCGCGAGGCAATAAGGGACACGGGTCTATCTGGCCCCCCCCAAGTACGCCGACAGCGCTGCGCCCTACGCGCCCTTTCCGGCCGATCCCTTCTACGACGCGACGCTATAAGATTGCTGCCATGCCAAATTGGAAGCCGAGCCGCGTGCTGTTCCAGATTGTGGCACTGCGAGCAAGGGCGGGATGCTGCTGCTCGCCGCTTCGCCGCAAGACAAAGACTCCGGTGGAAAATTTCGCCGGGAATCCTTATGTTGCGCTCAGAGGAGAACGACGATGCAAGTCCGGGTCGAAAACTATGCGCAGCTTCGGGATCTTTGCTGGAACCGGCCGACCGACACTGTGTTGGACGGGCACGACGCTTTGGCGATCTACGAACGGAACTGGCGTTTTGTCGACAAGGATGCATTGACGGCGGAAGAGCAGGCGTTGCTTGACACGCTCGTTGCCCGCTATGGCAACGGCGTTTTGAATGTTTGATCGTCCGCATCATAACGCCATCGCAATGGTTCTGAAGGCGCTGGACGCCAAGCTGCTGTTTCAAGCCGAGGCATGGTTCGGCGGCGGAACGGCGATTGTTTTGCAACTTGGAGAATACCGCGAGAGCGTCGATATCGACTTCCTCTGCGCATCACAGGACGGGTATCGCCTGCTACGCGAGGCGACATTCGGCGGCTCTCTCGACAGGATCATGGCACCCGGCTCGGATGTCGTGCAATTACGCGAAGTACGGGCCGACCAGTACGGCATCCGGACGCAGATCGAAGCGGATGGAACGCGGATCAAGTTAGAGATCATCCGTGAAGGACGGATTGACCTGTCGGGTGCCATGGACGCACGGCTGGGCATTCCCTTCCTGTCGCGCATCGACATGTATTGCGAAAAGCTTCTGGCCAATGCTGACCGCTATGCCGACAGGTCGGTCCTGAACCGCGACATGATCGACCTGAGCATGATGATCTCGCGTTGGGGCCCCATCCCAGAAGCTGCCTGGGCCAAGGCCGAAGGCGCCTATGGCCAATCGATCCGCGCCGCCTTTGAAAAGGCCGTGACGATGGTCCGGGACCCGGCCTGGCTGGCGAAATGCGCGACGGGAATGGCGATCGACAGCAAGATTGCGAAAGAGGTCCTTGCCGTGCATGGCGGCCCCATCACGCCCGAATAAGGTGTCATTGCTGCAAGTCCTCCAGTCCGACCCCGGCGAACGCCGCCTTCATTTCCGGATCGAACCCCGGATCGATCCGCGCCGGGCCATAGCCGTGTGCCCGATTCCAAGCATCGATCTCCCGCAGTTCGGCAGCGAACTCCTCGGGCGACGCGGCCTCCTTCAAGGTCGTGTCACCCTCGCAATAGCTGAAGATCATCAGCCGGGTCGGGTTGGCCCAAATGCCAAAGTAGGAGGCATCCTGCGCAGTATCGACCTGCGCCCAGCCCTCTTCATAGCTGCAAAGCCCGAAATCATAAACATACCGATCGCCGGGGCAGAATTCTCGGGTGATCTTCATGCGGCCACCTGCGCGCGTGCTGTGATCGCGATCACGCAAAGGTCGCGGTAGCGGGCGATGGCCTTCGGGCTGCTTGAGACCGGGTTGATCTCGAAAGCCTGCAAACCGGCGACGTCGCCCGCCTCGGCCAAGGCCACGATCTGGGCCAGCTTGGCGCGGAACCGGGCGTGGGTCGGCTTGGAGAAATCCGGCGGCTGCGGCAGCGCACCCGTCTGCGCCCGATCGAGAATGGCTTGCCGCTTGCCGACCACCGGGGTGGGCGCAGCTTTCGGTTCGTCGACGGGCGCAGGGATCGGCTCGCCCGCAGGATCGGGGTTGCCGTAGTCCAGCACCAAGGTCAGCCTGGCCTCGGCTTGCTCGGCAGTGTCGGCCGTCATGATCGACGAAAAGGCGAGCGCCGCGCGCTCGGCACCGATCCTTGCTGTGAGCTAGCGGGCGAAGGTGTCGCCCGCCTTCTTGGCGCTGGCGCTGGGTTCGATTGGAGTATCGGAAAGGCGCTGGGCGAGCGTGTCGATCTGCGCGGCGGTGAGGGCTTTGGTTTTCATGGGTTCGTTCCTTCAGGCGTTGGTGATGTGGGCGGAAAGCCCGAGGGTGGTGACCGCGTAGATCATGGTCCGGCCGTCACCGATCGCGGTGCCGTAAGCCTGAGCCTCGGGCAGGGTCGCGAATTGCTCCCGGGTGCGGGTGGCGGGCGTGCGGCCGCGGGCGGCGATGAAGTGCGCGGCGTTCTTGAGGCAGAATTCTTCGTGGGTTGTCAGGGGCTTCATGGCGGTCTCCGTTGCGTTGCGATGGCTGCAGACAGCGCACGACGTCAAAAGAGAGCAACTCCT
>JBBQGU010000028.1:0-19212 GCA_038323315.1 Rhodobacterales bacterium | reverse complement strand
CATGGGGGCCATCAGCATGGGGGCGGTGATCAGGCGCAGCACCTGCACCTGGGACGCGCCCAGGTCGCGGGCGGCGCGTTCGGCATTGCGTTGCTGGTCGCCCATCGCGGCGTAGAGAATGGCAAAGCACAAGGGCAGGTTCAGGACGACATGGCCAATGCCAGTGGCCCACAGCGACGGTGGCAGGCCCAGACCATTAAATACCGTCAACAGGCCCAGTCCGATGATCAGCGTCGATACCGCCATGGGTGCGATGATCAACCCGCGCAGCACCACCGACCCCGGCAAGACATGCCGCGCCAGACCATAGGCCGCAAGAAAACCGAGTAGCAGCGCCACGCCCGACGAGGCGACTGCGACGGCAAACGAGTGCCCCAGCGCCGCCATCAGATCGCGGTCGCCCAGCACGGCGGCATACCAGCGCAGCGTCGGGCCCTTGAACGGCGGCACCGGCAGGCGGCCATCCTGAAACGAGAACAGCACCAGCACTGCGACGGGCAGGAAAATGAACCCGTAGATCAGCGCCATATAGACCCAGCCGAGCCGCCTCATACCCGGTCCAACCTGAGCCAGCGCGCGCAAGCGACGTAGGCCAGCGTCACCACCCCCATCAGGATCAGCGACATCGCGGACGCCATCGGGAAATCCCCCCTGCGGCCCAGTTGCATCATGATCAGTTGCGGCAGGGTCAGTTCGTTAGTCCCGCCGAGGATCTGCGGCGTGATGTAATCGCCGATGCACAGGACAAAGGTCAAAAACGCCCCGGTCATCACGCCGGGCAGCGTCAAGGGCAGGATGATGTGGCGGAACGTGGCAAAGGCACTGGCCCCAAGGTCCGCCGCCGCACGGGCATAGTTCGGCGAAAGTTGCACCAGATTGGCATAGATCGTCAGCGTCAGCAGCATGACGAAGAAATGCACGAACCCGATCACCGTCGCCGCGCGGGTCGAGGCGATTGCCAAAGGTTCAACCATCCCCAACCCCATCAGCGCCTTGTTGATCACTCCGTTCTGCCCCAGCACCAGCAGCCACGCATAGGACCGCACGACATACGACGTCCAGAACGGCAGCACCGCCAGCATCAGCGCCAACCTTTGCCACCGCGCAGGCACCTGCATGGCGATGATCCATGCCAAAGGATAGGCCAGCAGAACCGAAATCACCGTGACCAGCAGGGTAATCTCCAGCGACACCACCAGCCCCTTGAACAGGGCGGCGTCGGTGAAGAACTTGACGTAGTTGTCAAGGAAGACGCCCTGCACCACCACCCGCCCCTCCATCCGCGCGAGGGACAGAAGGGCCATGATGGCAAACGGCGCCAGAAAGAACGCGCCCAGCCACAGCACGGCCGGGGCCAACAGACCAAAGCCGCGGGCGCGTTCGGACATCAGTTTTGCAGCATCTGCGTCCACAGATCCTGCATCGCGGTGTCAAGGGCGGCATCCGGCACCGGGTATAACTGGCTGCTGGCGATGTAACCTGGCTGTTGATCCCAGCGCAGCACGGCCTTTTCCTCTGCCGTCAGGATATCCCCGGCCTTCATGTTCACCGGCATGCCCCAATAGCACGAGGCGGTGGCCAGCCGGGCCTGCCCCTCGGGGCTGGTGATGTAGTTCACGAATTGCAGCGCCGCGTCCTGCTTGGTGCTGCCAGCAAGGATGGCCAGCGACTGCGACCACCGCACGGCGCCCTGTTTGGGGATCGTCCAGTCCAGATTGGCGTTTTCGGATGCCAGAACCGCCGTCAACCATTCACCCCCGCCGATCAGCACGTCAACCTCGCCCGTGGCCAGGGCGGTCTGCGACGCCACCACATCGCCGACCGATTTCGAAGCCGCCTTCATCCGCATCAACGGCTCTTTCAGCGCGGCAAGGCTGTCGAGCGTCATATCCGCCGTCTTGCCGCCTGCCGCGACCTCCATCAAACCAAGGACCGGCATGTAATAGTCATAGATCGCGATCCGCCCGTCATATTTGCCGGACAGGATCGTCGCCAGATCCTCCATATCCGCCGGATCGACCTTGGTCTTGTCGTATGCCACCGTGTTGTAGCCAAACTTTTCGGACACGGCATAGACCTTGCCACCCCGCGAGTTGGCGTCGGCCATCACCAGTTCGGGAAAGAAATCCGCCGTCGCCAGCTTGTCGGCGGGCAGTTCGGCCAACAGCCCCATATCTGCCACACGGCCCACATCGACAGCGTCGATCACCAGAACGTCCCAGTCGCCGGGCTGCGATTGTTCCAGGATCGCGAGGCCGGCAGCGGTGCCTTCGTAATCCTTGACGTTGACCTTGATGCCGGTGGCCGCCTCGAACGGCTCCAGCAGGGCAGGGTCGGTGTGATCGCACCAGACAAGGGCGTTGATCTCCTCGGCGGTGGCTGGCCCGGCCAGACCGGCAGCGAACGCCAAGGCAAGTGCGGTTTGGGTGGATTTGGTCATGGCTCTCTCCCGTTGAGACGGGGTCTTGCGCCCCGCAGTTTGGGAAATACTGTGCAAGCTGGGATCGGCAATGGCAATGGGTGCAAAAAGGCCAACCTGCGATACGGGCGGGCCGAAGTGCCGCGCCGCGCCCATGCAGGGGACTTTGCCGCACAACGGGCGATCAACGCTGTTTAGTCCTTGGGGCGCAATCCGCCTGATTCGCGGGCGGCAGGGTCGACATCGGCGCGCGTCGCGCCTGACCGAAATTCGTCATAATAGGCGATCATGGTCGGGATCGGGATCGAGCCCTGGGCCTCGCGGTAGGGTTTGGTGAAGCTGGCAAAGATGCCGCGACGGTGGCTGAGCGTTGCCGCATTCAGGCCAAAACCTGACCCTGCCACCATTCTGCCATAATAATTGCAGCGCATCACGCCATTGATCCAGATGCGCAGATATCCGTCATCGCTGGCGGAAAAGTTGGTGTTGATGACGATGTCGACCCATTTGCCCCGGTTTTCTGCCATGCTGAACAACCGGCACACATCACCGAAATTCTGCGCCTGACCCCAGTTGGCCCCCACGCGCATATTTTCCAACTCGGCCACCACATCCTCTGTGCCACCAAGGGGGTTGCAATAGACCGGGCTGCATTTGGTCCAGTCCAACTCGCCGGTATAGGTCTGCACCAGACGCAGGACCGTGGGGGCGTCGCCAGCCGGCTTCCACTGACCGATCACCGTGCCGACCGACTGCGCCCGCGCAACTGTGCCGATATTCTGATTGTAAAAGCTGTAGCCATACCAGATGTCGCGCCCGACCCGCGCAGTTGGCTGATTTTGCTCATCGCGCAATTCGGCGCGCAGACGGCCACTGGCGCAATCCGCCTCGGCGCAGTCGCCATCGCGCAACTCGTAACGCTCGCTGACCTCGCCCCGTCGCACCGGCTCGCCGGGCCAGGAATAGCGGAAATTCCAACTGGCGGGGCTCAGGAACCGCTCATATCCGCGCGGTAATGCGCCATCGGCATAGCTGCCCGCCGCAGGCGTGCCGCCGGGCATGCTGATGGTGATCACCTGGCCGCAGCCGAACAGAACACTCAGCGCCAGAATGCCCAAGGTCAAAAGCCGCGACATCATTCCTCCTGCAAACCCGTTCTGCGCAAAGCGGTGGCCCGTTTGCCGCTTTTTCCGTTCTTGACCTAACCCATTGCAACGGTCAAGTCCGCACACCCCCGGCCCCCGACAGACTGTGTTTCAACGGGGTGCGACAGAATGATTCGGGCTTTTTTAAGGCAGGCGTCGGAAGAATTTATGACGGCGCGCAATGCAAGTCCTGCGTGTATTTTTTCCGTATAAAATCACCACTGTAGCAGTTTTGGCACGCAGGCCGCGGCTGCAATAACGGAAACAGTAAATTTCCTTCTCATCAACAGTTGGACCCGTTAGCTTATGTCAAAAGACGTACAACGAAAAACAGAATGAGGCAGAAATGGCTAGAATAAGTGTGTTCGGCATCGGGTATGTCGGCGTGGTTTCCGCTGCTTGCCTTGCAAAGGACGGGCATCAGGTTATCGCTGTTGACGTCGATCCCGGCAAGATCAAGTCGATCAATGACGGCCTGTCGCCCATCGTCGAAAACGGCCTGAGTGAGCTGATCGCCGAAGTCGTCGCCGCAGGCCGACTGACCGCCACCGATGACGTGCAATACGCCATCGACAATTCCGACGCCTCGTTCATCGCCGTCGGCACGCCATCGGCCGAGGATGGCTCGGTCGGCCTGAAATATGTGCGCGGCGTGTGCCAGAACATCGGCTTGGCACTCAGCCGCAAGGCGGGCTACCACTCGGTCGTCATCCGCTCGACCATCGTTCCGGGCAGCTGCGAGGCCACCTGCATCCCGGTGTTGGAGGAAGCATCGGGCAAGGTTGCGGGCCAGGATTTCGGCGTCGGCTACTACCCTGAATTTCTGCGCGAAAGCACCGCGATCGAGGATTACTATGATCCCGGCCTGATCGTGTTCGGCGCGATGGACAAGCCCACTGCCGATTTCCTGACCGCGCTGAACGACATGCTGAACTGCAAGATCCATGTCGTCGATCTGCGCACGGCCGAGATGGTCAAATACACCTCGAACACCTGGCGCGCCGTCAAGGTGACCTTCGCGAACGAGATCGGCAACATTGCCAAAGCCTCGGGTCTCGACGGCCAGACGGTGATGGAGATTCTGTGCAGCGACGAAAAAGTTGCGATGTCGAAATACTTCATGCGTCCGGGCTTTGCGTTTGGCGGGTCATGCCTGCCCAAGGACGTGCGCGCCCTGCGCCATCTGGCCGCCACCACCGGCACCCCCGCCCACCTGCTGAACGCGGTGATCGAGGCGAACGAGGCGCAGATCCGGCGCGCCGAGGATATGATTGCGGAATCCGGCGCCAAGACCGTGGGCTTTGTCGGCATCAGCTTCAAACCCGGCACCGATGATCTGCGCGAAAGCCCCTTGGCCGAACTGGCCGCCCGTCTGATCAAGAACGGCGTCGGCGTCGAAATCTATGACCCCTATGTGTTCGAGGCCTATGCGTCGAACAACTCGACCGCCGGCCGTGGCAATGATGTGATCCCCGACCTGAAAGACCGCATGGTCGATGATCTGGACAAGATGATCAACGATGCCGGTGCGATCCTGGTCGGCAATTACTACAAATCCACGATCAGCACGCTGGAACAGGCGTCCAAGACCCGGCCCGTTCTGGACCTGACCCGCATGAACCGCGACATGGTCTCGGATGGGCACTACCAAGGCATCTGCTGGTAACGGCAGATGATCACCCTGCTGACCCATGTCGCGTATGTCGCCGTCATCCTGCTGATGACCGCTCTTGTTCCCAAGGGCGCGTTGGGGATGATGCACGAACAGACCAATACCATCATCGTCCTGGGGTTTCTCGGCACGTGGCGGTACACATGGGCGGCAGTCAACTTCTCGCGGGCGCTGCTGTACCTGAAGGTCATCTACCCCCGCCGCAAAGCCACAGCCTTCGCGCGATTCGAGGCGCGCGGGGCCCCCTGCCACGCCTATTTTCTGGTGACATCCTATATGGTTGACCGGGATATCACGATTGAATGTTACCGCGCGCTGTACCTTGCTGCATCGCAGGCCCGCGACGGGGCGACGATCATAACTTCGGTCGTGGACGGCGCGGATGAACGGCTGATCCGAAGCCTGTATGACACCGCGCCTCACGACATGTCGCGCGTCAAGCTGATCATCGACCGCATCAAGGCCAATGGCAAACGCGACGCTCTGGCGCAGACCCTGAAACTGATCGCAGCCCAAAGCCCGACCGCGCGGGACATCATCGTGTTCGTCGATGGCGACACGATGGTCCCCGCCGATGTGGTCGCCCAATCCGCGCCCATGTTCACCAACCCGCGTGTGGGCGCGCTGACCACCGACGAAGGTGTCATCATCGAGAAGAAGAACCTGTTCCGCGACTGGTTCATCCTGCGCTTTAACCAGCGGCAGGCGATGATGTCGTCGATGGGCGTGGCCAACCGCGTGCTGACCCTGACCGGCCGCATGTCGGTCTTTCGCGCCGACCTCGCCACCAATCCCGATTTCGTGAACGGCGTGAACCATGACTTTCTGGACCACTGGCGTCTGGGCCGGGTCAAATTCCTGACCGGCGATGACAAATCGACCTGGTACTGGCTTTTGAAGAATGGCTACGAGATGGCCTACCTGCCCGACGTGCAATCCCTGTCGATGGAAACCCAGCCGCGCCCGACCTTCTATGAAAGCTCGAAAATCCTCATGACCCGCTGGTTCGGCAACATGATGCGCACCAATGGGCGCGCCGTTGCGCTGGGCCCGCGCAGGATCGGGTTTTTCACCTGGTGGTCGATCCTGGACCAGCGGATTTCCATGTGGACGACGATGGTCGGCCCGATCTCGGTGATCCTGTCTGCCGCCTTTCATTCCGTCACCATCATCCCGTTCTACATCGCGTGGGTGATGATCACGCGCTACATCTTTTGCGTCATCATCAGCCTGTTCCGGGGCACATGGTTCCCGGTCACCCACCCCTTCATCCTGTATTTCGGTCAGGTCGCGGGCGCGGTGGTCAAGATCTATGTCATGTTCCGTCTGGACCGCCAGAAATGGACCCGTCAGGGTGCCGCCGCCAGCGGCCCGCGTCCCAGCCTGTCGGCCCGGGTGTCGGCGATGGAATCGACCCTGCACCACATCCTTGCCATCGCCTGGCTGCTGATTGCCGTGATCATGGTGGCCAGGATATGACCCTTTTCTCACACCGCCCGACCTGCCCGAATGGGCCCCTCCCGACAGGAAAGAAACGCCATGAGTGACTCCTTCTCCACTCCGCGCGAGGCCGTGCGGGAAGTTCCGTTGTCAGCCGCGCGCAAATCTGCGGCGGAACCCCTGCGCGCCACTCCGCCTCCGGCACCGATGGCCGTGGTGGCCCCGCCGCCCGAACCGCCGTCGATTGCGATTCCGTCGGAGTTCGGCTTTGAAACCGAACATCCGGTCATGCCGATCCCGTTCAAGGTCCAGTTCGGCGACAACCGGCTGGACGGGATCGAATTGTCGGTGACGGCGGCCTATGTCGCCATCGCGGGCAAACTGGACCCGGCCTGGAAGGGGCACAAGGATTTCGTCAAGATCCAGTTCGATTTTCAGGGCTTTTCCGTGTCGATCTTCCCCGAGGTGATGGTGGCCGGTTCGCGCGGCGATGGTGAGATGACGCTGCAATTTCTGGACCCCGCAGGCGCGCATCTGCCGCAACTGCGCTATATCCTGAACAGCTATATCGCAGGCGATTTTGTCTCCATGGGTGGCCTGATGGCCTATTCCGGCCCGACACAGCCCAAGATCGCCAAGGGGACAGAGGCAACCAATTCCAAATTCCGCATCCGGTCCCTTGCCGTGGCGGTGATGTCGATGACCCTGATCGTGGCGGCCGCCGGTATCATCCTGAACCGCTATACCCAAAGCTACGAGCAGCGCCCGGTCTTTGTCGAACGTCTGGGCAATGAGATGAAGGCGACGACCGCAGGCCAGCTCGCCTTCCTGAACCCCAAGGCCAAGGCGGGCGAGGTGGTGTTTTCGGTCAATTCCAATACCGGCGACGTCCTCAGCTTCCAACTGCCCTGCGACTGCGAAGTGGCTGTAACCAATGGGATTTTCGTCGGTGCCACAGTTCTTCCATTTGACTCAATTTTGTCATTCTTTAGCTCCACCACCGCGCCGAGTGTAGAGACACAAATGAGCATCGAAGGACTGGCAAGGGCGATGAGCGGCGAGACGGCATATCTGGATATGGATGACGGTCGGACCATTCCGGTCACGGTCTCGCCCAACTCCGCGACGACTGCCGCAGCGCTGCAAGGCGATCTTTTTGTTCCAGTGGATCTGATCCCGGCAGAAGGTTTGCTGGGTCCGGACGATATCGGCAAATCCGCGCGGCTGCGGCTGTCGAAATCCCTGTTTGGTGGCTCATTCCCCAAACTGCTGGAGAATTAAAATGACCCGCGTCTACCCCCTCATCATCTGCGGCGGCAACGGCACCCGGCTATGGCCTGTTTCACGGACCCAAAGTCCCAAACAGTTCCAGAAGGTGGGCGAAGCGGATTCGCGCACCTTCTTTCAGTCGGCGGTCGAGCGTCACCGGGGCGAGGGGTATGAGGCGCCGATCATCGTGTCGGCCTTGCGCCACCGCGACACGATCGCGTCGCAACTGGCCGAGATCGGCGTGCAGGCCGATGTGATCCACGAACCCATGGGCCGCAACACCGGCCCCGCCGTTCTGGCCGCCGCCTTTGCCGTGCTGGCCCGCGACCCTCAGGCGTTGATGGTCGTCGTCCCCGCCGACCACGTGATCGACGGCGACATCAACAGCACCATCATGGCCATGCGCGCCCCCGCCGTGGGTGGCAAGATCATCACCTTCGGCATCAAGCCCCGCTACGCCGAAACCGGCTTTGGCTACATCACCGATGGCGGCCCGGATTTCGACTTTCCCGGCCTGCGGACGGTCGAACGCTTTGTCGAAAAGCCGCCAACCCGCAAGGCGCGCCTGCTGGTCGAAAGCAACATCGCCTATTGGGCGTCGGGCATCAGCATGTTCTCGGCCGCGACGATCATCGCCGAATACCGCAAGTTCGACCCCGCCACGACCGCCGTTGTCGAACGTGCCGTGGCCGAGGGTGTGCGCGCCGCTGACGGGCTGGAGTTGAATGCCGATCTGTTCGGCACGGCCGTCGCTGCCCCCACCGAAAGCATGGTCTTTGAAAAGACCACCCGCATCGCCCTGGCCCCCCTGGACGTGAACTGGTCCGATGTCGGATCGTGGACGGCGATGTACGGCATCTCGAAATCCAACACCGAAGGCAACGTGCTGCAAGGCGACGTGATCGCCGTTGAAACCACCAACTCGATGGTCCGCTCCACCTCGCGCCTTGTGACTGTGGTGGGCATGAAAGACGTCATCATCATCGACACGCCCGACGCCCTGCTGGTCACGCGTGTCGGCCATTGCCAATCGGTCAAGAAGGTCGCCGAATACCTGAAGGGCCATCAGCGGTCCGAGGCTGAAAAGCACACGCCGATCCCTTCCCCAACCCCCAAAACCGCCCTGTACCAAAGCGAGGGCGTCACCATCACCACCGCCCGCATCGCCGCAGGCGACAGCCTTGACCTCGGCGATATCGGCCACCGCGAGGTGTTGGTGGCCAGGGGCGAACTGATCTTGTCCACCGCCCAATCCTTCAACCTGCTGCAGGCCGGTCAGCGCATGGATGTCGAAAACACCATCGCCACCGTCCTGCACAACCCCAGCCCGTCTGAAACCGAAGTTGTCCTGCTGACCCTGACCCATGTAGATTCCATGCCCGTCCTAGTCACCGCACCGCCAAGGGCGCTTTATGCCTGACCGCAAAACCCTGTGTTTCCTGACCCATATGCGACGGCTGGTCCTGGCCGTCGCTTGTGTCGTTTTGTCCAGCCAACCCATCCTCGCACGGCAGGACGAACAAACCGATCAGATGCGCATCCTGCTGAAATCGCTGCAATCCGCGCTGAACGACGAAAGCGGCAGCTTCTCGGCGCAGGCGCTGATCCAACAGGCCGGCCTGACGCCCTATGTCACCCAGACCAAGCCCGACCTCGCCTTTACCCAGCCCGCCAAACCCACCGTCAATCCGGACCCTGTCACCGGCCAACGCCTTGACCTGCGCCTCGCTTTGACCCTGATCGCGCAGTCCTACGGGTCCGAGGGTACCTTTGGCATCATGGCCGCCCAGACCGATGCCGACATGAAGGCGCTGGTCATCCAGACCGGCCACGCCACCATGGCCGATCTGCGCCGCCTGCTGGTCGAAAACCATCTGCAATCCGCCACCGATACCGGCGCCCTGCAACTGAACGTCCCGCTGGTCATCTGGTCCGGTGCCACCCTTGACCTTGGCCCGAACGACCGCCTTGCCCTGAACCGCGCCAGCGGGGCGTTCCTTGCCAACTTTGGCCATCTGGACATGAACGGCGCCGAAATCACCGGCGTAGGCCCAGCCAACCCGGTCAGCCCCGCCTACCAACCCTTTGTCATCACGGCGGATGGCGGCACCGTCAACATCCGCAACAGCCGATTCACCAAGCTCGGCTTTGGCGCCACCCTGACCTTTGCCGGCTTTTCGGTCATGCGCGGCATCCTGCGCGCGCCAGACCGCCAGAATGTCATCCAGAACAGCCGCTTTCAGGACCTTGTCAGTCTGTCGACCAACGGGGCCGCCCATATCCTGATCGAGGGCAACCAGTTCCGCGACATGCGCGGCCCCTCGCTGATCCTCTACCGCACCCTGAACGCCACGGCGCGCGGCAATGTGTTTACCGGCAAGATGCCCACCAACGCCATCCGCCTGATCGAGGGGTCCGCCGACGGCATCGTGACCGGCAACATCATCCTTGGCGGCAAACATGCGGGCATTCTGATCGGCAATGGCAGCACCGGCGCGCAGGTGGCCAACAACATCGTGTGGCGGCGCGATGGTGGCGGCATCTCGGTCCTGCGGTCCGATTGCGGCAGGCTCAGCGGCAACACCATCATCGACAACCGCCAAAAGGGGATCGAGGTGCGCGTCAGCCTTGATACCAAAATCGACAGCAACACCGTCCTGTCAAACCATAACGCCGGCATCTGGGTCGCAGGGCAGGCGGTGGGCGCGCAAACCTACCTGACCCGCAATGTGCTGGCCGCCAACAACGCGGGCATCGCCGGGGCCATCGGCGAAAGCATCCATCTGGACGGCAACGATTTTTCCAACCAGTTCCCGCAGTTCCTGTCCGGCGACCTGACTGCGCAGTTCCAGTCGGTCGCCCTGGACCTGCATGGCCTGAAACCGATCCAGCTTGTCGCTGCCAATTCCGGCAAACATCAACCCGTCTCTGCCGATTGCAGCAAATGAGGGATGTAAACCCCATGGCCCGATCCCTGTTGGCCGCCGTCCTGGCCCTTGGCCTTGGCCCGGCCAGTGCCCAAAACCTGATCACCATGCAGATCCCCGCTGACGCGGCGCATGCCCAGATCAGCGTCGTGGTCAACAAGGGCCTGACCCGCACCCTCGATTTGCCGACCCCGGCCTTGCGCTCGGCCCGTCAGGCCATGCTGGACGACAAACCCGTCACGCCCGAGGCGTTAAAGGCCCTTGCCGACCATTTCGACGGCCTTGCCGCGCAGAAATATGTCCGCTATCTGCTGGCCTCGGTTCCGGGGGCCGCGGCCTCCGACATCGCCTATTACGGGACCATCGCCGTCAGGTCGGGCCGCGTCTGGACCCTGCCGCAAGTCGTGGAAGCCCTGCACCGCATCGAACCCGCGACCGAGCCCCCCGCCCGGATCAAAGCCTATATCGCCATGCTGTACCCCCACGCCTGGGCCGGAAACGCGCTGGCCCTTGACGCCGTGATCGACCTGAACGGCGAGGGGAAACTGTTCGGCCCGATGTCCGCCGCCACGCAGAAACGCATCCTTGCACAGGCCGACACGGCCGGCGATGGTCGCATCCCGCTGCGTATGGCCCTGGTCCTGCTGCAAAAACCCGAACGGACCGCAGCCGAGATGGATCAGGCCAAGCGCTACCTGACCTTGGCCAAAGCCTCCTCCAACCTCGAGGTTCAGGCGACAGCCGCCAACCTGCTGGTCCTGATCGAAAGCGGCGGCATCCAGATGGCGTCCAAGGCATGACCCTGATTCGCACTCTGATAGCGGTCCTTCTTGCCGCCGCCACCCCTTTGGCGGCCCAATCGACCTACAGCTGCAACGGCCTGGACGCCCAGCAGAAATTCGCCGCCGTCGAGGGGACGGAAGGCGTGTTTTACCGCGTCACCCCCGACCTGCACATGTTCAACAGCTTTTCCGAGGTGACCGCCGACCGCGTTGCCGCCCTGTCCAAGGCATTGGCCACCCAAGGCACCACTCTGATCTTCGTCGCGCTGCCGACCAAAAGCCTTGCCATGCCCGACCAACTGCCCCAAGCCGCCCGCGACTATGGTTTTGACGCCAGCCTTGCCGCCACTGTCTATCTGGAGCAGATCAAAAAGCTGCAAGAACGCGGCGTGGCCGTGGTCGATGCCCGCCTCGCCCTGCGCGCCGCCAAGGACGCCACCCCCTCGTTCTTCCCCACCGACCACCGCTTGACCTCCGCCGGGGCGGACCGTGAGGCCCGCGCCATAGCCGGCATCATCGCCGCCACTCCCGACTATGCCGCCCTGCCAAAAGGCCGGTTCGAGGTGACTGCGGCAGGCCCCGTGATCTTGGAAAGCGCCATGCGCTCGGCCCTGCAGCGCCACTGCCTGCTGCCGCTGCCTTTGGCCCAGACCGACACCTTTACCGCAGGCAAACTGCAAGGCTCGGCCGCCAATTCCGGCAACGGCATCTTTGGCGGTGGCGGTGCCCGCGTGGCCGTGGTGGGAACCGAGATTGACGGCGACCCCGTCGCCAACCTGTCCGGCTTCATCGCCAAATACACCAGCCTCGACACGGTGCAATATGCGGTGACGGGCGGAGGCGGATTTGACGCCATCACCAGCTACCTCACCTCCGCATCGTTCCAACAGGGCCGCCCCGCCTATCTGGTCTGGTCAGTCCCGATCCACGACTCGCTTGCCAACTATGGCGACCAACCCTTCGCCGAACTGACCGCCGCCGCAGGCGACACCTGCCGCGTGCCCCTGCCCGTGATGGCCAATCCCGGCGGCAATTCCATCGTCGCCGACCTGTCGCAACTGGACCCCGGCCAAAGCTATACCCTGCTGGTCGACACCGACAGCACCTCGGTCAGCGCCGCCCGCTTCGACTTTAGCAGCGGCGCGCAAGTGATCAGCAAGGCCATCTACCGCAGCAAGGGTCAGGTCAAGACCGGCCGCTTCTTCATGTCCATGTCCGGCCTGCCGCCCGAAGGCGCCCGCACGGTCGAGGTGCAACTGGACGCGGCCCTGGGTGGCAACCCCAGCGTCACCGCCTGTTTCAATTAGAGGGCCCCTGATGAGATATTCCGTCCTCGCCGCTGCCCTGTCCCTGCTGCTGGGTGCTATGCCCGCAGCCGCCCGCACCATCGACCTCGCCTTCATGCCGCCCAAGGTCGCGCCGCAGGACATCTGCTCCAGCGACGCCTTGGGCGACGCGCAGGACGACTTGCAAGATCAGGTGGGCGAGGGTGACCTGACCGATCCCCTGCGCCTGCAATTCCTGCTGCGCGACATCCGCGTGTTGCAGGCGCAGGACCCCGACCGCTGGTTCGACTTCATCCTGACCCTGATCGACAGGCGCGCCAAACTCGACCCCACCTTCGACGGCGTCGACGTGACGCTGGCCCGGATCAACCTGTATGTCGATGCCGGGCGTCTGGACCAGTTGCGCGGCGAAACGCTGATCGACACCCTGCGCGCATCCGGTGAAAGGCTGGACAACGCCCAGAAAATGGCCCTGTCAGACTATTACATGAACGGCATCGGCGTGACCCAGGACGTGCCCTATGCCGAAAGCCTGATCCGCGAGGCGGCCTTTGGCGGCAATTCCGAGGCGCTGCTGACCATCGTCCGCATGGCCCTGAACGACCGCCCCATGCCCGACTGGGACGCGCCCCTGGACCTGACCATGACCCTCGCGCTTGGCGGGATGCTGGGCCAGATGACCCCGGCCGTCTGCGACCACGCGGGCCGCATCGCCGAGAAATACCTGACCGGCGATCTTTTGACCCGCAACCCCGACATCGCCTTTGCCTGGTACAAATTCGCCGCCGATCTGGGCGGGGCCAAGGCCGCCTGGCGCATCGTGGAATTTCATCTGGACGCGAATGCCGCCCAAAAAGACAACACCGAAATGCTGCGCTATCTGACGCTTGCCGTCAAACGCGGCATCACCGTCGACGCCAATCAGGCCAACCGCATCAAATCCGTCGGCCGCGTCGACGAGGATGCCCTGCGCGGCATCCTCGGCTTCAACTTCAGCGCCGATACCGGCCGCAACCGCCCCTCGGTCAGCCCCTATTTCCGCCTCGCCGTGAAAATTGACGCGGTCGAGGTCAGCCCCGACAGCCCCTATCTGAAATATCTGCGCGAAGTCATCGAATTTCCTACCGCCCCCGGTTTCGTCTTTACCGAACTGGCCAAAGAGGTGCTGGGCCGCCGTGGCGAATGGGCGGGCGAAGCCGAGGCGATGGCCTATCTGGAACAAGCCGCCGCCAAAGGCGACGCCGAGGGGATGCAACTGCTGTCGCGCAAACTGATCCGCTACCGCGACGACCCTGCCCAACTGACCCGCGCCGCCAACCTGCTGACCGATGTCGTCGCCCGTTTCGGCGTCCCCGAGGCGATGAACGGCCTGAATACCCTGTACCGCTGCCAATCCCCCGCTGCCCCGCTGGTCAGCCAGGCCGATCTGTGGCGCACCAACTATGCCGCGACCGAGGCCGATACCGTCGACCTGACCGCCTTCGACATGATTGCGCTGGACCCCTACAAACAGCCCGAACTCTTGGCGCAAATCCAGACGCAAGCCATGCTGAACAACCCCCAATCGCTGGCCAACCACCTCGAACGCGTGCAATCCGGCCCCCTTGTCACGGACGCGGCGAAACGCCTGTGGGCCAACCGCACCGATGGGTCCGACAAGGCGCTGGAAAACTTCGGCAAGCTGGAATTCGCGCTGGCCACCACCCCCGCCGAACGCAATCTGGCTTTGGAACTGATGCGCCGCGTATATCTGAACAACGGCGTCACTACGGCCCTGGACCTCGCCGTCATGCTGACCGACGACCTGTCGCGCAGCCCGGAAACCGGCGTCGAAATCATGGCCCTGCTGACCAGGGCCGGCAACCGGGGCGAAGGCGCCTCGATCCGGTTGAAGGCGCAACTGCTGGCCGAAACCACGTCACCCCAAACCATCTTTGACGAATTCTCCGACGTCATCGAAGAGCGCGGCGATTTCCTGGCCATGATGTTCGCCATCCCCTTTGTCGACAAGGACAAGGCCAAGGATTACATCGACCGCGCCGTATCCTTGATGACCTGCACCACCAAGGACAGCGACGAATTGGGCGAGGCATATGCCGGTCTGCTGTCGCCCGACATGACCATGCACTGGCGGCAGATTGGCCTGAGCATGGAAAACGGCAATGTTCTGGGCAAGTTGAACCTGAAGGACTGGCAGATCAACACTTACGGCTCTGGCAACCCGCCGAACGAACTGGATGTGCAAAAACGCAATCTGGCCGAGGGGGATCTGGGCGCCCTGCGCAGCATCTTTGCCCTGACTGCCGACAGCGATTTGCGCACCTATGACCCCGCCGTCGCAGCCGACACCCTCGTGCAACTGCTGCGCCAAGGCACGGCCGAGGATCAGACCTGGGTTCTGGGCCTGTACCGCAAGACCGACCCCGCCGTCCGCACGCAGATCGAGGCCAGGATCGACCTGCGCGCCCTGTACGAAAAGGCCGCCCAGCGCGGCGATGTCGATGCCAAACTGGAATACGGCCTGCTGCTGCGTGACACGGCCAAGACCCAAGCCAATCTGACCGCCTCGGCCAAATGGTTGAAAGAGGCGGCCGATGCCGGCAATGTCATGGCGATGGCGCAATATGGCTATGCCATGGCATATGGGCTTGGCGTGACCGCAGACCCCACGGGCGCGCTGAACTGGCTGGACAAGGCCGATCAATCCGGAAATTTGCAGGCCCGCGACCTCGCCCGCCTGCTGCGCATAGGAAAAACGCCATGATCCCGCGACATCTGTTCCTTGGCGCGCTTCTGGCCCTTGCCCCCGCCGCCGTCATGGCGAAGCAATGCCCTGTGGCCCCGGCCCCCGTAATCAGTCTGGACTATGACAGCCGCTATCAGGCCGACAGCACCACAAGGGCCGTTCTGGACTCCAAGGCGGATGCCGAGGTGAATGACGCCCTTGGCCCCCTGGACGAGTTTCTGCGCGACCTGACCGCGACGGCGAATGGCACGTTCAAAGAAGGTGCCGATCAGGCTGCCATCGCCGATTGCGTCGTGGGCCAGATTGCCGTCTGGGCGCAGGCGGGCGCGTTGACCGAGTTGACCTCGCCAACATCGAACCTGACGATGGGCGCGCGTTTTGCGGGCTTTGGTCTGGTGCTGTTGCAGGTTCTGCCGCACACCACCCGCACGGATGATGTGGCCACGATCAAGACATGGCTGGCCGTGCTGCAAAAGAACCAGACCGAATTCTGGGAGACGGGCGCCCCCGACAAGGCCCGCAAAGGCAACCTGCGCGCCTGGGCCGCCCTCGGCGCCGCAACCGCCGCCGATATTCTGGACGATGCCGCGTTGCGTGCCTGGGCGCTGTGGTCGGTCAACTATGTGCTGTGTTCCGCCGATCCGAATGGATCGCTGCCGCAGGAAATGAGCCGTGGCAAATATGCGCTGAAATATCAACTGCATGCGATAGCACCGCTGGTGGTGACGACCCTGCTGCTGGAACGTCAGGGCGCGTCGGTGCAACCGCTGTGCGACAACGCGCTGCAACGGGTGATCGGCTTTGCCGTCGCCGATCTGAACAGCGGCACCGCGACCGAGGCGATCACCGGCAAGGTGCAAACCTTCTTCGACGGCTCTGACCAGATCGAGGGGTTTCATCTGGCATGGCTGGTACCCTATCTGACCTTTGACAAATCCGACGACCGGGCCGTGATGAAAAAGCTGGCTGCCCGGTACAAACCGCTGAACTATTCCAAACTCGGCGGCGATCAGGGGCTGATCTGGCGGAAATAGCGCCGCGATCCTGTCCCAACGCTCATCAAGCCCTATCGCGCTTTCTTCGCTGCACCGCGCCTCTCATCCAGCGCCACGGAAGAAAGCCGTCCAAGGCTTGATGACGGCTCCACGAACCCGCGCCTGCCATACGGAAGAAAGCCGTCCAAGGCTTGATGACGGCCCCACGAACCCGCGCCTGCCACACCGAAGAAAGCCGCCTCCGGCTTGATGAGGGGCCATCCCCGCACCCCCCCCAACCGCCTAAAACCACTGCCCCGGCTCCATCAGCCCCAGATCCATCAACTGCTGGCTATGCCACTGAAACGGCGTGGAGTTGTGCCAATGAAACGACTGGATGTCGAATTTTGACCCCGCATTGCTGCGCAAGGCTTTTGCCGTGCGAAAGCTGGCGACGGTGCAGGTGATGTTATGATGCCAAGGGCAGGCAAACGTGTTGTACTCCTCCTCGGAAAAGGTGAAGTCGGGGCGCAGTTCCAACCCCGCCTTGACGCGAAACAGCGCGATCCGGTCGATCTTGCGGCGGGGCGGGGGAACATGCTCCTCGAACCGCCAGCGCAAGCCGCCAAAGAAATCCAGCTGCCGTTCGCGCGGATGGTTGTGGTTGGCAGGGTCCGGGCGGCTGAGCGCGTAATAGCCCGACCGGTCCAGATGGGCATGTTCCAGCGACACCGCATCCGGAAAGCGGTCGAGATTGTCGGCATACAGATCGACGACATAGCACAACATGGCATCGCGCCGCTCTTCGGTGTGAAAGGCCAGCATCTCGCGCACCGACCGGGTCTCGCAGAACGGATAGAACAGGTATTCGGCGTTGTAGCCGTAATGGATCCAGATATCCGGCGCGTCTCGGATCAGACGGTTGACGGCCGCCACCATGGCATTGTCGATATGGGTGTCATAGGTGACACGGTCGACACGGCTGGCCAGTTCCTCAGCCACCTCGATCCCGTCATCGGCCAGCAGCACGACCAGCGCAAACCCCAAGGCCAGATGGTGTTGCAGCGTCGTTGCGACCTCGACCTGATCCTCGGCCAGCACCACCGCCACCGGCCCCTTGGCCAGCGCCAGCCGGTCCGATCTTGCAAAGGCATCCAGCGAGGCGTGTTTCATCCGGTACCTCTCAACGGCATCGCCTGCAGCTAAGGTCAACCGAACCGCCATTGCAACCCCGCCTGCGTTGCAGATGCCCCCGCTTTGCCGTAAATGGCACTCAAGGAGCCCCCATGACCGATCCCAAAAAGCTTTTCATCAAGACCTATGGCTGCCAGATGAACGTCTATGACAGCGAGCGCATGGTGGAAACCATGGCCGCCGAAGGCTATGTCACGACCGACGTCATCGAAGACGCCGACATGGTCCTCTTGAACACCTGCCATATCCGCGAAAAGGCGTCCGAGAAACTGTATTCCGACCTTGGCCGCCTGCGCCCCCTGAAACAGGCCCGCCCCGACCTGAAAATTGCCGTCGCAGGCTGTGTCGCCCAGGCCGAGGGCGATGAAATCAAGCGCCGCATGCCCCTTGTCGATATTGTCGTAGGCTCCCAGGCCTATCACCGTCTGCCCGACATGGTGCGCGGCATCGGCAAACTGACCGACACCGACTTTCCCACCGCCGACAAATTCGACCTGCTGCCCAAACGCACGGCCCAGCGTGGCCCCACCGCCTTTCTGACCGTGCAAGAGGGTTGCGACAAGTTCTGCGCCTTTTGCGTCATCCCCTACACCCGTGGCGCCGAAGTCAGCCGCCCCGCCGACCGCATCCTGACCGAGGCGCGCGGCCTTGTCGAACGCGGCGTTCGCGACATCACCCTGCTGGGCCAGAACGTCAACGCCTACCATGCCGCAGGCCACGGCCTTGCCCGCCTGATCCGCGACCTTGCCCGCATCGATGGCCTGCAACGCATCCGCTATACCACCAGCCACCCCACCGACATGGAAGACGACCTGATCGCGGCCCATGGCGACGAGCCCAAACTGATGCCCTACCTGCACCTGCCCGTGCAATCCGGATCCGACCGCGTGCTGAAAGCCATGAACCGCAAACACACAGCCGACCAATATCTGGCGTTGATCGAACGTGTCCGCGCCGCCCGCCCCGATATCGTGATCACCTCGGATTTCATCGCGGGCTTTCCCGGCGAAACCGATCAGGATCATCAGCAAACCCTCGATCTGATCCGCGCGGTGGGCTACGGCATGGCCTACACCTTCAAATACTCGCCCCGCCCCGGTACCCCCGCCGCCGAAAAGCCCGAGGTGCCGCTGGAAACCGCCGACGCCCGCCTGCGCGACCTGCAAGCCCTGCTGACCAGCCAGCAGCGCGCCGTGCAAGATGCCATGATCGGGCGCGAGGTGTCGGTGCTGTACGAAAAGCCCGGCCGGATGCCGGGGCAAATGGTTGGCAAGTCGGAATACCTGCACGCGGTCCATGTCGATGATTCGGCAGGCCAGCCGGGGCAACTTATCCGCGTCAGAATCGCAGCTTCGACA
>JBBQGU010000027.1:0-19822 GCA_038323315.1 Rhodobacterales bacterium | reverse complement strand
GTGCCTGCCGATCTTGTCGGGTTCCTGTTGACCCGCCTGCGCCAATCCGACCCAGAGGCAGCCATCATCGGTTACATCTCCTCGGGTCCACCCGCCATTGTGGTGACATGACCGCGAGCTGCTACAAACCACATTTGTCCCAGCTAAAGCCCAGGACCAAAGTAGAGGCCTCCCGCTATTCCCCCCTAAAGCCGCCCCAAGTGGCCTGCGCTAAAACTCACGCGAACCAAACTGCAGAGTTTTTTGAAAGTATCTGCCCCCCGCCCGGCCGCCCGCCCTATCGCCCTAACTCCGGCACACCGCCTCCGCCACCGCAGCCGCCAACCCAGCCACATCCGCCTCATCCAACGCAACCGCTCCGATCTCGGCCAAAGGCGCCGCCATCCGCTCGCGGTGCTTTTCATAGCGCGGGTCGTAATGCGCTTCCATCAACCCATCGGCCAACGCGCCAAACCGCCCACCGATCGCCAGACCTAGCCATTCTTCCACCAAGGCATGGGTATGCGACATCCGCAGCAAGCCGATCACGCCGGCCAGCCGATCGGGGTCCTCGACCATATCTGCATAGGCGCGCACCAGATAGTCGGCCCGCGCTGCCCTCGGCACCGCAACAACCACGCGTGGAGCCGCCACCATCGCCTTCCACAATTCCGGCGGCACCCTGCATTCCCCGACCTTGCTGCTTTCCGCCTCCACCACCACCGGCCTTGCAGGGTCCAGCCGTGCCAGTTCCAGTGCCAAGTCCCGCTCAAACGCCTTTTGCGACGGCTGCCCGCCTGGCATCGCGCCGAACAGACTGCCGCGATGCCGGGCCAGCCCCTCCAGATCGATCACCTGCACGCCCAGGGCCGGCAACATCCGCAAGATCTCGGTCTTGGCCGATCCGGTATTGCCATCCAGCACCACCACAGGCGAGGCAACCGGTGTGTCATACAGCGCCTTCACCACCAACCCGCGCCAAGACTTGTACCCCCCCGCGATCGTATCGACCCGCCAGCCGATCTGTGCCAGGATCGAGGCGAACGACCCCGACCGCTGCCCGCCGCGCCAGCAATATACCAACGGTTTCCACGCTCCGGTCTTATCAGCCAAGGCCCCCTGCAAATGCACTGATGCATTCCGCGCCACCAGTGCCGCCCCGACCTTGCGCGCGGTAAAGGGACTGACCTGCTTGTAAATGGTCCCCACCTCGGCCCGCTCAACATCGCTCAGCACCGGCAAGGAAATGCTGCCGGGAATGTGATCCTCGGTAAACTCCGCCGGGGCACGGACATCGATGATGTCGTCAAATCCCAGTGCGAAGATGTCGGTCAAAGAGGTCAGGGTGACAGCCATCGCGCCTTTTATCAGCGTCGCGCCCCAAAGGCCATTCCCCGCATACAGTGACCAGGAAACGGGGCATGTATATATCGCGGCAAGTCTTGATGGCTTTATCGCACGCGAAAACGGCGACATCGGCGGGCTGACATACACTTGGCGGTGCAACGGAAAACCATGGCTTAAAGGCGTTCATTGCCCGGATGGATGCCATCTTGATGGGGCGGGCAACTTGGGAAAAGGTCTGTAAAAGATCTGCCCAAGGCAGAGCCGCTGGTCGCGTTGGCCCAATTGGCTGAACAGCACGGTGCGGCAGACTTGAAGCATCCTGATGCGTTCCCGTGCTTTTATTCGGACCCACCCGCCGCAAGCACCGAGGCCGCAGCTTTCTCAGTTTCAAACCGACCCACCATTGCAAAGTCAAGGGGGCTGTACAGCGGCGTCAAACTGCTCTAAGGCCCTTTGGTCGGCCCGAGGGTTCCGGGGTGGTTGGGCGAGGAGGCTTGGCCGCTATAGGGAATGAGGTGCCGCCTAATGGTGCTTCATGGGGCGTTCCGTGCCCCCTTATCAGGAAACGACATGACCGATATTCAAATCGCGGCCCCTTTGGCTGCGGCGCTTGCATCCAAGGGATACGAGACGCTGACTCCCGTTCAATCCGCCATGCTGGGCGAGACTGTCACCGGCCGCGACCTGCTGGTCTCGGCCCAGACCGGCTCGGGCAAAACCGTCGCTTTTGGCATTGCCATCGCTGACGAATTGCTGCGTGGGGCGGATCAGTTGCTGTATGCGGATACGCCGCTGGCCCTGTGCATTGCGCCGACGCGGGAGTTGGCGTTGCAGGTCGCCCGCGAGCTGGAGTGGCTGTATCAAGGGGCCAATGCCAAGATCGCGACTTGCGTTGGCGGGATGGATTACCGGACTGAAAAGCGGGCGTTGGACCGGGGGGCGCATATCGTCGTCGGCACGCCGGGCCGTCTGCGCGACCATATCGAGCGGTCGAGCCTCGACATGACCGGCATCCGCGCCGTGGTGCTGGATGAGGCGGACGAGATGCTGGATTTGGGGTTCCGCGAGGATCTCGAGTATATTCTGGGCACGGCTCCTGCCGAGCGGCGAACGCTGATGTTCTCGGCGACGGTTCCCAAAGAGATTGCAGCGTTGGCGCAGGATTTCCAGCGCGATGCGCTGCGGGTGCAAACCCAAGGCGAGGCGCGCCAGCATGTGGATATCGAGTATCGCGCGCTGAGTGTGGCGGCGCGCGACCGGGAGCATGCAATTTTCAACCTGCTGCGGTTTTACGAATCCAAAGCCGCCATCGTGTTCTGCAAGACGCGGGCCAATGTCAGCCATTTGTTCGCGCGGATGAGCAACCGTGGCTTTCAGGCGGTGGCTTTGTCGGGTGAATTGTCGCAGGCCGAGCGGACCCATGCCTTGCAGGCGTTGCGCGATGGTCGGGCGCGGGTCTGTATTGCGACAGACGTGGCGGCGCGGGGAATTGACCTGCCGGGCTTGGATCTGGTGATTCACGCCGATTTGCCCTCGAACTCCGAAACCCTGCTGCACCGGTCGGGCCGTACTGGCCGGGCGGGCAACAAGGGCGTTTCGGCTCTGGTCGTGGTCCCCGCCGAATTCAAGAAAGCGCAACGCCTGTTGCAAGGTGCCAAGGTTGTGGCCGAATGGGCCAAGCCGCCAAGTGCCGATGAGGTGCAAGAGCGTGACGATTTGCGGCTGTGGGACCATCCGCTGTTGACCGCTGACGTCGCGGACGAGGGTGATCTGGCGCAGAAGCTGATCGATACTTATGGCGTGGGTCAGGTCGCAGGCGCCTTCATTCGCCTGTGGCGCGAGGGGCGATCCGCCCCCGAAGTCCTGTCGGACAATCTGCCGCCGATCTCGCCGTCAGCACCGCGCGAGCGTGGCGAGTTCGGGCCGTCGATCTGGTTCCAGTTGTCGGTTGGCCGGGCCGGTCGAGCCGAAGCGCGGTGGTTGCTGCCCAAAATTTGTGAGGCCGGCAACATTACCAAGGACGGCATCGGCGCAATCCGCGTTCAGGAAGACCGGACGTTTGTCCAGATCCTGACCAAGGATGCCGGTTCTTTTGGTCAGGGTGTCGAGTTGGAAAGCGGCGTCACGATGACCCGTCTGGACGGCGAGCCTGATATGGACCGCCCCGAGCGCCCGATGCGCCCAGCGGGAAAGCCCGAACGGAAGGCGCCTGCCCCGCGTGTTGCGCGTGACGACGCGCCCCGCGAAATGCCCCCGCGAGACAAGCCAGCCTACACCCCCAAACCCGCGCGAATTGTCGAAGATGCTCCGGTCGAGGCAGCCGAGGCGGTCGAGCGCAAGCCCTATCCGCCGCGCGAGGATGCCGAGAAAAAGCCCTACACACCTCGCGTCGTGTCGGACAAACCTGCCTACGCGCCGCGCAGTGCCGAGGCTGCAACCAAGCCGCGCGTCAAACGGGATGACGCCAAACCCTATGCCCCCCGCGCCGCTGGGGACCGGCCTTTTGCAGGTCGCCCCTCGGACAACCGCGATGAGGCACCGCGCAAGACCTATGCCCCCAAGGCGGATGCCGAGCGCAAACCTTATGTCAAGCGAGAGGCCCCGGCGGATGGCGCGCCAAAGCCGCGTTGGGCCAAGGCAGATGGGGCCAAGCCCGAAGGGTTCAAGCCGAAATCGGCAGGGTTCAAGTCACATGGCGGCGGGGCCGACAAGCCCGGCCGGGCTGCCGGGTTCAAGTCGCATGGGATCGAAGGCAAGACCTTTGCCAAGGCCAAACCAGCGGCCCCCAAAGCAGATGCCAAGGATACGTCCAAGCGGTTCGTGCCACCGAAAAAGAAGTGATTGAATGGCCGCCTTTGGCGGCCTTTTAATTACAAACGCAGATTCAGATTGATTTCAATTGGGCCAAAAGCGCCGCGTGCAAACCGGGGGCGGCCACCAGAACGCCATTGCTGCGCGGGGTTTCGGCGTTGAACCGCAGCGGCTCGCCCATCCGGTTTGTAACGGACGCCCCCGCCGCGCTGGCAATCAGCGCGCCTGCAGCGATGTCCCATTCCCACGCTTGACGCAGCGACAGCATACCGTCAAATTCGCCCTCCGCCACCAGACACAACCGGTAGGCAACCGAGGCGCGAAAGTGGCGCGTGACGTCTGGCACCGGGCCAAGCCACAGGTCAGGATCAAGATGTGCCTTTGGCGTCAAAAGGCTGGCGCCTTTGACCTGCATGCGGGTGCTGCAGTGAATCGGTGCCCCGTTGCAGGTCGCAAAACCGCCGAGGCTGGCGGCATAAAGGCGATCTTTGGCGGGCAGATAAACCACTGCCGCCGTGACACTACCATTTCGCGCCACAGCAAAGGAATGCGAAAAGCTGCTATCCCCTGCGATGAAGGCGGAAGTGCCATCGATGGGATCAATAAGAAACAAATGTTCACAATCGAGACGTTCTTCGGTATCCGGGCTTTCCTCGGACAGCCAGCCATAGGCAGGGCGGGCGGCACGCAGACGCGCCATGACCATGTCGTTAACGGCAATGTCAGCCTCAGTCACCGGGCCTTCGCCCAGCTTTTCCCAGACCTTGGGCGCATTGCGGAAATAGCGCAGTGCGATGTCACCTGCGGCGCGCGCCGCATCGGTCAGCAGGGCCAGGTCTTGTTGGGCAAACTCACGCTCCGGCAAGGGTCAACCCCTCGACCAGCAGGCTGGGGACGCGGGTGGAGTAATGGGCCTTGGCGTCGTTGGCGGGGGTCAGGTGCATCAGCATGTCGCGCAGATTGCCAGCGATGGTGCATTCGTTGACGGGGTAGCTGATCTGACCGTTTTTCACCCAAAAGCCGCTTGCGCCACGGGAATAGTCGCCGGTCGTGGGGTTGATGGTCGATCCGATCATCGAGGTCACCAGAAGGCCCGTCCCCATGTCGCGCAACAAGTCGGCGCGGCTGACGCTGCCCTGGGTCAGGTCAATGTTGGAGGTAGAGGGTGAGGGTGGTGACGACGTCCCACGTGACGCGTTCGCCGTGCTGGTCATCCCCAGTTTGCGCGCGGTGCCAAGGTCAAGGGTCCAACCCATCAGGACTCCATCCTGAACGATCATCCGTTTTGCCGTTGGCAACCCTTCGCCGTCGAACGGTCGGGACCCTGAAATCCGCGTCCGGTGTGGGTCCTCGGTCACCGACAGATATGCGGGCAGGATCTGCTTGCCCAAGGCGTCCAGCAACCACGACGCGCCGCGCGCAATCGATGCGCCGTTGATCGCAGACAGCATATGCCCGATCAGCGACGAGGCGACACGTTCGTCGTACAACACCGGAAAAGCGCCCGTTGGCGGTTTGACGGCCCCTGCCCGCTGCAGCGTGCGCTGTGCGGCAAGTGCGCCGATCTCGGACGCCGAGGGCATGTCGACGGCATAGATGCGCCCCTCGCCTGCCCAGTCCCGCTCCATGTTGGTGCCTGACCCGGTAAATGCCACGGCGGAAAGCGACCGCGAGGTACGGGTGTACCCGCCGGAGAAACCGTTGCTTGTTGCAAGGTGCATGGCGCGGCCCGACCATGCGGCAGACGCCTCGACCTGGGTGATGCCTGCGTGATCCATGGCAGCAGCTTCGACCGCACGTGCGTCCGCCTCCAGGTCTTGGGGGCTTGGTTCTTCGGACGGGTCAGCGAGGTCATAGGCCGACAGGTCCCAAGCATGCGCGATCTGGTCGGGGGTGGCGAGTCCGACTGTCGGGTCTTCTGGAGCTTCGCGGGCCATTGCGACGGCGCGTTCGGCGAGGCGGGTCATGGTGGCGGAGGAGATGTCGGAGGCCGAGACGCAGGCCTGACGTCCGCCCAGCATGACCCGCAGGCCGATCTCGACGCCTTCGCTGCGCTCGGCCTGTTCCAGTTTGCCCAAGCGGATGTCGATACTTTGCGAATTGCTTGCGACGGCCAAGGCATCAGCCGCCCCGGCCCCTGCCATGCGGGCATGCGCCAAAAGCGCCTCGGTCAGCTTGGACAGATCATGTGACATTGTGGTCCCCTTTTAGTGGATATGGGCGATTGCGGGGGCACAGGCAAGGGGTGCTCATCCGCCCTGACAGGCGTCTTCGCTGCGGGCGCAGCGAGGAGGCCTGACAGGGCCGAGGAGCGGTGGGGTTATTGCAACTGCTGTCCGTTGGCGTAGAAATGCTTGCCCTTGAACTCCAGCGTCGAGGTAATTTCATCGGCCGTCGCCGAAGAGTTGGCAAACATCGACAGCATCATACGACCCTGCAGGGCTTGATCCTGCGGTACAAGACCCATGGCCACCAGTTTGTCGATCAATGCGTTGACACCGGTTGCCTTGATGTCGATCTTGCCAGTCGGCAGGGGCATGCCGGAAAACGTCACCGTGTCGCTGTTATCAAAGGTGAAGGCGCCCTTGGCGGTAACCTCGGCCCCCAACGCCCTTGCGAGGATTTGCGGGATTTGCAGACTGTTCAGGACGCCCGGCGCATCGGTCGAGCCGTTTTCCATCGCCTGCGCGTCCGCCATCAGGTCCTTGGTCACGGTCGCCGTGCCATTTGTGTCAATGATCACTGTGGCAGCGTCATGCGGCAGCATGGCACCAGGGTCAGCCATGGCCCACAAAGCCTCGGGCAATTTCAGGTCGATGATCTTGGTGACATAGGTGAAGGGGGCGGGTTTGTCGGAATTCCCGGCGGGCACAACAAGGTCGAAAGCCAATTCGCCGATGTCGACGCTGACTTCCGGCAGGGGGATTTCGGGCGAAGCAATCGTGACTGCAACGGCCCTGGCACCAAAATTGCTGCTAAGTTCTGCGGCGGAAAAAGAAAAGCTGCTTTGCATTTTCGCCAAAGCACCCTTCAGTTTCACCGGCTTGTCGGGGGGGCCACCGGCAAAGTCGATATTGGTGCTGCCCAGACCCGCCGAAACCGCCATGATCAATCCCGACTTCAGCGCCGCATCGAAATCTTCGGTATTGGTCCAGCCGGCACCTTTTATGTCCACCGCGCTGCTGAAATCGGCCATTGAACCCGAAAAGGTGAAATCGCCACCCGAGGCTTGATCGGTGCCCGTGGCGATCAGGGACAGCGATTTGTTGACGGCATCATAGTGAAATTTCGCGGCATCCATGCCAAGCGTCAGATTGCCACCGCCCAAAGTGCCTGCCAGCTTGAAAGGGTTGCCCTGATCCATGCCGCTGATGTCCAGCGCACCGATGCCATAGGTCAGCGCGCCGTCAAGGGTAAAGCCAGCGGCGAGGGCGGTTTCAAGTTCGACCTTGCTGTCGGCGGGCAGGCCGGTCAGGCCCAGTGTGCCGCCCAGATTGCTGAGCGACAGTTTGATATTGGTATTGGCGCCGGCGTCATCCTTGCCCGAGGCCGCGAGGTCCAAGGTTTTGGCCGAAAAGTCGCCGGAAAGGTTTTGGCCCGACTCGCCCGCCTCGAAGCTGTATTTGCCGGCCATTTCGATCATCTTCAAGGTCAGCTCCATCTGATCCGTGCCCGCGCCACCCTTGGCTGTCAGATCAAAGTTCGACACCTGTTTTTCGTAATTGATCGCGCCCGGCACACCGCTGGCGATGATGACGGCGCCCGGTGCCGCGATGGTAAGGTCCACCTCGGCTGGTGTCGCCTCGCCTGAGTCCTTGGGCAGCAACAGATTGACTGGAAAGCTGTCAGGGAAAACAATGCCAACCGAGCCGTCGCCGTTATCCGTGAACTGAATTTCCGGCATGGTCGCCGACCCCTCGCCGAACTCGCCGTTCAGTGTCAGGGTGATGTCGGTAACCGTCAGTGTGTCCCCGTCGGTTTCAGTGCTATCTGCGGTAAGCTTTTGCCCCTGCGACTGAGCCAAGGTCTGCCAACCCAGCCAGACCTCATCCGGGGTGACATCGGCCCACAAGGTCTGACCGGAAAATACCAAAGCCGCCGTCAAGGCATGACCACATTTCAACATTGCAATCCTCCGCTGTGAATAACTGCAGCATCCCTTGGCCGGGGTTTTGCGTCAAGAGAAAGTCACTCGCCATAGGGCACCCAGATGGTCTTGATTTCGGTCGCGGCGCGCAGGAAGGCGCGGCCTTCGCCGTCCGGGCCGTACCAATCGCGGGCAAAGGCGTGGTTGACCCATGTGCGTTTTAGGTTACTGGCCGCTTCCCGTTCGATCACCGCAGAGAGAGGGGTCGACGAGAAACTCCACACCGCGTCCACATCCATATGGCTCGCCAGCGGTTTGGCCAGATCAGAGTGCGATCCGGTAACAAGGTTGACGACGCCCGCGGGCAGGTCGGAGGTTTCCAGCACCTGAATGAAATCCGTGGCGGCGAGCGGGGCGGTTTCCGATGGCACGACGATGACGGTGTTGCCCATGGCGATGGCGGGGGCAATCGTAGAGATAAGGCCCAGCAGCGGGACTTCGTCAGGGCAAAAAAGGCCCATGACGCCATTAGGTTCGTTCATCGCGATAGCCACGCCGCGGATCGGAACCGATTTGACTGCGCCGTCAAATTTGTCGGCCCATGCGGCATAAGTAAACAGTCGTTGTATCGAGGCTTCAACCTCTTGTTCGCCCGGGTTTTCAGTCAGGTCCTTAAGGCGTCGGGCGAATTCGGCCGCGCGGGCGGACAGGTTTTCCGCAATATAGTACAGGATTTGCGCGCGGGCATGGGCCGTCGCTTTGGCCCAGCCTTTGGCAGCATGAGCAGCCTCGACAGCGTTGCGGATGTCTTTGCGGTTGCCGACTCCGATCTGGCCCAGCAGTTTGCCTTTGGGCGAGTAGATGGATTTGGAATACCCGCCATCAGGGCGGGCCTGTTTGCCCCCGATAAACAGTTTGGCAGTGCGGTCGAGACCCTCTGTCGTTGGGTTGGCGGGGGTCGGACTGGCTTTGGCCTGCGTCAACGGCTGGCGTTTGGCGATGGGTTTGAGGTAGGCGAGCAGGCCCTCCCAGCCACCCTCACGACCAAACCCGCTTTCGCGGACACCGCCGAACCCGGCTGCAGCGTCGAACATGTTGGTGCCGTTGACCCAAACCACCCCTGCCTTCAACTTGGGGGCTACGTCGAGGGCGAGGTTGATATTCTCTGTCCAGACAGTCGCAGCGAGGCCGTAGCGCGTGTTGTTTGCCAATTCAACGGCCTCGACCGGGGTGCGGAACGTCGTGGAGACCAGAACTGGGCCGAAGATTTCCTCTTGCATCAGGGTCGATGCCGCGGACAGGCCGGTTATCAGGGTTGGAGGGTAGAAGCATCCGACGGGGACGGGCGTGGCGGCGCGGTAGGTTTCGCCTTCACGGTTGGCATCGACCATGGCGGTGATGATGGCGAGTTGGCTGGGGTCGATGATCGCGCCGACATCGATGCATTTGTCCAACGGGTCACCAACGCGCAAACCGTCCATCCGGCGTTTCAGCTTGCCATGAAACCGGTCGGCGATACCTTCTTGCACCAGCAGACGGCTGCCCGCACAGCAGACCTGGCCCTGGTTGAACCAGATGGCGTCCACCAGGCCTTCAATGGCTGAGTCGATGTCGGCGTCGTCGAACACGATGTAGGGGGATTTGCCGCCGAGCTCCAAGGTCAGGGCCTTGCCGGTGCCTGCAGTCACTTCGCGGATTTTGCGGCCTACGGCCGTCGATCCGGTGAAGGCGATCTTGTCGACTTGGCTGTGGGCGACGAGGGCGGCACCGGTGTCGCCGTCGCCGGTAACGATGTTCAGAACGCCTTTGGGCAAGCCAGCCTCACGGCTAAGCTCGGCGAACAGCAGGGCGGTCAGAGGGGTAAACTCAGCCGGTTTCAGGATGATGGTGTTGCCGGCGGCGAGGGCGGGCGCGACCTTCCAGGCCAGCATCAACAGTGGGAAGTTCCAGGGGATGATCGCCCCACAAACCCCTAACGGTGCCATGTCGGGCTGTTCTGATGGCAGAAGCTGGGCAAGGCCGGCGTGGTAATAGAAGTGGCGCGCGACGAGAGGGATGTCGATGTCGCGGCTTTCACGGATCGGTTTGCCGTTGTCCATGGATTCAAGGACGGCAAACAGGCGGGAGTTCTTTTGCACGAGGCGCGCAAGGGCATAAAGGTATTTGGCGCGCTGATGGGCGGGGAGTTTGCCCCAAGCTGGTTGTGCCTTGCGGGCGGCGGAGACAGCCTTGTCGAGATCGGCCTCGGTGCCTTGGGTCACGGTGGCAAGGACCTTGGCGGTGGCGGGGTTGGCCGTGTCAAAACCCTCGCCGGGCTTGGTGAATGCGCCATCGATCCAGTGGCCGAATTTGCCATTGTGGGCGGCGATCCACGCCAGAACCTCGGCACTGCTTTCAGGGGCGGGGCCGTAATCCATGCTGTCAAAGATGTCGCGGATGGTCATTTTCGGTGGTCCTTGTCAACGGGTCGCAGAAAGTAAGGAAGGGAGTATTTTTGTCGGAATGAATAAAGGGTCCGTATTCATTCCGACAAAAATACTCATTCTTTTTCAGCCCATTGCGTGGCGGTTGGCGGCGGAGTAGCGGCCAGTCAGGTGGTGTTCAAGCTGGCGCTCGATGTCGCCGAGGAGCGAGGAAGCGCCGAAGCGGAACAGGTCGGGCTGCAGCCATGGGTGGCCCAGTTCGTCCTTCATCAGGGCTTGGTAGATCAGCGCATCGTTGGCTTTGGAGATGCCTCCTGCGGGTTTGTAGCCGACCTTTACGCCGGTGCGGGTTTGGTAATCGCGGATGCAGCGGATCATGGTCAGGGTGACGGGCAGGGTTGCGTTGACGCCCTCTTTCCCGGTCGAGGTTTTGATGAAATCGGCACCGGCCATCATGCAGATCAAGGAGGCCCGCGCCACGTTTCTAAGCGTGCCAAGGTCGCCAGTGGCGAGGATGGCTTTGACATGCGCCTCGCCGCAGGCCGCGCGCATGTCGCGCATTTCGTCATACAGCGCATGCCAGTTCTGGGTCAGGACATGGCGGCGGGAGATGACAATGTCGATCTCGCGCGCGCCGGCCTTGACGCTTTCGCCGATTTCGGCGATGCGCAGGTGATAAGGCGACAGGCCACCCGGAAACCCGGTGGAGACTGCGGCGACGGGGATGTTGCTGCCGTCCAGCGCCGCGACGGCGGCGGCGACCATGTCGTGATAGACGCAGACCGCACCGACGGTCAGGCCTTGAATGCCCAAGGCCTCTAACATCTCGGCACGGACGGGTTGGCGGGCTTTAGAGGCGAGGCGTTTGACGCGGCCGGTGGTATCGTCACCAGACAGGGTGGTCAGGTCGATGCAGGAGATGGCTTTGCACAGCCAGGCCGCTTGAAAGTCCTTTTTCACGCTGCGGCGACCGCCGATGGTGGTTGCGCGGCGTTCGATGGCGGAGGTGTTGGCCTGGACCGATGCGACCCAATCGAGGTCGAGAGCCATGCCGGGGTTGCGCGCATGTGTCAGTTGCGGCAACTGACTTTTGGTCTTTACGGTCAGGATTTGCATGTGCGTATCAGCATGGGGGGCCCTCCACGGCTGTATCAGATTTGCACGGGGTTTGGGGTCGTGGCAAGAGTGGGGGTGGGTTTGCTGACCATATGGTCAGTTTTCTGCCGGGGTTGACTATGGGTTTGGGTGTGTGGTCTGGCAATGGAAACATGGGGGCTGCGATGGTGGATCTGAACCTGACGACGCACTGGGCGGGGATTGCCAGCCTGGTCCTGTTTGTCGCTGCTTATGTTCTGGTCGTCATGGAAGAGACCATCAACATGCGCAAATCAGCGCCGGTGATGCTGGCGGCGGGGTTGATCTGGGCGTTGATCGGGGTTGCCTTTGCGCAAGCGGGGCAGCCCGAGGTGGCGCAGGAACGCGCGCTGAATGTGATTGAAGAATATGGCGAATTGTTCCTGTTTCTGCTGGTGGCGATCACTTACGTGAACACCTTGGAAGAGCGGCGGGCGTTTGAGAAGTTGCGCGGCGCTTTGGTCGGGTTGGGGTTGACCTATCGGCAGTTGTTCCTCCTGACGGGGGTGTTGTCGTTCTTTCTGTCGGCGGCGCTGGACAATCTGACGACGGCCCTGGTTATGGGCGCGGTGGTGCTGGCCTTGGGGCGCGAAAACCCGCGGTTTGTCGGGTTGTCCTGCATTTCGGTGGTGGTTGCGGCCAATGCGGGCGGCGCATTCAGCCCGTTTGGCGATATCACAACGCTGATGGTCTGGCAGGAGGGCAAACTCGGATTCTTTGAGTTTTTCGACCTGTTCCTGCCATCGGCGGTGAACTGGGTGGTGCCCGCCGCGCTAATGTTCCTGGCTGTGCCCATCGCAAAACCTGTAGCACACGAGGAGCGGGTGGTGGCCAAACCGGGAATGTGGGGCGTGGTTTTGCTGTTCGCGCTAACCATTGCCACCGCCGTGGGCTTCAAGAATTTCCTGACCTTGCCGCCTGCTTTGGGGATGATGCTGGGTTTGGGGTATTTGCAGGTTTACTCGTTTTTCCTCAGCCGCAGGGTGGATGAGGATATGGTGCTGGACAGCTTTGCGCAGGTGCAAAGGGTCGAGTGGGACACGCTGCTGTTCTTTTTCGGCATCATCTTTGCGGTCGGGGGACTGGGGGTGCTGGGCTATCTGTCGCTGGCCTCGGAGGCGCTGTATGTTGGGCTGGGGCCAACCTATGCCAATGTGATCATCGGGGTCTTGTCGGCGATTGTGGACAATATCCCGCTGATGTTTGCCGTGTTGACGATGGATCCTGCGATGTCGGATGGGCAATGGTTGCTGATCACATTGACCTGTGGCGTGGGCGGCTCGATCCTGTCGGTTGGGTCGGCGGCTGGGGTGGCCTTGATGGGGCAGGCGCGCGGGTTGTACAGCTTTTCCAGCCATTTGCGGTGGAGTTGGGCGGTGGGCCTGGGCTATGTCGCGGCGATTGCCTGTCATCTGTGGGTGAATGCGGCACTGTTTTAAGGCTTTGGATATTTACGTCAAAGTGAATGAGGTGGACGGATATGGCGCTAGATCCTGTGGCTTTGACGGCGGACCTGATCCGCTGCCCGAGTGTGACCCCGGTCGAAGGTGGCGCGTTGGTGCTGTTGCAAGATGTGTTGCAGGCGGC
This sequence comes from Rhodobacterales bacterium, assembly GCA_038323315.1. Lineage (GTDB taxonomy): Bacteria > Pseudomonadota > Alphaproteobacteria > Rhodobacterales > Rhodobacteraceae > Stagnihabitans. The sequence continues at coordinate 6,454 of JBBQGU010000027.1, read as the reverse complement.
GGGGTTTGACTGTCACCGGGTGGACCGCGGCGGGGTTTGCAACCTGTTTGCACGGTGGGGGCGGCAGGGGGCTAACCGCAGTTTCGGGTTCAACGGGCACACGGACGTGGTGCCGGTGGGCGATGTTGGGGCCTGGACGCATGATCCCTTTGGCGCCGAGGTGGAGGATGGCTTTCTGTATGGGCGCGGGACGGTCGACATGAAATCAGCTGTGGCTGCGTTTGTGGCGGCTGCGGTGGATTTTGTGGCTGACACGCCGCCGGATGGGGCTGTCATTCTTGCGATTACAGGGGATGAGGAGGGGCCGTCGGTCGACGGGACGGTGGCGTTGCTGGACTGGATGGCTGCCCAAGGCGAGCGGATGACGCATTGCCTGGTGGGCGAGCCGACTTGCCCGGATGTCATGGGCGAGATGATGAAGATCGGGCGGCGCGGGTCGTTGACGGCATTTTTCACGGTGCAAGGTGTACAGGGGCATTCGGCCTATCCGCACCGGGCCAAAAATCCCATGTCGGCCTTGGTGGCGCTGCTGGCGCGGTTGGAGGCGGAGCCGTTGGACAGGGGGACGGACCATTTCGATGCCTCGACCCTGGCGATCACGACGATTGATTGCGGCAATCCGGCGACCAATGTGATCCCGGCCAAGGGGACGGCGACGGTGAATATCAGGTTCAACGACGCGCATAGCGGGGCGTCCGTGACCGGGTGGCTGCAGGATCATGCGGCGGCGGTCCAGGCGGCGACGGGGGTCCGGATTGGCGTCAGGGTGCAGGTCAGTGGCGAAAGCTTTCTGACGCCGCCGGGGGAATTTTCGGCATTGATTGCGCGGGCGGTGTTTGAGGAGACGGGCGTAGTGCCGGTGCCGTCAACTTCCGGCGGCACGTCCGACGCGCGGTTTGTCAAGGATCACTGTCCGGTGGTGGAGTTTGGTTTGGTGGGCCGCAGGATGCATGCGGTGGATGAACGGGTCGAGGTGGCGCAGATCCATCAGTTGAAGGCGATCTATCGCCGCGTGCTGCGGGAGTATTTTGCGTGAACCTGTCGATTGCCCAGACACGGGATATTGCCACCTGTCAGCAGTTGCGCCGGGTCGTGTTCATCGAAGAGCAGGCGGTGCCGGAGGCGTTGGAGGTTGACGGGTTGGACGATGTCGCGCGGCATCTGCTGGCGCTATGGGATGGGCAGCCGATTGGCACCGCACGGATGATGGTGGATGGGAACTGTGGCAAGATCGGCCGGGTTTGTGTATTGCCCGCAGGGCGCGGGCGCGGAATTGGCGCGGCGCTGATCCGATCGGCGGTGGCGGAGTTTCGGCGTATGCCCGGGGTTTTGCGGGTCAAACTGGGGGCGCAGACCCATGCCTTGGGGTTTTATCAGGCTTTGGGGTTTCAGGCTCAGGGCGTGGAGTATCAAGATGCAGGCATCCCGCATCTTGATATGGTTCTGTTGCTTTAGCAGCTGTTATCTGGGTCAGGGCCAGTTTCAGTCGCTTGTCGGCCGTAGGCCGGTGCCAACGCGGAGCATGGGGGCCGCAGTCCGTACTGTCCCGGTACACCAAATTGTTGCGTGGCACGATCTGTTCGGGCGCGCCGATGCCCTGCGTCAATTGCTGCGCAGCGTCGGATTTCAGCGTCACAGGGTCAGGTCTACCACCACCCGGCCCTTGACTTGACCCTGCAGGATCGCGGCACCGAGGGCTGGCAGATCAGACAGGCCGACGACCGAGGTCATGGCGGCCAGCTTGGCCAGGTCCAGGTCGCGCGCAATACGGGTCCAGGCTTGTTGCCGCCCGGCAAAGGGCTTGTGGACCGAATCGATGCCCAGCAAATTCACGCCGCGCAGCAGAAACGGGATGACCGAGGCTGGCAGGCCCGACCCGCCTGCAAGCCCAACTGCCGCAACCGAGGCACCGTGCTTCATCTGGCCGAGGACGCGTGCCAACATGGGGCCGCCTACCGCGTCAATGCAGCCTGCCCAAGTCTCGGCCTCCAACGGTCGCTTGACGGTTTCTGCGAGGTCGGCGCGTGGGATGATGCGGGTGGCCCCAAGGTCGCGCAGATAGGGTTTCGTTTCAGGGCGGCCTGTGACAGCAGCAACCTGAAAGCCCAGCCGCGCCAGAATGGCCACGGCGACCGAGCCGACACCGCCAGCGGCACCGGTGACCAGAACCTCACCCTGCGCGGGGGTCAGCCCGTGATCCTCCAACGCGATCACCGCGAGCATCGCCGTCAGACCCGCCGTGCCGACCGCCATCGCGTCGCGCGTCGACAGCGCAGCAGGCAGGGGCACCAGCCAGTCGGCCTTGACGCGGGCGCGGGTGGCATAACCGCCCCAATGCACCTCGCCCACGCGCCATCCTGTCAACACGACCTTGTCGCCGGGGGTATAGCGGGGGTCATCGCTGGTCTGAACGGTGCCGGCAAAGTCGATGCCGGCCACATGGGGATAGGTGCGAACCAGCCCGCCGCCCGTGGGCGACAGGCAAAGTCCGTCCTTGTAATTGAGCGTGGACCATTCGATGCCCACGGTCACCTCGCCCGGCGGCAGGGCGGCGTCGTCAAGATCGCGGACGGTGGCCGTGGCCGGACCGTCGGGGGTCTTTTCAAGCATCAAGGCGCGGAACATGGGTGTCTCCTACATAAGGTTCAAGGCGATGGATGGGGGCCACCCTATCATCGCCAGTCGGGCAACCGCACAGAATCGACTGTTATCTTTGGTCGTTTGCGTGGTCGTAGAAGGCTTTCATGACGATCTGCCAATGGCCACCATGCTTGATCAGCGTCTGATCGTCAGTCCAGGGTGTGCCAAAACAGACGCCACCTTGACCATCGCCACGGCGCCGGTCAGGTCAATCTACATTATGTCGAGCGTCAGGTCGGTACCGATGGGTTCTTTGGTCTCTGGCCTCATCGCCGCGATGACCGCATCCCAGGGCATGAACTCAGTTGCCTTTGAAGTGGCCACTTTTGAGGTAGTCCAACGCCACCCCCCGCACCACCTGCATTTTGTTTTCTCATTGCATATTCCGTCCTCCCTTTGTTCTGCAAAGACCCATCGCTGCGTTCAGGGCCAATGACGGCTAAAGGTCAAAGGTCGCAAAGACCGGGACGTGGTCGCTGGTCTGCTCCCATCCACGGGTCGGGCGCAGGATGCTGCTGGAATGGCTGGCGTTGATGATGTCGGGCGTGGCCCAGATATGGTCCAGACGGCGGCCCTTGTCGGCGATATCCCACTCGGCCGAACGGTAGGACCACCAAGAGTACAAAAGCCCTCGGGGCAGGTCTTTGCGCGTGACATCGACCCAACCGCCGGCCTGCATGACGTCATGGAAATGCGCGACCTCGATCGGCGTGTGACTGACGATTTTCAGCAGTTGCTTATGGCTCCACACATCATCCTCACGCGGGGCGATGTTCAGATCGCCGACGAGGATGGCGCGTTCGGGAGGTGTCTCATGGAAATGGTCGCGCATCTCGGTCAGAAAATCCAGCTTCTGGCCGAATTTCGCATTCAGCGAGCGGTCGGGAATGTCGCCGCCAGCGGGCACATAGCAGTTGTGGATCGTGACGCCATTCTCCAACTTGGCCGAGACGTGCCGGGCATGGCCAAGCGAGGCAAAATCGCGCTCTCCCAGATCAACCAACGGCAATTTCGAGATGATCGCCACACCGTTATAGCCCTTTTGCCCGCGCGCGACCATGTGGGTGTAGCCAAGGGCGCGAAACTGGGTCACCGGGATCAGATCGACCGGGCTTTTGCATTCCTGCAGGCACAGGATGTCGGGCTGGTGTTCGGTCATCAGCCGCACCACCAGCCCCTCGCGCAGACGGACCGAGTTGATGTTCCAGGTGGCGAGGGTAAAGGTCATGGGCTGCTCCGGCTGTTGACGGCAGAGCCTAGGCCCTGCCGTGCCGTGGCTCAAGTGGGGTCAGTCGGTCAGGGTATAGCTCGCCAGATCACACAGGTTCTGGCTGACCTCATGGACTTCGCCGCTCTCGCCGACAAAGCGCATGTCGTAGTCGCAGGTCGTCTCGCCATCCGCGATGGTGATGTCCGACTGGGTTCCGGAATCTACTGTGGTGTCGCCGAGGATATTATCTTCCCATTGATCGGTGGATTGTTTCGATACGTACATCTCGGTGATCGTGACCGAGGAATCATTGACGAGGGTGAAGATGAGGTCTTCGGCCAAGGCCGGCACAGCAAGCAGCGTCAGGGCTGCGGTCAGGATCAGGGAACGCATCGAAAACTCCATTCAGGTTGTAACGACCGTGCAACGGGCGCGCCAAGGCTATGGCAGAAGGTTCGGATCCGCGATAGTTCGAAAAAGGATAAAAAGCACGGCTATGCCCGACAGCGGAACACGGGGGCGCAACCCAGGGTATAAACGGTACGGATCGGCGACAATCGCCCGTCATGCCTCTGGCCGCATCAAAAAAAGAGGCCGGGCACAAGGCCCGGCCAGGTCCAACAGGGAGGATGCCGCGTCATAACCCCGACCCGGCGAGGGGAACCTTTTGCGACCAAGGCCGCATGAAACCAACATTAACCCAGAATTTGTCAACAATCAGTCAATATTCCGGTCCAGAATTGTTTTTCGGCAACCTGTTACATTCAGGCTACCAATTTGTAGCCGCCATTCTCGGTCACCAGCAGGCGTGCATTGGTCGGATCAAGCTCGATCTTCTGGCGCAGGCGGTAGATATGGGTTTCCAACGTGTGGGTCGTGACCCCAGCGTTGTAGCCCCACACCTCGTGCAGCAAGACATCGCGGGCCACAACCCCTGATTGCGCGCGGTACAGGTACTTGAGAATGTTGGTCTCTTTCTCGGTGAGACGAATTTTCTTGTCCTTGGTGTCCAACAGCATTTTTTGCGCCGGTTTGAACGTGTAGGGACCCATCTGAAAGATGGCATCCTCGGATTGTTCGTGCTGGCGCAGTTGGGCGCGAATTCGGGCCAGAAGGACCGGAAATTTGAACGGCTTGGTCACATAATCATTTGCGCCCGCGTCCAGACCCAGAATCGTGTCCGAATCGGTGTCATGGCCGGTCAGCATCAGGACCGGGCACTTGACGCCAGCCTTGCGCATACGGCGGCACAGCTCGCGGCCGTCCGTGTCGGGCAGGCCGACGTCCAGGATGACCAGATCAAAGCTGCCGGCCTTGGCCTTTTCCATACCCTCGGCGCCGGTTCGCGCCTCGAACACGTCGAAGTCCTCGGTCATCACCAGCTGCTCGCTCAGCGCTTCGCGCAGGTCATCATCGTCGTCGACCAGCAAGATTTTACGCAACGTAGCCATGTCATTCTCCGTTGGGGCATCGTGCCCGCTGTTGGACAAATGCGCCCGCCTCACGTTTCAGACAAGATTTGCTACAGAGGTGTCACGTGGACGTGTCGCGAAGCCGGGAAATGTTTCAGAATGGGCCGGAATGGAGGCAGGACATGAAACCTTTGGACATGGTTGTGACCCGGATGGGGCTGCGGTTTATGGGGCGGCGGTTTGCCTGCACGGTCGGGCGCGGTGGTGTGGTGACGGAAAAGCGCGAGGGGGATGGCGGTACGCCGGTGGGGGTTCACCGGATCGTGGGGATGCTGTACCGACCCGACCGGATGCTGCGGCCCGCGGATTGGGCGGTGCCGATCGGCCCTAGCGACCTGTGGTCGGACGACGTTCGCGACCCCGACTACAACCACATGGTACGCGCACCGCATGGCTTTGGGCATGAGATGCTGCACCGGGCGGACCCGATGTATGACCTGATCCTGATCGTGGGATGGAACTGGCCCCATGCCGTGCAGGGGCGCGGGTCCGCAATATTCCTGCACCGCTGGCGCAGACCGGGTGCACCGACGGCGGGCTGTGTGGCAATGGCGGCAGCGGACCTACTTTGGATCGCCCAGCGTCTGCGCCCCGCAAGTCGATTGATCATCCGCTGAAGCGGCTTTCCAGAACGGGAGCCTGAAGTTGTGTTGGCTGACGGGCGAACGCTCCATTCAAAAACGGCGTCCATCGGGTCAGAGGTGATTGTGGGCGGACGTGCGGGCAAGAATGGCCGTCAGGGAACGATGAGCATGGTGTCAGGCGGGCGGACGCGCGCCGAACAAGGCCGATCCCACGCGGATATGGGTGGCACCATGGGCCACTGCGATCTCGAAATCGCTGCTCATGCCCATCGACAGGTTGGGCAGGCCGTTGCGGGCGGCCATTTGCGACAGGGCCTGAAAGTGCGGGACGGGGTCTGCGCCATCGGGGGGGATGCACATCAGGCCAACGGGCGACAGGTCCATCGCCCGACAATCGCGCAGAAAGCTGTCCAGATCGCCCGGCAGGATACCGGCTTTTTGCGGCTCGGACCCGGTGTTGACCTGCACGAACAAAGCCGGGCTTTTGCCGCGCGCCTGCGCCAGACTGGCCAGCTTTTGCGCCAGCGACGGGCGGTCCAGGCTTTGGA
>JBBQGU010000026.1:0-19967 GCA_038323315.1 Rhodobacterales bacterium | reverse complement strand
ATACAGCATAAATAAGGCAAACCGAGCAGATAAGTATAGCCGACATGGCAAGGATCGCCCTTGTGGAAGACGACAGGAACATCCTGACGTCGGTTTCGATGACTTTGGAAGCCGAGGGGTTCGAGGTCGAAACCTTCAACGATGGTCAATCGGCGCTGGATGCGTTCAACCGCCGGATGCCGGACATGGCCGTGCTGGACATCAAGATGCCCCGCATGGATGGCATGGATCTCTTGCAGCGTCTGCGGCTGAAAACCTCGATGCCGGTGATCTTTCTGACGTCGAAAGACGATGAGATTGACGAGGTTCTGGGCCTGCGCATGGGTGCCGACGACTATGTCAAGAAACCCTTCAGCCAGCGGTTGCTGGTCGAGCGTATCCGGGCGCTGTTGCGCCGTCAGGATGCCATTGCAACGGGCGAAGTGGCGGTGACCGAAGAAACCAAGATGATGGAGCGGGGCAATCTGCGGATGGACCCCCTGCGCCATTCGGTGTCGTGGAAGGGCAAGGATGTGTCGCTGACCGTGACCGAATTCATGCTGTTGCAGGCCCTGGCCCAGCGCCCGGGCTTTGTGAAAAGTCGCGACCAGTTGATGGATGTGGCCTATGATGATCAGGTCTATGTCGACGACCGCACCATCGACAGCCATATAAAACGGCTGCGCAAGAAGATGCGCTCGGTCGATGACACGTTCTCTGCCATCGAAACGCTGTATGGCATTGGCTATCGTTACAACGAAGAATGACCGCGGTTCCCCAGATCAACATGGCGCAGAAGCGCAAATCCGGTGAGGTGCTGCTGGGCGAGGATTGGGTCTCGCCCGCCAGCATGGCCGAATCGTCGCTGCGCGATGGGCGCAGACGGCGATCGCTGGTGTCGCTGAACCATTCGCCCTTGGCCCGCAAGATCATCATCTTCAACCTGATGGCCCTGGTCATTCTGGTGGCGGGTGTCCTGTTCATGAACCCGTTCCGTGACAGTCTGGTGCAGCAGCGCGAGAATGGCATGGTGAACGAGGTGCAACTGATCGCGAATGTGTTTGAGGCGGGCTTTCCAACGGGGGCTGTCACGCAACCGGTGGACCGGGTCGCCATGAACCAGCGGCTGAAGATGATGACGCTGAACCTGGGTGCCGAACTGTTCCTGTTCGATGCCAATGGCGCGCTGATCGGCTCGGCTGTGGGCTCCGAGCCCGTGGTCAGCACCAGCCAGGAACGGTCAACCATCATCACCGATTTCCTGAACGTGATCTGGGAAGGGATTTCCGGCGTCCTGAGCGGCGGGTCTTCCGATAAGGCCAAGGTCTCGGGCCAGGACATGGCGCAACAGTTGTTCGCCAAGGCACGCACTGGCGAGACGGCGAAATTTGTGGCCCAAGGGCCGGATGGCGGCGCGCAGTTTTCAGTCGCGACCCCCATCGTGGTGGGCAACATGGTGCAGGGCGTTGTCGCGCTGACTTCGGCCGAGGGTGAGATTGACAGGCTGGTGCGGGTCGAACGCGAGCAGATCCTGCAGATGTTCGTCATTGCGCTGCTGGTGTCGATCGGCCTGTCGCTGGTTCTGGCCTCGACCATCGCAAACCCATTGTCCGATCTTGCCGCCGCTGCCGAAATTGGGGGTGAGCGTGACGGTCAGGCGCGGAATGCCGGCCGGGTCCGAATCCCCGACCTGACCGCGCGACCGGATGAGATCGGGCGGCTGTCCATTGCCATGCGGGGCATGGTGACGGCGCTGTATGACCGGATCGACGCCAACGAACAGTTTGCCGCCGATGTCAGCCATGAGATCAAGAACCCCCTCGCCTCGTTGCGGTCTGCTGTCGGGTCGTTGCGGTTCGTGAAAAAGCCCGAGCAACAGGAAAAACTGCTGGATGTCATCGAACATGATGTGCGGCGGCTGGACCGGCTGGTGTCGGATATCTCCAATGCCTCCCGCCTGGACAGCGAATTGGTCAAGGAAGAGGAAGAAGCGTTCAACTTGTTGAAAACCCTGACCAACCTGACCGAATACCTGGGCCAGCAGGCTCGGGAAAAGGGGGTAGAGTTCATCACAGACTTTCCGATCGAGCCGATCCGCATCAACGGGCTGGAGGCGCGTCTGGCGCAGGTCTTTGTCAACCTGATCACCAACGCGATATCCTTTTGCGAAACCGGCGACGCGGTGCGGGTCTGGGCGCGCAAACGCGAAAACCGCGTGCTGATCGTGGTCGAAGATACCGGGCCCGGCATTCCGGAACAGGCCCTGGCAAAGGTGTTCAAGCGGTTTTACTCGGAACGGCCGCAGAGCGATTTTGGCAACCATTCCGGTCTGGGATTGGCAATATCCAAACAAATCGTCGAGGCGCATGGCGGTGTGATCTGGGCCGAGAATATCCGCCCGACCACGGCAGACATCACCTCGGAACCCTTGGGCGCGCGGTTTGTGGTGGGTCTGCCGGTGTGACCAAAGCGGTCCTGATGCACGCCAGTTGTGTGGCGGTGTCAGGTCGCGGTGTGCTGATCATCGGCCCGTCAGGCAGTGGCAAGTCGGCCTTGGCACTGCAACTGATGGCCTATGGGGCCGGTCTGGTGGCAGACGACCGGACGGAACTGACGGTGGAGGGCGGTGTTTTGATCGCCCGTTGCCCCCCGGCCCTGTCGGGTCTGATCGAGGCGCGGGGTCTGGGCATCCTGCGGGCGCAGGTTGTCGGCCAAGCGATCGTGCAATTGGTGGCCGATATGGGTCTTCACGAAACAGACCGACTGCCACCGCAGCGCAAGGTCACGTTGTTGGGAGTGCAGGCGGATCTTGTACTGAGCCACGGCAATAACCATTTTGCAGCTTCAGTTCTATGCTATCTCAATGGCTCCAGACAGGCCTGACGCATGAAAACCACTGCTGAAACTCAGGAACACCGCCTGATCCTGATCACCGGACCTTCGGGCGCGGGTCGTTCGACGGCCCTGCATGCGTTGGAGGATCTGGGGCTGGAGGTCATCGACAACCTGCCGTTCAGCCTGATTCCCCGCCTGATCGACGGGCCGCCCTTGGCCCGCCCCATCGCGCTGGGCGTCGATGTCCGCAACCGCGAGTTCAATGCGACGGCGGTGATAGAATTGATCGACGTCTTGACCCGCGACCCGCGCGTCAGTCTTGATGTGTTGTATCTGGATTGCGCGCCCACCGTGCTGATCACCCGCTACAGCCAGACCCGCCGCCGGCATCCGCTGACCGAAGCTGCCACGCCGGCCGAGGGGATCGAGCGCGAGATTGACCTGCTTGCGCCGATAAAGGTGCGGGCGGATCATCTGATCGACACCAGCGACATGTCGCCGCATGATCTGAAAGCCGAGATTGGCCGGTGGTTCGACCCGGATGGGGATCATCGATTGTCGCTCTCGGTGCAAAGCTTCAGCTATAAGCGCGGGTTGCCGCGCGGGCTGGATATGGTGTTTGACTGCCGGTTCCTGACGAATCCCTATTGGCAGCCTGCGCTTCGCGACAAGAATGGCCGCGATCCTGCGGTTGCCGCGCATATCGAACAGGACCCAAGATTCGCAGAATTCTTCCAAAGGTTGCGCGATTTGGTGCTGATGTTGCTGCCCGCGCAACTGGATGAGGGCAAAGCGCACCTTGCCATTGGTTTTGGGTGTACCGGCGGGCAACACAGGTCTGTTGCAGTTGCAGAAAAATTGGCCAAAGTGCTTGCAGAGGCGGGCTGGCAGGTGTCAAAACGACACCGAGAGCTGGAACGCAGGGTGGCCCAACCGGCCATGAACGAAGTCGAGGATATGCGCGCGTGATCGGAATCGTGATTGTCGCTCATGGCGGTCTGGCGAAAGAGTATTTGTCGGCGGTCGAACACGTGGTCGGGCCGCAAACTGATATGCAGGCCATATCCATCGAAGACGACTGTGACCGCAGCCTGAAACAGGCCGAGATTTGTGCCGCCGCCAATGCGGTCGATCATGGCGAAGGCGTGGTGGTGGTGACGGATATGTTTGGCGGCTCGCCCTCCAACCTGTCGCTGCTGGCCTGTGCCGGCGGGCCACAACGCAGAATCATCTATGGTGCCAACCTGCCCATGCTGATCAAGCTGACCAAATCGCGCAGCCTTGGCGTCAAGGATGCCGTCGCAGCGGCACTGGAAGCCGGGCGTAAATACATCAACAGCTTTGACCTTGGTTCGGGGGCCTAGGTCCGGATGGTGCAGATGACCCTGAGCATCGTCAACGAAAAGGGATTGCATGCCCGTGCATCCGCCAAATTCGTTGAGGTGGTCGAGGAGTTTGACGCAACGGCACATGTCACCCGCGACGGCATGTCTGTGTCGGGCGACAGCATCATGGGCCTTTTGATGTTGGCAGCCTCGCGCGGAACCACTATTGAGGTGGAGACGGGTGGCCCACAGGCAGCGGAACTTGCTGCTGCATTGCGGGCCTTGGTGGCGAACCGCTTCGGCGAAGACCGCTGAAACCCTTGCTGACGAGGAAGGCTGACGCACCGTGAGCGATATTCAGAAGACGCGACGCGTGATCTTGCCAGTGGCTCCGCGGTCTGCGGCCACGGGGCGCTACGACATGCGCCGACTGTCCTATGCGGGTACGTTTACCAACCCTTTCAAGGCCGCAACGATTCGCGCAATCGAATGGCTGACGGCCAAGCTGAAACTGCTCAGCATGATCCGCAGCTTTGAACGGTCGGGCGCGCCGGTGGGTGTCGCCTTCTGGACCAAGGCGATCCGCCATATGGGCATCCGTCTGGACACCCCGCCCGACGAGATTGCGCGCATCCCTGCCACCGGCCCGGTGGTCGTGGTGGCCAATCATCCCCACGGCCTTGTCGACGGCATGATCATGGCCGAGATGGTCAGCCGCGTCCGCCCCGATTTCCGCATCCTGACACGCAGTTTGCTGTCGGGCATCCCCGAGATCGAAGAATTCATGATCCCGGTGCCCTTCCCGCATGAGGAAAACTCGCGCGAACTGGGTTTGCAGATGCGCGACCTGACCATGGCGCATCTGAAAAACAACGGTGTGGTGATCCTGTTTCCAGCCGGGCGTGTCGCCTCTTCGGAAACGTGGTTTGGACCTGCAATCGAGGCGGAGTGGAACGTTTTCACCCATAAGATGATCCGCGCCTCGGGGGCGACGATCCTGCCGATCCACTTCACCGGCCAGAACTCGCGCGCCTATCAGATCGCCAACAAACTGGGGGCGACGCCGCGTCAGGGCCTGTTGCTGTACGAAATCAGGCGCGCCTTGTTCAAACCGCAGCGCCCCCATATCGGCGAGCCGATCCTGGCCAGCGAGTTGGACAAATGGCCCGGCAACCCGCGCGGCTTTCTGGCCTGGCTGCGCGAGCATACCCTGTCGTTGGGCGCCCCTAAATAAGCCCCTCACGGCGGAACAACGCCTTCAGGTCAGCCTCGGGGCGGGCACCGTAATGGCTGATCACCTCCGCCGCCGCTACACAGCCCATGCGCCCGCAAACGCCCAGACTTTGGCCCGTGGCGATGCCGTACAGAAATCCTGCCGCAAACAGATCGCCTGCCCCGGTGGCATCGACCGGCACGACGCGGCGCACAGGCACCACTTCCTGTTCATCGCCACGCACGACGATCACGTCATGGCCGGACCTTGTGCACGCAATCAGCCCCGAATCGGCTGCCGCCATTTCCAGCGCCGTGCTGAGGTCGGTTTGGTAAAGCGAGGTCCATTCATGTTCGTTGCCGATCACGAAATCCAGATCCTTGACCAGTCGCCGAAAATCGCCCCGGTGGCGTTCGACGCAGAACGGGTCTGACAGGGCAATGCCAGCCTTGCCGCCCTGTGCCTGACACAGCCTTGCTGCGCGCTCAAACGCCTGTTTGCCCTGCGGTTTGTCGTACAGATAGCCTTCCAGAAACAGGATCTCGGCCCGGCCTGCCACCTCGTCCGCCACATCCTGCGGGCCGATATCCGAAGATATCCCCAGATAGGTGTTCATCGACCGCTCGCCATCGGGCGAGACGAAAATCATCGAGCGGGACGTGGGCAAATCACCGCCCGGCACCGGTGCATTGACGAATTCGGTGCCGCCCGCCGCCATGGTTTGCGCATAGAACCGGCCCAGCGCGTCATCATGCACCCGCCCGATAAAGGCGGTGGTCAGGCCCAGATTGCCGATGCCCGCCAGCGTGTTGGCGACCGATCCGCCCGCGGCCTGTACCCGGTCTTTCATCGCGCCATACAGCAGTTCGCCGCGTTTCTTTTCGACCAGTTGCATGATGCCCTTTTCGATGCCCATCAGCTCCAGAAAGCTGTCATCGGCGGGGCTGAAAACGTCGACGATGGCGTTGCCGATGCCGATGACCTGATAGGATTTCATGCAGTCTTCTCCTGGTATTGGCAGAGGTCGTGAATGGGGCAGTCCGCGCAGCGGGGTTTGCGTGCGGTGCAGATGTAGCGACCATGCAGTATCAGCCAATGATGTGCATGGCGTTGATATTCTGCCGGAACATTGTCCTCAATCGCGCGTTCGACGGCAAGTTCGTCACGTCCCGGCGCGATGCCGGTGCGGTTGCCGACACGGAAGATATGAGTGTCGACGGCCTGCGAGGGTTGGTGGAACCACATGTTCAATACCACATTCGCGGTTTTACGCCCGACCCCCGGCAGCGATTGCAGGGCTGCACGGCTGGACGGCACCTCGCCGCCATAGACGTCAAGCAGCATCTGGCTGAGTTTGATGACGTTCCTGGCCTTGTTGCGGTACAGGCCGATGCTTTTGATATGCTCGGTCAAGGCGGCTTCGCCCAACGCCAGCATCCTGGCCGGGGTATCCGCAACCTGGAACAGCGCCAAGGTGGCCCTGTTCACGCCCACATCGGTCGCCTGCGCCGACAAGGCGACCGCGACGACCAGAGTATATGCGTTCAGGTGCTGCAACTCGCCCTTCGGTTCCGGCTCCTGCGCGTGGAACCGGGCAAAGATCGCCTGCATCGTGGCATAGTTCGACTGCGTGACCATGCCCGCCCTATGCCCCACCCCATGGCACCAAACAAGCAGGTTTCGGGTCGCAACCCCGGTGACCAACGCCTATTCTGTGACGATGGAGGCTGCCATGACCGAACCCTATCACTACGCCGTCATCGCCCGCGCGGTGCAGATCATCGACGAAGGCGGGCCTGCCCTGACGTTGGAGGCATTGGCCGGTCAGATGAACATGTCGCCCGCGCATTTCCAGCGCGTGTTTTCGCAATGGGTCGGTGTGTCGCCCAAACGGTATCAGCAATACCTGACGCTGGATCATGCCAGACGGCTGCTGTCCGACCGGTTCACCGTGCTGGACACCGCCCTGACTGCCGGGCTGTCAGGCGGCGGCCGGTTGCATGACCTGTTCGTGACATGGGAGGCGATGAGCCCCGGCGATTACGCCAAGGGCGGGGCGGGCCTGACGATTCGCTGGGGCTGGTTCGACAGCCCGTTTGGCCCGACCGTGGTGATGGGCACCGACAAGGGCATCTGCGGCATGGGATTTGCCGCCGACATGGGGCCGGATGCGGCAGTGCAGGACCTGCGCGCCCGCTGGCCCCTGGCGGCGTTTATCGAGGAGGCCGAACCCTTGCGCCCTTGGGTGCAGGCGGCGCTGGGGGCGGGTCCGGCGCCCCTGTACCTGATCGGCGCCCCGTTCCAGATCAAGGTGTGGGAGGCGTTGTTGCGCGTGCCCAGCGGCCATGTGACCACCTATTCCGAAATTGCCCGTGCCATCGGCCACCCTGCCGCGGTCCGCGCCGTGGGAACGGCCGTGGGCCGCAACCCGATCAGCCTGATCATCCCCTGCCACCGCGCCTTGCGCAAATCTGGCGGGCTTGGCGGCTATCATTGGGGTCTGCCGGTGAAACGCGCCATTCTGGCATGGGAGGCTGCGCGGGTGGATGCGGCCTGAATTGGCGGGTTTCCGCGTGCGATCGGCGGAAATCTGCTTTTAGTTTGGCGCGGAATCGCAGTGCCGCGCGTTGTGCTGATATAGATCAACCCATGGCCCACAGAGGCCGGTTTACAAAACGAGGCTGCAGAATGATGACGCTGAAAACCCCGATTGCAATTTCCCTGGCCGCGATGTTGGCCATTACGGCTTGCGCGCCGACCGGTCAGACCCGGATTGACGACCCGAATTACCGAACCCAGACTGGCGCTGCGACCGGTGCCGTGATTGGCGGCCTGCTGGGCGCCGCCACCGGCAGCGGCAACGGCAGTGACCGTTTGCGGTCAGCCGCGGTCGGTGCTGCAATCGGTGGACTGGGCGGCGCGGCCGTCGGATCTGTCCTGGACAGACAGGCAGCCGATCTGCGCAACAACCTAGGCAACCCCAATGTCACCGTGACCAATATGGGCAGCTATCTGCGGGTCAACCTGCCCGATGACGTGCTGTTTGCCACTGGCAGCGCCACCGTCAACGCCAGCCTGCGGTCCGAGGTTTCGTCGATTGCGGCCAATCTGGTCAGCTACCCCAACAGCACCATTCAGGTTCTGGGCCACACCGATAACGTCGGCACCGCCGCTTTGAACATCGATTTGTCTCAGCGCCGTGCCTTTGCCGTGGCCGATATTCTGGTCGGGTCCGGTGTGCCCGCGGCGCGCCTGCGCACGACCGGCTTGGGTGAGGATCGCCCGATCGCCTCGAACCTGACGGCAGAGGGTCGTGCCCAGAACCGCCGTGTGGAAATTCTGATCACGCCACGGACCTGACGACCGGCAAATGTTCAAGCCTTCCGAAAGGAAGGCATGAACTCAATCCTCGTCTTCGGGCAGTTGTCGATTGGATTTGACAACTGCCCGCACCTTTTTGGCGACGATCCGACGTTGAATGCTGCCATAGGTCGGCTTGGTCGCAATGCGCCGCTTTGGCACCACCAAGGCTGCGCGGATCAGTTCGACCAACCGTTCGCGCGCCAGTTCGCGGTTCTGCGCCTGACTGCGGGTTTCGTCGGCCTGCAGCACAATCGCCCCCTCATTCGTCCAGCGTCGCCCGGCCAGCCGTTTCAGCCGCGCCTTGACCTGCGGCGTCAGATGCGGCGAACGTTCCGCCTCGAATCGCAGTTCAACTGCCGTCGACACCTTGTTGACGTTCTGCCCGCCCGGACCCGACGAGCGGACAAAGCTTTCCGATAATTCCCAATCGGCGATGAAGAGGGTGTCGGTGACGTGCAGCATAGCGTTTTCCATAAGAGAAAGGGCCGCAGGCGATGCTGCGACCCTTCCCGAGTTTAAGGAGATGGGGCCAGTTAGGTTCCATCCAATCGAAGATAGTTCACAAGGGGGCTGCCCCTAGAAAACAATCCCTCCGACTGTCCCAACACCACTCTCCAATATCACTCTAGACACTGGATCACCTCCTTTCAAAATGGTTGCCGATAGGAGGAGCGTGACACATATCTGGTGTTCGTCAATAGGCATTACGCAATAGATGTGGTGCTTTTGGCTACAATTAAGCGGAAAGGCAAAAGTCCGAACACGGCTATGGCAAATTTCACACACCAATCGGCGACAGCCAGCGAGACCCAGAACGGCACCTGCGGCCCGATGCCTAAAAGTGCGCCACTGCCCGCTGCCCATGATACATCGTTGGACGGTTCGAGGAAGCCGAGCGACGCGGAAAAGGCGATGGTAAAGAAAATGATGCTGTCCAACGTCGATCCGACCAGCGTCGAGATCAACGGCGCGCGCCACCACGCGGCCTGGCGCAGCCGCGCGAAAATCGTGATGTCCAGCAACTGCGCGACCAGAAACGCCGTCAACGACCCCATCGCGATGCGCAGCGTCGTGACGCCGGGATATTGCGCGGCTACCACCGAGCAGACCAGCCCCGCCACGAACCCCGCCAGCACGACCCGTCGTGCGGCTGCGGGCCCGTGCAGGCGGTTGGTGATGTCACTAACCAGAAAGGCCAGCGGATAGGTCAGTGCGCCATAGGTCAGAAACGCGCCCAACGGCTGCAAGACAAGGATGTTCGAGGCGACCACAATGGTCGCCATGGCCAGAACGGCCGGGATAACGTGTTTCATGTTCGTTCCGTTTTTTACAAGGGTGCGGCGACTTGGCCCTCAGGGGCAGAACGTCCGCTTAGTCCCGGTCAGCACCCCTGTCAATCGGCCCGCAGAACCACGGCGCATTCGGCCGGCATGTCTGCCAGCAGCAACTCGCGCGCCGACTTTTTGCGCGGTTTCGACGGTACGGGCTCAACCGGTTTGACTGGCTTGACCGCTTTGGGGTTCAGATAGGCGTCCGATACCCAATACATCAGCGTGTCGTCACAGCCATTGCCGCCGTTTGACAACTCGTTCACGGTCGGGGCTTGGGTCTGACAATAGCCGGCACCGGGCGGGCATTTCAGGCGGACGTGAAAATGCGCCTCGTGGCTTGCTTCGGGGCGGATGCGTTGCAGCCATTTGGTGTCGGCGGGTTTCGCGGTCTTGCACATCTCGATCTTGATTGCCGCCGCCACAAAGATGCGGTCCACGCGCGGGTCAGAGGCTGCGGCCTTCAGCACTTCGCGGTAGCTGGAATCATAGTTCCGGTTCACGCTGCGCTGATCTGTGCTGCGGATCGGGATCGAGCTGATTTCCTCGCGCTGTGCCCGTGACAGGTCCAGTCGTGCCGGTTTCAGGAACCAGACATCGGCATCCAGGCCCATCTGATGGCTGGCATGGCCCGAATTCATCGGCCCACCGCGCGGATTACCCAGATCACCGATGTAAAGACCCCTCCAGCCAAATTGCGTGACCTTGCCGCTCAGGTCCTGCAAGAACGCCACCATCGTCGGATTGCCCCAGTTTCGGCCGCGTGACAGGCGCATGGCCTGCCAGGTGGGCCCGGTCTCGGCCAGTTCGACATTGCCCTGCGCACAGCCGCGCGCATAGGTGCCGACCGGTACGGCAGCGCCCGGCGCAGGCGTGCGCTTGGCCGAAAACAGCGTGGCCGCCGTCGATTCGGCCGCGACTGGCTGGGCCAGCACCAGCAAAAGAACCAACCATTTCATCATGTCCGCTCTCCCATAGGCTTGACCCAGCGCAGAAATACCATTCCGGCTATGAACAGAACAATCAACGGCAGCGCAATGCCGATGCGCTGCGATCCGCTGATCAGCGTTACCACCGTCACGCCCAGGGTGCCGATAAAGGTGGTGGCCCTGCCCGACAGGGCATACAGCCCAAACGCCTCGACCGCGCGGTCTGGGGTGGTGTGGAACACCATCATCGTGCGGCTGGCGGCCTGCAAACTGCCGCCTGCGGCCCCGATCGCACAGCCGCAGACATAGAATATGATATCGGGCATGTATGACCCCACCGCCATCGGCAGCCCGAAGAAATCCCGCCGCGACATGCCCGCCACGACCAGACAGACCGCAATCAGCACCCAGATCGACACCACAATCACCGGTTTCGGCCCCCGCGCCGAATCTACCTTGCCGCCGATCCAGGTGAACAGGGCCGCCGACAGCGCGCCGATGATGCCGAAAATCCCCAGCTGCGTGATGGTCCAGCCCAGAATGTTCACCGCATAAATCCCGCCCATCGCATATAGCGCGTTCAGCGCGTCGCGGTAAAACATCGAAGACAGCAAATGCGCCCCCAGACTTTGCCGTTGCCGCAGCGACAGGATCAGTTGCCACAAGCGGCCCAAGGATTTGCCAAGACCCATCCCCGTGCCACCACCCTTGGGCTCCCGCACCCACAGGAAAAACGGCACCATGAAGATCACGAACCAGACGGCAGTGAACGGCCCCACCGCCCGCGTGCCTTCTCGCGCCGCCGCATCCAGGCCAAAGATCGGCGCAATGCCGATCAGGGTCGTGCCGCTGTCGCCATCCTCGTTGAACAGCGTCAGGATCAGCACCAGCGCCACAATTCCACCGACATAGCCAAAGGCCGAACCTGAACCGGATACCTTGCCCATGTTCATGTCGTCGGTCAGGCCGGGCATCAGCGAATTGGTAAAGATTGCGGCAAATTCCATCCCGATCAGGCCGATACCGAACCAGAACACCGCCATGAACAGATCGGGTTCCGTGGGCGTCAGGCTCCACAGCATCCACGACCCCAGCACATACAGACCCGAAAAGCCCCAGATCCACGGCATCCTCCGCCCCGACCCATCGGCCACCGCGCCCAGGATCGGCGCCATGAACGCAATGATCAGGCCGAAAACCGTCTGCCCGCCCGCCCAATAGGCCGTCGCCGCCGCATCCGCCGCGTCCTTGTCCATACCCTGTGCCAGAAACGCCGCCACCGCGACCCCGGCAAAATACGGGCTGAACACAAATGTCAGCAGCAGCGTGCTGTAGGGCTGGCTGGCCCAGTCAAAGAAATACCACCCCCAGATGCGCCTGGACTTCGTCACGATCGCTGCCCCAGTTTCTTGACCCCTTTTCATGCAATCAAGCCCGATCCGCGACCATTAAGCAAGTGCAGCACCGGACCTTGCCCTTTGCCCCCCAAACAATTACCTGTGCGCTGCCCAAACGGAGGCCCAAATGATACCGCTGATGAACGTTCTGCTTGCTGTGCTGCAATTTGCACAATGGGTCGTGCTGATCCATGTGATCATGTCCTGGCTGGTCAATTTTCAGGTTCTGAACCTGCGGCAACCCTTTGTGTCGCAAATCTGGTACGCGCTGGAACGCACGCTCGACCCGGTCTATTCGCGCGTCCGCCGCGTGGTTTCCATCCCGGGGGGGATAGACTTATCCCCGATTATCGTGTTGTTCGCCATCTATGCAGCCCAGCAATTCATCATCTACTACGTCCGCTAAGCGTCGCTTTAACGCTTCTCTAACCAGTTTCCCGCTAGCGTCGCGCCATGCAGTTTCATGACAGTATGAACGATCCCCGGGCGCTGCTGCATTCGGTCTTCGGCTTTGCCGACTTCCGGCTTGGCCAGGAGGAGATTGTCGACGCTGTGCTGGGCGGTCACAACACCTTGGCCATCATGCCGACCGGCGGTGGTAAATCCCTGTGTTTTCAACTGCCTGCGATCTGCCGTGATGGCGTGACCGTGGTAATCTCCCCGCTGATCGCCCTGATGCGCGACCAGGTCCGCGCGCTGAAGGCGGTCGGGGTCGAGGCGGGGGCCCTGACCTCGGGCAACACGGAAGCTGAGACGGAGGAGGTGCTTCACGCCCTCGACGACCGCCGCCTGAAACTGCTGTACATCGCCCCCGAACGCCTCGCTTCCTCGGCCACCATCGCCATGCTGCGCCGCGCCGGTGTCAGCTCCATCGCCGTCGACGAGGCGCATTGCGTCAGCCAATGGGGCCACGACTTCCGCCCCGACTATCTGAAGATCGGCGAACTGCGCCGGACTTTGGGCGTCCCCCTCGCCGCCTTTACCGCCACGGCAGACGAGGAAACTCGCGCCGAAATCGTCACCCGCCTGTTCGACGGTGTGGCCCCCACAACCTTTCTGCGCGGCTTTGACCGCCCCAACATCCACCTCGCCTTTGCGGTGAAAGACAAACCGCGCGACCAGATTCTCGGCTTTGCCGCCGCCCGCCGTGGCCAATCCGGCATCGTCTACGCCGCCTCGCGCGCCAAGACCGAGGTGCTGGCCCAGGCCCTGCGCGACGAACGCCACGACGCCTGCTATTACCACGCCGGCATGGACCCCGAGGCGCGCCGTCAGGTCGAGATGCGGTTTCAGCAGGTCGACGGGTTGATCGTGGTGGCCACCGTGGCCTTTGGCATGGGCATCGACAAGCCCGATATCCGCTGGGTCGCCCATTCCGACCTGCCCAAATCCATCGAAGGCTACTATCAGGAAATCGGCCGCGCCGGCCGCGACAGCCTGCCTGCCGAAACCTTGACCCTGTACGGCCCCGAAGACATCCGCTTGCGCCGGTCCCAGATCGACGAGGGTGCCGCCCCCATGGACCGCAAACAGGCCGACCACGCCCGCCTTAACGCGCTGCTGGGTCTGGCCGAGGCTGCGCGCTGTCGTCGTCAGGTTCTGCTGGGCTATTTCGGCGAAACCTCGACCCCGTGCAACAATTGCGACCTGTGCCAGCGCCCGGCGATGATCTTTGACGCGACCGATGCGGTGCGCAAGGCGCTGTCGGCCATCCTGCGCACCGGCGAATATTTCGGCGCAGGCCATCTGATCGACATTCTGACGGGCAACGCCACCGCCAAGGTCATCGAACGCGGCCACAACACCCTGCCGACCTTTGCCATCGGCCGCGACCTGTCCAAACCGGCCTGGGGTGCGGTCTTTCGCCAGATGATGGGCCGCGACCTGGTGCGCCCCGACCCCGAACGCTTTGGTGCCCTGCGGATGACCGAGGCCGCCCGGCCGATCTTGCGCGGCGAGCAAAGCATCGAATTGCGGCTCGACACCATCCAAAAGGCCCGCACCACACCGACCGCCCGCCCGCAGGTCGATGAGGAGGATGCCGACCTGCTATCCGCCCTGAAATCCAAACGCCGCGCCTTGGCCGAGGCGCAGGGCGTACCCGCCTATGTCGTCTTCCCCGACCGCACCTTGATGGAGATGGCCGAGCGTCGGCCCCAGACCCTCGACCAGATGATGGGCATCACCGGCGTCGGCACGAAAAAGCTGGAAAGCTACGGTGCGGCCTTCCTCGCCGTCATCACCGGCACCGAACCCCACCCCCAACACCCAGCGCGCCGCAAACTGGCGGGGCGCGACGCTGCTACAATCTTCGATCGGTTGACACAAACCCAGCTCGACCTGTCGCGCGGCCCCGACGGAATCGGCAAACCGCTCAGTTGCACCGTGTCGACCCTGCGCCACATCGCCGAACAGCGCCCCTCGACTATGTCAGAACTCGCGCAGATCGCAGGCATGGGCGAACAAAAGGTCGAACGCTTTGGCGAGGCGTTTCTGACCATCCTCCGCGAAGCCTGACCCCCTTTCATTCTGATCTAAATATCCATCTCTTGCCCGCCCGCTCAGGTCCCGGTCATCTGCACCGGCTCGACATCCAAAGCCCGCACATCCCTGGGGCAGAACTCGGCCACTACCCCGGTGATCGCAGCCTTGCGCAGCGGTTTGGTCATATAGCGGTCGATCCCGGCAGCCAGAATGCCATCGGCATCGCCGTCCAGCGCATGGGCGGTCAGGGCGACAATGGGCACATGGGATTGGCCCTCTTCCAGATTGCGGATCGCACGGGCGGCCTCGCGACCGTCCATTTCGGGCATCGAGATGTCCATGAAGATCAGGTCGGGTTGAAAGCTGCGGTACAGATCGACGGCCTCGCGCCCGTTATTGGCGAAAACCAGGTCGATATCCAGATCCTTGACCATCTTCTGAAACACCAATTGGTTGGTCCGGTTGTCCTCGGCGGTCAGGACGCGCATCTGGCGCAACTGTTTGGGGGCTACGACAACCGGCACCTCTGGCTCGATGACGACGCTCACAGTCAAGGCCTGCAATTGCCGGTACAGATCTGCGCGCAGGATCGGTTTCTGGATTATGGCGGCCAGTTCAGCGGCCCCCGGCCCCTCCCGCGCGGCGGTGGGGTTGCTGGTCAGCAGGACGATGGGCATGGTCAGGCCGCGCGCCCTGATGCGCAGCGCCAAGGCCAGTCCGTCCATGTCGGGCATGTTGTGATCGGTCAGAACGGCGTCGAAGTTCTGATCCGTCGCCAGAACCTCCAACGCCTCGGCCCCGGAACGGCACAGATGGGTTGTCACGCCACAGGGGTCCAGCTGGCGTTCCAGAATGGTGCGGTTGATGAACTGGTCATCGACCACCAGCACCCGGCGCAGGTCGATGGGCAAATGCGGCGATACGGCATCCTCGGCGACCGGCAGCGTCACGCGAAAGCCAAAGCACGACCCCTTGCCCAACTCGCTGTCGACCCAGACCGCGCCATCCATCCGCTCGATCAGCCGCTGTGTGATGGCGAGGCCCAGACCCGTGCCTTCGAACTTGCGGTTGGATTCGTTTTCGACCTGATTGAATTCGCCAAAGATGTGGTTCAGGTTTTGGGGCGCGATGCCGATGCCGGTATCCTCGACCGTAACATGCAGTTGGTGATGCCCGGGCTCGGCCTCCAGCCCGACAACGCGGATCAGCACATGGCCTTTTTCGGTGAATTTTACCGCATTGCCGACCAGATTGGTCAGAACTTGCCGCAACCGCCCCGGATCGCCGACAAAGCGGGTGGGCAGGAACATGTCGTAATCGATGATCAGGTCGATGCCACGCGGGCGTGCCCTGGGCTGCAACAGCATGCTGACTTCGTGGATTGTGCGTTCAAGATCAAAGGGTTCGGGGAACAGGGTCAGGCGTTCCGCCTCGATCTTGGAATAGTCCAGGATGTCGTTGATGATGACCAGCAACGCCTCACCGGACGACCTTATGGTTTCGGCGAACAGCCGTTGTTCCTGGCTGAGCGTGCTGTCGCACAGCAGTTCGGCCATGCCGACGACGCCATTCATCGGCGTGCGAATCTCATGGCTCATATTGGCCAGAAACGCCGACTTCGCCTTGGACGCGGCCCAGGCCGCCTCTCGCGCGGACAGCAGTGCCTTTTGCTGTTCCTTCGCTTCGGTGATGTCGATGCGCAGGCCGACCCGGCCGCCATCCGGCGTCAGGTGATCACGGCTCAGGATCCAGCGGCCGTCGCCCAGCAGTTGTTCGTGCGCCTCGCCAGGATTGCGGTGTTGCTGCATGCGCAGCGACAGCCATTCTTCCTCGCGGCCAGCGGCGTCGGCATGTTGGCCATGGGCCAGACCATAGCGCAGAATATCCTCGAACTTGGCGCCGGGCACGATGGCGGGGGCCGACACCTTGAAGATGTCGCGGTAACGTTCGTTGCAGGTCAAAAGCCTGTCCTCCCTGTCAAAAAGTACAAATCCATCCGGGATCGCCTCGATTGCCGCCCAGATGCGCATCTGTTCGGTGATATCCAGCGCCAAGGTCACCAGATCGCCATCGCGCGCCCGTCGGTTGACCAGCCGCAGCCAGGTGCCGTCGGTCATCTGCAAGGTGGCGGGTTCGATCGTGTCGTGATCCAGCCGGGCCAGCAGATCGGCGGCAAAGGCATCTGGGGTTTGGTCGGCCAATTCAAAACGGTTGCATTGGGCGGCCAACAGGGTCAGGTCGCCAAAAGTGATGCCGGGCGAAACCGGCAGCCCCTCCACAATCCGCATGAAGGCATGGTTCGCGGCGACCATGTGCAGGTCGGCGTCAAACACGGCGAAACCGTCCTGGATGGTGTTGATACTGTCCCACAGCCGCCGTTCCGCCATGACGGCTGTGGTCTGCGCCCGGTCCAGATCGACCACGATACGACTGTTCTGACCCTTTAGCGCCTCCGCCTCGGTCAGGGCGGCGGTCGCAACCT
This sequence comes from Rhodobacterales bacterium, assembly GCA_038323315.1. Classification (GTDB taxonomy): domain Bacteria; phylum Pseudomonadota; class Alphaproteobacteria; order Rhodobacterales; family Rhodobacteraceae; genus Stagnihabitans. Next base: position 2,632 of record JBBQGU010000026.1, on the reverse strand, counting down.
CTCGCTGAACCACGATCTGATCGGACAGCGATCTTGCATGCAGCCCCAGCTTTTCGTTGGCGGCATAAAGCTCGCGGCTTTTTTGGTCCAGAAGCCGTTCAGCCGCCAGCCGCGCGCGCCTTTCCTTTGCCAAACGCTCCGCAATTTCCATCTGCCAGGGCCCGTCACACTGTCCCAGGGGTCTTGTGCAAAGCCCCCTTTCCAACGGGCACCTTGGCGCAGTTTAGTGAATGACGGCTTAACGACTGCGGCGGCTGCCGGATGAAAATTGCCACCAGACTCCTTGCGTCACGGCCAACCCTCATGCGAGTGTTCGACAAAGAATTGGCAGAGGTATTGCAATGCGCGCTTTGAAACTTGCGGCTTCACTTGTCATGCTGGCGTTCTGGGCCACGGCGTCGCTTGCCGATCCGCTGATCCCGGCCAAGCGTCTGGCGATCAGCGAGAATACCGATCTGCCGGGCGGTGACATTGCGACGCTGTTTGACACGACGCTGGACGCATGCCAGGCGGCCTGCCTGACCAACAAGCAGTGTCAGGCCTTTACCTTCAACACCAGGAACGGGTCGTGCTTTGTCAAAAAGGATCAAGGCACGCCGCAGGCGTTTGGCGGCGCCTATTCCGGCTATGTGATCAAGGTCGCCAAAGGGGCCGAGGATCTGGCCCAGTTGCGCCGCACCGAACTGGCTTTTCTGTTTGACTGGGATGTCGAGCCCGCCACCGCCCTCGCCGCAAACCTCGCCAACCTTCACACGACCAACGGCAACACCGCCGAGGATATGCTGGCCGCCGCGCGGGATGACGAGATGAATGGCAATTTCGATGGCGCCTATCGGTTCCTGGGCGCCGCCACGATCCTGGACGATTCGGCCGACAACTGGCTGGAATATGCCCGGCTGCAACTGGAGGCGGCGCAGAACGATCCGAACAACGCGGGCAGTCTGCGCGACGCGGCGTTCCGCGCCACGATCAACGCCTATCTGCGGTCCGGCAATGTCGCCCAACAGCACAACATTCTGGTGCTGATGGCAACTTCGCTGGATGCCACACAGCGCGGTGCCGACATGGTCAAAGCGCTGCGTCTGGCCCAAGATCTGCAACCGCGTGACGACACCGCTGCCGTGCTGGCGGATGCTGCGGGCAAGTACGGCTTTCGCGTGGTGGACAACCAGATCCAGACCGACACCGACCGCCCGCGCATCTGCGCCAACTTTTCCGAAGATCTGGTGAAGTCGGGCGTCGATTATGCGACCTTTGTCCAGTTGCCCGAACCCGGCATGTCGGTATCCTCGGACGGGTATCGCCAGTTGTGCGTCGAGGGGATCGAACCCGGCGGCCGCTATACCGTGACCTTCCGTGCGGGTCTGCCTGCCGCCGATGGTCAGATTTTGGCCAGATCCGTGCCGATCACCGCCTATGTCAAGGATCGCGCGCCCGGTGCACGCTTTACCGGGCGCGGCTATGTGCTGCCGCGCACCGGCGATGCGGCCATCCCGGTCGTGACGGTCAACACCACCAAGCTGGACCTGTCGGTGTACAAGATCACCGACCGCAACTTGCTGCGCGTGATGCAGAACGGTTATTTCGACTCGCCGATGTACGAGTATCAGGAAGAAGATTTTCAAAGCCAGATGGGGTCGAAGATCTGGACCGGATCGGCTGTCGTCGCGCAAACCATTAACAAGGACGTGACGACCCGCCTGCCGATGGACGCGGCGATTGCCGGGCAACCCGCAGGCATTTATGCCCTGCGCGCCGCTGTGCCGGGGGTCGATCCCTATGCCAACGCGCCGGCCTGGCAGTGGTTTGTGGTATCCGATCTGGGGCTGACCACGCTGTCGGGCGTCGATGGCCTGCATGTGTTCGTCCGGTCCTTGGGCGACGCCACTGCCAAAACCGGCGTGACGCTGCAACTGCTGTCCGTCGCGAACGAGGTGCTGGCCACCGCCACCACCGACGACGCAGGCTATACCCGCTTTGACGCCGGGCTGATCCGGGGCAGCGATGCCTCGGCCCCGGCCTTGGTCGTGGCACGGATGGGCGAGGATACCGCCTTCCTGTCGCTGACCGACCCGGAGTTCGACCTGTCGGACCGTGGGGTCGAGGGTAATCCGGCCGCCCCGCCGGTCGATGTGTTCCTGACCACCGACCGGGGGGCCTACCGGGCTGGCGAAACCGTTCATGCCACCGCCTTGGCGCGCGACAGCGAAACTGCGGCGCTGACCGGCCTGCCGCTGACCGCCATCCTGTCGCGGCCTGACGGCGTGGAATATGTCCGCGCGATGTCGGATGATCTTGGCGCGGGCGGGCATGTCTTCGACTTTCCGATTGCCGACACCGCCCCGCGCGGCACGTGGAAGATGGATGTCTTTGGCGATCTGGAGGCCGCTGCGCTGACGTCCAAGGCCTTTCTGGTCGAGGATTTCCTGCCGGAACGCATCGACTTCAAGCTCGCTTTGTCGGATGATCCGATCCGCTTGGGCGATACGCCGACCCTGAACATCGACGCGAAATACCTGTTCGGTGCGCCCGGTGCCGATCTGGCGGTCGAGGGCGAAGTGCTGCTGCGCGCCGCCAAGAACCTGGAATCCTGGCCCGGCTATGTCTTTGGCAAACATGACGAACCCTTCAA
>JBBQGU010000025.1:0-20102 GCA_038323315.1 Rhodobacterales bacterium | reverse complement strand
CGACTGAGTCGAGTGCGCCAGCGGAAACTGTTCCGGTGCCCACTGTTCCGCTACCTGCAAACTAAAATTTCGGGATACTGTCTGGTCGGGGCGAATAGCGGGGCGAATTTCGTCGTTTCGCGCCCTCGGTGGTGGCGTGGCGCTCATTTTTGGGCGATTTCCTCCTCATTACATCAGCCTCCCGCGGAAGATGGACAGGCTTCCGATCGCGAACAGCGTGAAGAACAGAAAGCGGTTCCAGGCGAGGCCGCGGTAGAGGGTGTTCACATGGCCGAAGATGGACATTTATGCCTCTCTCACCAGCCTCAATCCATAACGTCGAGTTAATAGATGTTGTCAACTCGTTGATATAAATACATTTTCCAAAGCGTCCAAATGTGGACACCCCCCCAAAAATCCTTCATACTCTCCAAATGCCCAGCCTCTGCCGCGATTGCCTGACTCTGACCAACATGGGAAACAGGTGCCCCAACTGCCGCTCCCCCCGTCTGCTTGCCCACCCCGAATTGACCGGGCTTTCCATCGCCCATATGGACTGCGACGCCTTCTATGCCAGCGTTGAAAAACGCGACAACCCAACCCTCCGCGACCACCCCGTCATCGTCGGGGGCGGCACCAGGGGGGTCGTTTCCACCTGCTGCTACCTCGCCCGAATCCAAGGGGTCCGCTCGGCCATGCCGATGTTTCAGGCCCTGAAACTGTGCCCGCAAGCCATCGTCGTGAAGCCCCGCTTCCCCGCCTATGTCGAGGCGAGCCGCGCGATCAGATCCCTGATGGAACGCCTGACCCCCGCCATCGAACCGCTGTCTCTGGATGAGGCATTCCTCGACCTGACCGGCACCGAACGCCTGCACGGCCACCCCCCCGCCGTCATGCTGGCCGGCCTCGTCCGCGAGATGGAAACTCAACTTGGCCTGACCGGATCAGTCGGCCTGTCCCACAACAAATACCTTGCCAAGATCGCCTCCGACCTCGACAAACCGCGGGGTTTCTCGATTATCGGACGCGAGGAAACCGAAGCCTTCCTCGCTCCCAGATCCGTCCGCATCATCTGGGGCGTCGGCACAGCCATGCAGGCCAGCCTGGAGGCCGCCGGAATCCGCACCATCACCGACCTGCGCCGCTGGTCGCGTCCTGACCTGTCCGCCCGTTTCGGCAGCATGGGAGAGCGGCTGTATTCGCTGGCAAGGGGGCAGGATATGCGGCGGGTGACCCGGGACGAGAAGGTGAAGTCGATCAGCAAGGAGACGACCTTCCACGAGGATACCGCAGACCCAGACCTGCTGGATGGCCATATCTGGCGGCTGTCCGAACAGGTCGCCGACCGCGCCAAGGCCAAGCAATTGTCTGGCCGCACCGTGACCCTGAAACTGAAGCGGGACGATTTTCAGTTGATCAGCCGACGACACACTCTCGCTGATCCGACCCAACTGACCGACCGGATCTACCGCGCTGCCCACGATCTGTTCACCAAGGCGCCGCAAGGTCCGTTCCGGCTGATCGGGGTTGGGATCAGTGATCTGGCTTGCGAGGCCGAGGCGGACTTGTCCGGCGACCTGCTGGACCCCGATGCCGGCAAACGAGCACAGGTTGAGCGTGCCGCCGATGCCATCCGTGCGAAGTTCGGAGCCGAGGCGATCATCAAGGGCCGCGCGTTACGCTAGACTTTGAACTTGGCCGATTGCGGTGAGCACGTCTCTGGCGAAAATGGCACCGCTGAACCACGCAGGCCCTATTCGGCAGCCACAGGCAGCACACGGCGGCCGATCTGGGCGATTTCGGCGACCACGCGGTTCAGGCACACGGAAATTGCAGCGAATTTGGCGTTCGGCTCGACCTTGGCCTCATCCAGATACAGGCTGCGGTCAATTTCGATCTGGACGACGTGTTTGCGCGACAGGGGGCGGCCGTAATGTTGAGCGATATAGGCCCCGGCAAAGGGCGAGTTGCGGGCGACGCTGAACCCTTCGGCAATAAAAACCGCCTCGATCTGGTCGACCACTCCGCGCGCAGCGGCAGCGCCGAAACGGTCGCCAAGAACGATATCAGGCTTGGGCTGATTGGGGCGGGCATGCGCCTCGATTGCTTCGTGCGGCATGGAGTGGCAGTCGACCAAGATGACCTCGCCAAAGCTGGCATAGGTGCTGTCCATCAGGTCCTGAAGCGCGTTGTGATAGGGCCGCCAGTATTTATTCAACCGCTGCTGTGCATCGTCGGCCGAGATCTTGCCGCGATAGATGGCGCGACTGCCCGCGACCACGCGCGGGATCACCCCCAAGCCGGACGAGATGCGCGGGTTGTGGGCCGGGCGACCGATCCCCTCGATCACTCCGGGGTCAAGTTCATCGACGGCGCGGTTCAGGTCGACATAGGCCCGCGGAGCAAGGGCGCACAGCAAAGGCGCACCATAGAGCGGCGCACGGGCGAAAAGTCGGTCGACATAGGCATCCTCGGAAGAGCGCAGTTGTGCGATGTCAAGCTGGCTGGCCGCCAAAAACTCGACCGGATAGTCCCGCCCGGAATGGGGCGAGGCGAAAATCACACTGGTTTCTTGCCGTGCTGGCCAGGTAAGGCGAAAGGTGCTGTCAGTCATGCGTTCCTCTGATCTCTATAGCTATAGCGCGTAAATTGCGTTCTGAAAGCCCTTGATCAGGCCGCCTAACCTATTTATAGCACCCCAACCGACGCGGTTCCGCCCGCGTTCTATTACTTGGCATGTCCGGGTTTGGGTATGGGCGGGATGGCAAAGGTTCGTGGGCGGTTAGCTCAGCGGTAGAGCACTACGTTGACATCGTAGTGGCCACTGGTTCGATCCCAGTACCGCCCACCATTTCACCGCTCCCTGTTCTGGGGTGCATAGCTTAACGGGTGCGAAGACGCACCGCGAACCGAAGGAGACAGCCATGAAGGTTGCAAACTCGCTCCGCTCGCTGAAGACGCGTCATCGCGATTGCCAGATCGTGCGCCGTAAAGGCCGCGTCTATGTGATCAACAAGACGCAAAAGCGCTACAAGGCCCGCCAAGGTTGAGTTTGGCAGGGTTGAGGTGTTTTCAGCACGGATGATGGGCCGCCAGAGGGGAACCTTCGGCGGCTTTGTCATTTGTGGCCAAGTGTTTCCAGTGCATCCGAACCCCGCTTTTCGCAAGACCGATGCCTCGGGCAACCTGGAATTTGCGCGTTCGAGGGGATTCGGGGTGTTGTGTATGAACGGGACCAATGGGCCGGTGCTGGCGTATGTGCCATTTGTGATGGCGGCCGATCGGGCGTTTGACTTGCATCTGGCCCGGTAGAATATGGTGATCGCGGCGGGGCTGCGTGCGGCGGCGGTTATGGCGCAGGAAGCAGGGTTGGCCCCAAAGCGTGCCTGGACCACGGCCAAGATGTCCGAGCGGGTGATAGCGCGAATGACGTGGATGATTCTGCCGTTTCGGTTGACGATTGCGACGGTGGAGGGGATTTGGAAGCTGAACCAGAACTAGGCTGCAGCGGCGCGGGAGGCCGTGATTGCCGCACCTGGGGATGGGGACGGAATTGCCGTGGCGACGAAAGAGTTGGGCGCGGACTGATCGGCTGTTGACAGGCTTTGGTCTGAGGCAGAGGTTCCCGGCGATGACGAAAGGAATTCCGATGCGCCTCTATCATTCACCAACCACCCCGTTTGGCCGCAAGGTCATGGTTCTGCTGCTGGAGACCGGGATGCAGGATCGGGTCGAAGTGCTCGTGGCCGCAGGAACTCCGGTTGCGTCTGGGACGATGCCGGTCGAACTGAACCCGCTCGGCAAGATACCGGTGCTGGTGCGGGATGATGGCATGGCGCTGTACGATAGCCGGGTGATCTGCCGATACTTGGATGATCTGGCCGGTGCGGGGTTGTATGGTACAGGCGACGCGCTGTGGCAAACCCTGACGCTAGAGGCGACAGCGGATGGCATGATGGATGCGGCAATCCTGATGGTCTACGAGGCGCGGGTACGACCCGAGGACAAGCGGTTCGGCGATTGGGTCGAAGGGCAGTGGGCCAAGGTCGCCCGCACGTTGGATATGCTGGAGGAGCGGCAGATGGGTGCGCTGGATATGGGGCAGGTGGCACTGGCCTGTGCGCTGGCCTATCTGGACTTTCGCCACGACGTGCGGACCTGGCGGCCGGGTCGGCCCAAGCTGGCAGCGTGGGAGGCCGGGATGGCGGCGCGCCCGTCGATGCTGTCGACCCGACCGCCAGTTTGACGGCAACCGGCGCCTCGTTAACTTGCCCCGCCCTGCGGTGCTTTGTCCGCTGGACTTCCCCCCCAAATCTTGTCTAAACGTCGCCCGGCAAGACTGCGTTAACCCGCAGTCTTTAAGGTATACAGGGTCGCACGGTCTGCGGCCACCGGAAGGGAGAGGTCCAGATGTCCCACGCTGAAGAATCCGCAGGAAGTCGCCGTGATTTTCTGTACTATGCCACCGCCGGTGTTGGCGTTGTTGCTGCTGGCGCTGCAATCTGGCCGTTGGTGAACCAGATGAACCCTTCGGCCGACGTCAAGGCGCTCGCCTCGATCGAGGTGGATATCAGCGGCGTGGTCGAGGGCAGCCAGCTGACCGTGAAATGGCGCGGCAAGCCCGTGTTCATCCGCTATCGCACGGCGGAAGAGATCACGGCCGCGCGCGAGGTTGCGCTGACCGATCTGGTGGACGTCAATTCCGAAAACGCAAACCTGCCGGGGGCCGATGCCAGCGACCAGAACCGGGCACTGGACGCGGATGGCAAATGGCTGGTGATGATGGGCGTTTGCACGCATCTGGGCTGTGTGCCGCTGGGCGATGGTGCTGGCGATTTTGGCGGCTGGTTCTGCCCCTGTCACGGATCGGCCTATGACACCTCGGGCCGTATCCGCAAGGGCCCCGCGCCGCGTAATCTCGAAATACCGATTGCGTCTTTCATCAATGAAACAACGATCAAGCTCGGGTAAGGAACAGCAAGATGTCTGGTATTCCGCACGACCATTATCAGCCCAAGCCAGGCTTTCAGACCTGGCTGCACAGTCGTTTGCCGATTGTCGGGTTGGGTTATGACGCCCTGACCATCCCCACACCCAAAAACCTGAACTGGATGTGGATCTGGGGGATTGTACTGACATTCTGTCTGGCGATGCAGATCGTGACCGGTATCGTGCTGGCCATGCATTACACGCCCAACACCGCCCTGGCCTTTGCCAGCGTCGAGCATATCATGCGCGACGTGAATGGCGGGGTGATGCTGCGCTATCTGCACGCAAATGGCGCATCGTTGTTCTTCTTTGCGGTGTACTGCCACATTTTCCGCAGTCTGTACTACGGCAGTTACAAAGCGCCGCGTGAGGTCACGTGGATCATCGGCATGATTATCTATTTCCTGATGATCGTCACCGCCTTCATGGGTTATGTGCTGCCATGGGGCCAGATGTCGTTCTGGGGTGCCACGGTGATCACCGGGCTGTTTGGTGCCATCCCCGGCGTCGGCACGGCCTTGCAGGAATGGTTGCTGGGCGGCTTTGCGGTCGACAATGCCACGCTGAACCGCTTCTTCAGCCTCCACTACTTGCTGCCTTTCGTCATCACCGGTCTGGTTGGCGTGCATATCTGGGCGTTTCACACCACCGGTAACAACAACCCGACGGGCGTTGAAGTGCGTCGCGGGTCCAAGGAAGAGGCAGAGCGTGATACCTTGCCCTTCTGGCCCTATTTCGTGATCAAGGACTTGTTGGCGTTGTCGTTGATATTGATGGTTTTCTTTGCTGTCGTGGGGTTCATGCCCAACTTTCTGGGCCACCCCGACAACTACATTCAGGCCAACCCGCTGGCGACGCCTGCGCATATCGTGCCGGAATGGTATCTGCTCCCGTTCTATGCTATCTTGCGCGCCTTTGATAACACGGTTTGGGCGGTCCAGCTGGTGCAATTCCTGACGTTCGGCATCGTTGACGCCAAACTGTTCGGCGTTCTGGCCATGGTAAGCGCAATTCTGGTTATGGCGATGGCGCCTTGGCTGGATACCTCTTCGGTACGTTCAGGCCGCTATCGCCCGATGTTCAAATGGTGGTTCGCCATTCTGGTCGTCGACTTTGTCGTTCTGATGTGGGTCGGCAGTCAGGCGCCAAGTGGTCTGACCGGTTGGATCGGCCTGATCGCGTCGACCTACTGGTTCGCCTATTTCCTGGTCGTTCTGCCATTGCTGGGCGTACTGGAAAAGCCGTTGCTGCAACCGGCGACGATCGAAGACGACTTCAAGTCGCACTATGCCAACCCGGCCGAGTGAGTGAAAGGAACTGACTGAGATGTTTCGCAAAATCGCAATCAGCGCCGTTTCTGCACTGACCCTGATGACCGGTGCTGCCATGGCGGCAGAGGGTGCAAAGACTGTCGATGTGGCCTTCAGCTTTCAAGGCCCGTTCGGTACCTTTGACGAGCAGCAGCTGCAGCGCGGGCTGCAGGTTTATACCGAAGTCTGCTCGGCCTGCCACGGTCTGAAGTTTCTGCGGATCGGCGCGCTGGCCGAAGAAGGCGGGCCACGCCTTCCCGAAGAACAGGTCAAGGCCTATGCCAGGAACCTGACCGTGGTCGACAAGGATACCGGCGAGGAGCGCGTGGCGACGCCGGCGGATCTGTTCCCCGCAAATGTTCTGGCAGGTGCACCAGATCTGTCGGTGATGGCGAAGGCGCGGGCTGGCTTTTCGGGGCCCTATGGTCTGGGGACCAATCAGTTGCTCAAAGGTATGGGCGGACCGGAACATATCTATTCCATCCTGATTGGCTTTACCGGCGAAGAAATTGAACAGGCTGGCGTAACGCTTTATGGAAATACGGCGTTTCCGGGTGGCTACATGGCCATGTCGAACCTGTCCTTGTCGGCAGACCAAGTGACCTATGCCGATGGCACCGAAGGCACGATGGAAAATTATTCCGAGGATGTGTCGGCGTTTCTGATGTGGGCTGCCGAGCCCAAGATGATGGTGCGCAAACAAAGCGGGTTCAAAGCCGTGATCTTGTTGGGGCTGTTGTCGGTGATGCTGTACCTGACAAATAAAAAGCTGTGGGCTGGCGTCAAATCCAAGAAAACCGCCTGACTTGCAATTAACCCTGACTTGCAATTAACCACGTCACAAAATCCCGCCTTCAGGCGGGGTTTTGCATTTTACGTGCCGAGATAGCGTTGCAACGCAGCAGGTGGGTTCGCGAAAAGCGATTGGGTGTCGACCGGAGCCACGGCCTGACCATCCGCCAGCAAAACCGTGCTTTGGGCAAAGCGTTTGGCGTCAGCGGGGTCGTGGCTGACCAACAGCGTCAGGGTTTGCGAAGAGGCTGTCAGATCGCGGACCAGATCCAGAAGATCATTTTTCAGCGCCGGGCCGAGGGCGGCAAAGGGTTCGTCCAGCAGCAGGATCGGCCGGTTTTGCAGCAGCACCCGGCCCAAGGCGGCGCGCCCTTGTTGGCCGCCCGACAACTCACCAGGGCGGCGGGCTCCCAGGTCGTCAAGCCCGAGTCGCGTCAGGACCTGCTCGACCTGCTGGCGTTGGGCTGGGTCGAGCCGGAGGCGCGGCGAGAGCGCCAGGCCGAGGTTTTGGGCCAAGGTCAGGTGCGGGAACAGGTTCTGATCTTGAAACAGGATCGAGACCGGGCGCTGTGAGGGGGCAAGGGGGCCAAGGTCGCGCCCGGCCCAACTGATGCAGCCCGACGCTGGTGTGACAAACCCTGCTATCGCCATCAACAGCGAGGACTTGCCGGCACCGGAGGGGCCGATGATCGCAATCCTTTGGCCGGGTTCAACGCTGAAATCGGCGGTCAGGGAAAAGCCGGGGTGGGAAAGGATCAAATTCTCAAGGCGCAACATAGCGGCCTCCACGGTCGAACAGGGCGAACAGGGAGAAACTGATGGCAACCAGCAGGACCGAGGCGGCAGCGGCCTCGGTCATGCGGTAGGCCCCTGCAAGGCGGCTGATCATCAGCGGCAAGGTTGCGGTGTCATCACCGGCAAACAGGGCGATGACGCCCAGATCGCCCATGCTTTGCGCTGCTGCGATTCCGCCGCCCAAGCCAAGCGGGCGGGCCAGGCGTGGCAGGGTCAGCCAGCGTAGTTTGGCTGTGCCCTGCAGGTTCAGCGTGGCGGCGAGCCGGGCATAGTCGGCATGCAGGCTGCGCGCCTCGGGCAACAGCAGGCGGAAGGTGATGGGCAGGGCGATGGCAGCGTTGACCAGCACGGTGACCGGCAAGGCCAGGGCCTCGGGGCTGGTGAAAGGACGCAAAATCAGGAAGATACCGGTGCCGAGAACCAGGCCGGAGGCGGCGAGTGGCAGCATCGCAGCCGCCTCGATCAGCGCTGCGGCGCGGGCGTGGGCGGCCACGGCGAGGGCCAGGGTCAAAGCCCCACTGACCGCGAGCAAGGCCGACGTCAGGGCCATGCCGGTGGATCTGACTGCGGCTTGCCAGAGGGTGATTGGCAAACTTGTGAACCCTGCGACACCCGCTTGCAGGACCATGATCAAAGGAACCATCAGGAAGGCCACGGCGAGGGTAATGATGACCGTATCAAGGGTCAACAGCAGGCCGCTTGTGCGGTCAGATGGCAGGGCGCGGTCCTGACCGATGCCAAACCCTGCGAGGGGGACAAAGCGGGCGGCGAGGGTGACGGACAGGGCGCAGATGGTGAATTGCAGACAGGCGAGCAGCGCCGCGCGGCCAAGGTCGAAGTCAAAACGCAGGGCCTGGTAGATGGCAAGCTCCAGCGTCGTGGCTTTGGGGCCGCCGCCGAAAGTCAGGGATACGACAAAGCTGGTCAGGCATAACAGGAACACCACGACCCAGGCGCCGGGCAGGGTTTGGCGCAGCATCGGCCATTCAAGGTGGCGAAAGCGGGCTGAGGTTGGCAGGTTCAGCGTCTGGGCCAAGCGAAATCGTTCAGAAGGGATGGCCTGCCAGCCGTTCAGCAGAATGCGTGTGCAAAGCGGAAGGTTAAAGAATACGTTTGTCAGAACAACGCCTTGCATCCCAAAGATGCTGGGTGTGGGCAGGTGCAGCGCGCTCAAGGCTTGGGTGACGATGCCGGTTCTGCCATAGACGGCCAGGATGCCGATCACTGCCACCACGATCGGCAACAGGAAGGGTGCGCCGAGCAAGGTGACGATCGCGCCCCTGCCCCAGAAGTGGCGTCGTGCAAGGGCGCGGGCGAGGGGTATGGCAAGGAGGCTTGAGAGAAGCGCGGACAGGGCGGCCTGATGCAGGGTGAACCGAAGCGCGGCCCATTCCGCGGCACGCAGGCTGAACTGATCGGCCCTGAGCGCGAGCGCAAGGGCCGTGCCAAGCACCAAGGCTGCCAGAACGGCGGACAGCAGCAATGCGGATAGGTTCAGCGGGCGAGGATGGTTTGCCATTCATCCACGGCGGCTTGACGTTGGCCCTCGGCCTGAACTGAGGAAAAGAGCAAAGATGTCGTGGGCTTGATCAGGGTTTCAAACCCGGCGGGCAGGCCAGCGGCGGGAATTTTGGCCGGATACATCCAGTTGGTTTCGGGCAGGGTCGCCTGGGCTTCATCGCCGGCAAGGTAGGTGAGGAAGGCCTTTGCCAGATCGGGGTGCCGGCTGGATTTCAGCACGGCGGCAACCTCGACCTGCATATAGTGGCCCTCGATGAAGGGGGCGGCCGATTTGGTGGCGTCATTCTCGGCGATCAGGTGGTAGGCGGGGGAGGTGGTATAAGACAGGACCATGTCGGCCTCGCCCTTCAGGAACAGGCCATAGGCTTGGTCCCAAGACGGTGTGACGGTCAGGATGTTGTCGGTCAGGTCCTGCCAGATGGTTGCGGACTGGTCGCCGTAGGCCGCCTTGATCCACATCAATAGACCGAGCCCGGGGGTGGAAGACCGGGGGTCCTGGATGACGATCTTCAGATTGCTGGCGGCCAATTCCGTAAAGGATTTCGGGGGGTTGGTAATCTTGGTGTTGTCATAGACAAAGGCGAACCAGCCCCAGTCGAAGGGGATGAAATCAGGGTCGGCGAAGGCCACCGGCAGGTCGTTTGGCAGGCTCAGGCCATGTGGGGCGATCAGGCCGGACTGGCGGGCCATCTCGGTCAGCGACGTGTCCAGACCGAGCACGACATCGGCGGTGGAACTGGCCCCCTCCAGCTTGAGCCGGGCCAGCATGGCGGCCGCGTCACCGGTTGCGGTGAATTTAAGATCGCAGCCGCAGGTCGCCTCGAACCCCTTTTCGATGGCAGGGCCGGGGCCCCATTCGGCGGTAAAGCTGTCGTAAGTCAGCACGTTCAGCACAGGGGTTTGCGCCATGGCCGTGGTGGCCAAGGGGAGCAACGCCAGTGCAAGATGGAAAGTATTCATTGCAGTCTCCATTTTGCGACGAGCGGGAATGGAGAGGGTGCGAACCCTAAACCTTCCCTCCGCCGGTATGATCCGGTTCAGGTTCGACGGGTCCGCATTGCTGCATCTCAGGCCATGACAGCCACCCCGAGGTGAAGGCGAACATAAGCATTGGCGCGGCAGGTGCAAGGGTGGAAATTGTCGCGGCGCAAGTGTCTGGACGCTACGTTAGCCGAGGTGGTTAACGAAATATGACCAACCTACATCGCGTCTACATCACTTCTATTCTGTGTGGAGATGGCGGGCGCGGTCGCGGACGCGGAGGCGTGCTTTGACCATTGGCGGCGAATCACCATTGGCGGGGCTTGCTTGACATCGGGTAAGGGGCGTCATTGGTGTGGCGCAAACGGAGGGGCGGGACATGGGCGCGGTTCAGGGAGCGGGGATCGGGCTTGCGCCATTGGCCGGGGCTGCGGTGCGGATCGGGGCGATGACCGGCGCAATGTGGGTTTGGCTGCTGGTGGCCTTGCAGGACCATGACTTGCCGGGCCCGGCAGCGCGGTCAGCTTTGCCGAGGTGGTGTGGCAACCGCTGGCCACGCGCCATGCGGTGACGGTGCTGTTCGGCGTCAGCTTTCTGACCCGTGCGCTGGGGGCGACGCTGTTTGGCTGCAAGTTCCGGTTTCCGATCACGCTGCGGGCTCTGGATGCGGTGGTTCGTGGGGCCAACTGAAATCTTGGGGTTTATCGGGCCTGGTCGATGGATTAAAGCGTGGGGAACAGGAGGCCCCGCATGTCGTTGAACACCTTTGGACATCTGTTCCGTTTCACCACTTGGGGCGAGAGCCATGGGCCGGCGATTGGCTGCACGGTCGATGGCTGCCCGCCGGGGTTGACGCTGAGCGAGGCGGATTTGCAGCCTTGGCTGGACCGACGCAAGCCTGGGCAGAACAAATACACCACGCAGCGGCAAGAGGCGGATCAGGTGCGCATCTTGTCCGGCGTGTTCGAGGGGCGGACGACGGGCACGCCGATCCAGTTGATGATCGAAAACACGGACCAGCGGTCGAAGGATTACGGCGAGATCGCGCAGGCGTTCCGGCCCGGCCATGCGGATATCACCTACCATCAGAAATATGGGGTCCGGGATTATCGCGGGGGTGGGCGGTCTTCGGCGCGGGAGACGGCCAGCAGGGTTGCGGCGGCAGGGGTGGCACGGGTGGTGTTGGCCGCACTGGCCCCGATGGTGCGGATCACGGGGTATATGGTGCAGATGGGTCCGCAGGGGATTGACCGGGCGCGGATGGATATGGGGCAGATCGAGATGAACCCGTTCTGGTGCCCCGATCCGATCGCAGCGGCGGACTGGGCGGCGTATCTGGATGGGTTGCGGAAATCGGGCAACTCGGTTGGCGCGGTGATCGAGGTGGTGGCGGAGGGGGTGCCTGCGGGGTTGGGGGCACCGTTGTATGGCAAGCTGGACAGCGATCTGGCCGCCGCGATGATGTCGATCAATGCGGTCAAGGGGGTTGAGATCGGCGATGGGATGGCCTCGGCCAGCCTGACCGGGGTTGCGAATGCGGATGAGATACGGATGGGGATTGGGGGGCCCGAGTTCCTGAGCAATCATGCGGGGGGGATTTTGGGCGGGATCAGTTCAGGTCAGCCGGTGGTGTGCCGGTTCGCGGTGAAGCCGACAAGCTCGATCCTGACGCCGCGGGCGAGTATCAATGCGCGCGGCGAGGCGGTCGATCTTGTCACCAAGGGGCGGCATGATCCGTGTGTCGGCATCAGGGCAGTGCCGGTGGGGGAAGCGATGATGGCGCTGGTTCTGGCGGATCATGTGCTGCTGGATCGCGGGCAGACCGGCGGTTTGCGCGGGCGGATCGGAGTGTGATGGACCGCTCGTCAACCTTGACAGGTTTCCTCGCCAGGGTCAGGCGCGCGTCCGGCAGCGAGGAAGGCTGTCAGGCCTGAGGAGCGGGTGGGTCAGAAATCCAGGTCGGTGTAATGTGCGGGTGGGGGGAAGCCGGGGATCTGGTCGGCCAACAGGGTGCGGAAGGACGGGCGCGATTTGATCTTGGCGTACCAGTCCTTGACCGCTGCGGACCGGTGCCAGTCGACGTCCGAGATGTAGTCGAGCGAGGACAGGTGCGCAGCGGCGGCGAAATCGGCCAAGGTCATCGCGTCGCCCGCCAGCCAGCGGCGCTGTTCCAGCAGGGAGTGCAGGTAGTCGATGTGGTGTTTGATGCGGCCCGCGCCGGATTTCACATTCTTGCTGTCGGGATAGCCCTGACCCATCAGTTTTTTGTGGACGCGTTCGTAAAGCAGTTTCGAGGTGACTTCGACCTGAAACTTGTCGTCGAACCAGGCGCAGAGGCGGCGAACCTCGTACCTTGTGTCAGGATCGCGGGGCATCAGGGGGTTGGCCGGAATCGTCTCATCCAGATATTCGCAGATCGCCTGGCTTTCCGAAAGCACCTTGCCGCTGTCGAGCCGCAGGACCGGCACCTTGCCCGCTGGGTTGCGGCGCAGGAAGTCGGGGGAGGGTTCCCAATAACGCTCCTCGACCAGTTCCACCTCGAGCTTTTTCTCGGCGAGTGTCAGGCGGACCTTGCGGCAAAAGGGCGACAGGGAGAAATGGTAAAGACGGATCATGGGGCGGCCCTTGGCTTGATGGCTCGTGATACTAGGCCCTAGGGTGGGGATCAATGGGGGGTGGCGATCAATGGGGATGGGGCCTTAGTCCGTAACCTCGAAACAGGCGGCGCGGCCATCGGCCTTGATGGTTTCGGCACCCGAGATGATCTGGCGCGCGCGGTTGCGGACATAGGGGCCCGGTTTGCCGGCGTTGTAGTCCTTGGGGTTTGGCAGGACCGAGGCGAGGCGGGCGGAGTCGGTCGGGGTCAGGTCGCGTGCGTCTTTGCCCCAATAATGCTGTGCGGCAGCCTGAACGCCAAAGACGCCTTCGGCAAATTCGGCCTGGTTCAGGTACATCTCCAGAATGCGCTGTTTGGACCATATCAGTTCGACGACCGGGGTCATGGCAGCCTCCATCGCTTTGCGGATCCACGAGCGGCCTTGCCAGAGGAATACGTTCTTGACCACTTGTTGCGACAGGGTTGACGCGCCGCGATTGGAGCCGCTGGCGATGGCGTCGCGGATGGCGGCCATGTCAAAGCCCCAGTGCAGGCAGAAGTTGGCATCCTCACCCGCCACGGCGGAGCGGGCCATTTCGGGGGCGATGTCGTCGAAATTCACCCATTGCCGTTCGATACCGCCCAACCGCCAGCTTTCCTGCCACTGGTAGATGTTGCCGGGCGGGGTCAGGAATGAGAACAGCAGGATCAATGCGATGTAGAAGGCCGCCACGGCCAGAATTCCTCGGGAAATCCAGCCAAGGCTGCGGCGCCACAGGGGGCGGCGCGGGGGCGGTGGGACGGGTTTCGACTTGCTGGCCATTGCCTAGGAATGGCCTGACCTGCAAGCCGTGGTCAAGGCAGATCTCAGGCAGGTTTGGGGGCGAATGCGGCGGCGAGCTTGGCCTCGTCCTCGGCCGACAGCGAGGTTTGCAGAATATGGCCCTTGGCGTTCAGGGTGGCCAGCCGTGCAGCGACCTTGTCGGCCGAGATCTTGCGCACCAGGATAAAGACGGCGGCGGTGCCCGGGGTCAGTTTGGCCCCCAGTTCACGCATGAAATCGTCGTTGATGCCCAGATCGGTATAGGACCCTGACAGCGCCCCGGCCCCGGCCCCGACCACCGCCCCGAGGATCGGGTTCAGGAACAGCATACCGATCAGCGCACCCCAGAAGCCGCCGCTGACAGCCCCCAGGGCCGTCAGGTTGGCGGATTGGTGCAGCTGTACCGTGTTGTCCAGCGCGCGCGTGACGACGACCATATCCTCCATCTGCAGCAGATATTCGGTTTGCAGTTTGGCCAGTTCGGCGCGCATTTCGAAGGCGTCGACGTCGGTGTCGAAGGTGATGACGATCAGGTCAGACATAGCGAGGCTCCTAGCCAGTTTCAGCGGCAGAGATGGCATGGGGAGGCGGCTTGCGCCTTGATGCAGGTCAGTTTGGGCGGACGAAATGGCCCCTGGCGGGGGGCTATTGTTACTCGGCGGGGACTTTGATCGCCTGGTCTGACAAGGGATGGGCGAGGTGGATCAGCATTTCCTTGGGACAGATTTGCAGGAAATTCGCCCGCTCATCGGTCCAGTTGGCGAGGATGCGGGTGGCGTGGTGGCTGCCGGTTTCGGTTACATGCGCCTCGATCAGGGATTTCAGCTGCGCCTCCCAATGGGGGTGGGAGACGGCGCAGGTGACGAGGGATTCATGATTGATCAGGTCTTCCGCCGTCGCTTTGGGGTCATAGATATAGGCCATGCCGCCGGTCATGCCGGCGCCGAAGTTGGCACCGATGCGGCCGAGGATGACCGCCACGCCGCCGGTCATGTATTCGCAGCCGTTGGAACCGCAGCCCTCGACCACCACCTTGGCGCCCGAGTTGCGGACGGCGAAGCGTTCACCGGCGCGACCTGCGGCGTATAGGTAGCCGTCGGTCGCGCCGTACAGGACGGTGTTGCCGATGATGGTATTGTCGGCGGCGACGAGGGGTGAGTTCATGGCCGGGCGGACGGTGATCGTGCCGCCGGACAGGCCCTTGCCGACATAGTCGTTGGCGTCGCCCATAACCTCCAGTTTCAGGCCACGGACGGCGAAAGCGCCGAGGGATTGGCCTGCAGAGCCTGTGAGTTTTACCGTCAGGTGGTCAGGTTGCAAGGTGTTGCGCATACCGAATTTCTTGACGATATGGCTGGAGGCGCGCGTGCCGATGGTGCGCAGGGTGTTGCGGACGGCGTAACTGAGTTGCATCTTTTCGCCGTCTTCGAAGAACCTTGCACCGTCCTTGACGATCTCGGCATCCAGGGTGTCGGGGACGTGGTTGCGGGGTTTGGAGCGGTCGTAGGTGATCTTGTGCGCCCCATCCACGCTGATCAGGAGGGGGTTCAGGTCGAGGTCGTCCAGGTGTTCGGCACCGCGTGAAACCTGGGACAGCAGGTCGGCGCGGCCGATGATTTCGTCCATGGAACGGGCGCCGATGGAGGCGAGGATTTCGCGGACTTCTTGGGCGTAGAAGGTGATCAGGTTGACGACCTTATCCGCTGTGCCGGTGAATTTGTCGCGCAAGCGTTGGTCTTGGGTGCAGACCCCGACCGGACAGGTGTTGGATTGGCACTGGCGGACCATGATGCAACCCATGGCGATCAGGGCGGCGGTGCCGATGCCGTATTCCTCGGCTCCCATCATGGCGGCCATCACCACGTCGCGGCCCGTGCGCAGGCCACCATCGGTGCGCAGCATGACGCGTTCGCGCAAGTTGTTCATGGCGAGGACCTGGTGCGCTTCGGTCAGGCCCATCTCCCATGGCAGGCCGGCGTATTTGATCGATGTGGCCGGACTTGCCCCGGTGCCGCCGTTGTGGCCGGAGATCAGGATGACGTCGGCTTTGGCCTTGGCCACGCCTGCCGCGATGGTGCCGACGCCGCTGGAGGAGACCAGTTTGACGGTAACCTTGGCGCGGGGGTTGATCTGTTTCAGGTCGTAGATCAACTGGGCGAGGTCTTCGATGCTGTAGATGTCGTGGTGTGGCGGCGGTGAAATCAGGGTCACGCCGGGCGTTGAATGGCGCAGGCGGGCGATCAGCTGGGTGACTTTCATCCCCGGAAGCTGGCCGCCCTCGCCGGGTTTGGCACCCTGGGCGACCTTGATTTCCAATTCCTCACACGCGTTCAGGTATTCTGCGGTCACGCCGAAACGGCCAGAGGCGACCTGTTTGATCTTGGCCGAGGGGTTGTCGCCGTTGGGTTCCGGGAAGAAGTGCGCGGGATCTTCGCCGCCTTCCCCGCTGTCGGATTTCGCGCCGATGCGGTTCATGGCGACGTTCAGGGTTTTGTGGGCCTCAGGGGATAGGGCACCCAGGGACATGCCCGGGGTGACGAAGCGTTTACGAATGGAGGTTATGGATTCGACTTCCTCGATCGGAACGGCTTTGCCGAGGGGCTTGATGTCCAACAAGTCGCGGATGTGGATCGGGGGGTTGGCGCGCATGGCGGCGGAGTATTGCTTCCAGATGTCAAAGGAGGCGCGGTCGCAGGCCGATTGCAGAAGGTGCATCGTCTGCGCCTCCCATGCATGCTTTTCGCCGGAGCGGCGGGCCTTGTAAAAGCCGCCGACGGGCAGCACGTCGGTGTTGCTGAGCCAGCCTTTGGCGTGAACCTCCTCGGATTCCTTCTGGATGCCGGTCAGGCCGATGCCGGAGATCCGGCTTTGCATGCCGGGGAAGTATTCGGCGACCATGGCGCGGGACAGGCCGACAGCCTCGAAATTCAGGCCGCCGCGATACGAGGAGATGACCGAGATGCCCATTTTGGACATGATTTTCAACAGGCCCGCGTCGATGGCGTCACGGTAGCGGCGCATGGCGTCCAGCAGCGAGCCTTCCAGCAGGCCGCGTGACAGGCGGTCGGCAATGGAGTCTTCGGCGAGGTAGGCGTTGACGGTGGTGGCACCGGAGGAGATCAGGACGGCGAAGTAATGGGGGTCGATACATTCGGCCGAGCGGACATTGATCGAGCAGAAGGTGCGCAGGCCTTTGCGGGTCAGCCAGGAGTGCACGGCAGAGGTGGCGAGGATCATCGCCATCGCCACGCGGTCGCCGGATTGGTGTTGGTCGGTCAAGACCAGGTGGCCTGCACCCGAGCGGACGGCATCCTCGGCCTCGGCGCGGATACGTTCCAGGGCCTTGCGAAGGGCGTCGGGTTCGGCGTCTGCGGCAAAGGTGCAGTCAATGTAGGCAATCTGGTCGCCGAAGCGCTGGGTCAGAACATCAAACTCACCGTTCGCAATGAAGGGGGATTCCAGAACAAGGATTTCAGTTTGCGAGGAGTTTTCGTCCAGCACGTTGCGCAGGTTGCCGAAGCGGGTTTTCAGCGACATCACGCGGCCTTCGCGAAGTGAGTCGATGGGCGGGTTGGTGACCTGGCTGAAGTTCTGGCGGAAGTAGTGGCTGAGCGGGCGGTACTGGCTGGACAGAACGGCTGCGGGGGTGTCGTCGCCCATCGAGGCGATCATCTCCTTGCCATCCTCGACCATGGGGGCGAGGACTTGCTCCAACTCCTCCAGCGTATAGCCGGCAGCGAGCTGGCGGCGGCGAAGTTCGGCGCCAGAGAACATCGCGGCTTCGGGCACGTCGCGCAGCAACGCGTTCAGGTCGACGATCTTGCCAACCCATTCGCTGTAGGGCTGGGCGGCGGCGAGTTTGTCTTTAAGTTCAACGTCGTGATAGAGGCGGCCTTCGGTCATGTCGACGGCGATCATCTGGCCGGGGCCAAGCGCGCCCTTTTCGCGGACGGTGGCTTCGTCAACCGGGACCATGCCGGCCTCGGAGCCCGCGATCAGCATGCCGTCGCCGGTGACGACATAGCGCATGGGGCGCAGGCCGTTGCGGTCAAGGCCGCCACAGACCCAGCGGCCATCGGTCATGGCAAGGGCGGCGGGGCCGTCCCAAGGTTCCATCACCGAGTTACAATAGGAATACATGTCGGCCCAGGCTTTGGGCATGTTGACGGTTTGTTTGGACCACGCTTCGGGCACCATCATGGTTTTGGCCATGGGGGCGGAGCGACCGGAGCGGACCAGAACCTCAAACACGGCATCCAAGGCACCCGAGTCGGAGGTGCCGCCGGGGATGATCGGCTTGATATCCTCCGCAGCGTCGCCAAAGTTGTTGGACGCCATGCGGATTTCGTGGGACTTCATCCAGTTGACGTTGCCCTTGAGGGTGTTGATCTCACCATTATGAGCGAGCATTCGGAATGGCTGGGCGAGCCACCATTGGGGGAAGGTGTTGGTGCTGTAGCGCTGGTGATAGATGGCGAAGGCGCTTTCGAAACGGTCGTCCATCAGGTCGGGGTAAAAGACCGCGACCTGTTCGGCCAGCATCATGCCTTTGTAGATGATCGACCGGCAGGACAGGCTGCACAGGTACAGGCCTTGGATCTGGGCGGCGAGGGCGGATTTTTCGATGCGGCGGCGGATGATGTACAGTTCACGCTCGAACTGTTCGGTGTCGGCACCGTTTTCGCAGCGGATCAGGATTTGTTCGATTTCAGGGCGGGTGGCGTTGGCTTTGTCACCCAGCACGGTCACATCGACGGGGACGTGACGCCAGCCGTAGATGTAATGGCCCATGCGCAGAACCTCGGTCTCGACGATGGTCCGGCAGCGTTCCTGCGCGCCAAAGTCGGTGCGGGGCAGAAAGATCTGACCGACGGCGATCAGCTTTTTCATGTCGGGTTCGTGGCCGGTGCGGCGGACCTGGTCGTAGAAGAACTTCGCCGGGATTTGCACATGGATGCCCGCGCCGTCGCCAGTCTTGCCATCGGCATCGACGGCACCCCGATGCCAGACGGCTTTCAGCGCAGAAATGCCATGTTCGACAACCTTGCGGCTGGGTTTGCCCGATATTGCCACGACCAGACCGACCCCGCAGGAGGCATGTTCATCCTCGGTTTTATAGAGGCTATTGGCGTCCATCCAGGCGCGCTTGGCTTCTTCGGCGGCAACCCAGGCTTGGTCATAGATGGTCATGGCAGGCTCCTGCAGGGCGGTTGGGATTGCATGACGACCTATTCGGAACGTTTGTTCAGTATGGCAGCGTCATGGTTGTATTCGGCGATTAGAGTGCCAAGGGCGGTGAAGGCGGTGGGCAGGTTGGGGGTCCTGACGTCAAGAGCATCCATGGCGGCAAAGAAGGCGCGATCGTGACGGGCACGACCGCGCAGTTTCTTTTGGGCATGAAGGTCCATGCGGCGGGGCATTACTTCCTCAGCGTTACGGGGGTGATTGGCAAAGCGGGCATCGGAAGCAACGACATCTGGTCATCACATTCAAACAGCGGCAACGTCGAGCCGAAACCGGGCTCGCCGGGTTTGATGAAGGTGATCGGCGCGCCTTCGATGTTCAGAAAAGTGCCATCCTCGGCCTGCCATTTGGAACTGCCGGAGAAAAAGCTGCGAAACTGTTCCGAAATGTATTCGTTGCCTTTTGCGTGACGCCTCACCTTGCCATCTGTATCGGTCTGGGTGAATTCGTATTCGGTCTGCCGAAGCGTCTCGCCGTCGATCACAGCGGTTTTGCCGGTCAACTGGTCGAACCCGGTCACACGGCTTTTTTCGCCGGTGCTTTTGGTCAGGTTGAAATCGAAAGTGTCCAGCCCGCTGCTGACCAGACCCGACAACGAGGCGGGGTCTTTGGGCGAGGGGTCCAGCGTTTCCTTGTTGAGCGGCGCGGTGCCCGAGCCGTTCATCTCATAGCTTTCGAGCCACTGCGTTTCGCGGTCGATCATCGACATGTAATACATGCCCTCGGCCCCGAAATCGGCGCGCCATTGGTTGCCCGAGGCGTCCTTTTCGCAGGTGTAGAAATGCGAGACGTTGCAGCTGCGCGACTGGACGGTCAGAGTCGCCGTGCAGCCGTCGGGCGGGGTGAATGTGGCGGCAAATACGGGGGTAGCGAGACACAGGAGGGGGATTAACAGGGCCGTGCGCATGGGGAACTCTCCAACTGGAATTGTGGAATGGGGTCGGGTGGCGGGTTTATTCTAAACCGTTCTGCGGACCCGACCAATCACTCTGCCGCGACCAAAGCGGGTTGGGACAGGTAGGTCAGGATGCTATCGGCAGCTTCACGCCCATCGCGGATCGCCCAGACCACC